>NZ_SADD01000003.1 GCF_004005565.1 Lujinxingia sediminis | reverse complement strand
AAAGCCTCGCGCTCGTGTTACATGCGCTTGACGAGAACCTGTCGTTCGTACGCTCACGTCATGTAACATCAACCCGCCTGCACAGCATAAGCTCTTGACATTGCTTTGCTTGTAAAAACGCTTGCTGCCCGACAAGGCATTGAACATGCCCTGTCTGGATTCCTATGAACTTTTCAAAGAGCGTCGAGCACTTGTCTCGACTTGAACCTCGCGTTTCGCCGTGTTTCTTTTTGGCGCCCCGCCGAGGGATGCGGAACTTACGTTCCGCGTTTTGTTCTGTCAAGATGTTTTTCGAAGTTTTTTCAAGTTTCTAAACTTTCGAAATCCATGTCGACGTTGCTCGCTGCGGCCCGTGTTGGCGTCGCGTTGAGCGGAGGCGGAAACTAAGTCCGAACCTCTTTGGCGTCAAGCCCGATTTCGAAAAAGTTTCGACATCGTCGGTGACTTTCGGCCTTGTCTCAGCGAGTGGCTCCGGAGAGCAGCACCGCGTCGACGAGATGGAAGGTATGTGTCGGGGCCCGGAGTGTCAACAGGTTTTTCCACCGATTGCATAAATATTGAAACTTAGCGTCGGGAGGCATGCTGAAGACCTTGTTTTAATGGCATTACGATCGTTTATCGAGAAAGAAGGGTGCTTCCGGTGGATATGATGCGGATCGGGGAGGATCCTCACAGGTCTTGAGTCGGATCACAGGGCGCTGGTGAGGAGCGTACCGGTGAGTTCCTGGAGGGTGAGGACCTGGCGCATCAGCTCGAGGTGGGCCGTAACGACTCGCGCTTCGGCCTCTTGTAGGCGCTGGAGAGCGTCGACGACTTCAAAGGCGGTGCCGCGGCCGGTTTCAAAGCGGGCGCGTTGGGCGTCGACGTTTTCACGGGTGAGTGCGGCGGTGTGCCTGGCGAGCTCGGCGCGGGTGCGGGCGGCACGAGCCTCGTTCCTGAGAGAGGTGATGGTGACGCGGGCCTCAGCACGGGCTTGCTGCAGGTCGTGTTCGGCGGCGCGCACGGCAAGCTCTGCGCGCCGAGCGTCGGCCTGACGAGCGCGGTTTACGATAGGGAGCTCCAGGCGCAGCCCCACAAAGGCGACGTAGCCTTCGGCGCGGCCGAGCTGAGAGAGGGCCTCGGGGGTGGAGCGACCCAGGCCATCGAGTTGAAAGGAGCCCAGGGCGTCGAGCGCCGGGCGCGCGCTCTTTCTGGCGAGCCCGGCCTGCTGGCGGGCGTCTTCCAGGGCGATGGTGAGGCGTTGAAGTTCGGGAGAGGTCTTCTCGTACTGCTCCAGGGCGCGCTCGCTGTCGGGAAGGTCGACCAGGGTGGGAGCATCCGCGCGGGCTCGCAGAGAGGTATCGGGTGGAAGTCCGAGCTGGCGGGTCAACGCGAGGCTCCGCTCATCCTGCTGAGTGCGTGCGGCGAGTAGGCTCTCTTCGGCGCGGGCGATCTCGATGCGCAGGGGAATGAGATCGGCCGGCGCTGCCGCGCCGGCCTCCAGGCGCACGGTGGCCTCCTGCAGGCTCTGCTCGGCCAGACGGCGCGCTCCCTCCTGGATCTCTAACGAGCGCTGCGCCAGCCACAGATCCCAGTAGGTGATGAGGCTCTCATAGAGCAGCGCGCTTGTAAGCTCATCGTTCTGGGCCCGGCGCAGCTGCTCGGCGCGGCGCGCGGCAAGCAGAGCGGCGTCGACCACATCGCGCCCCGCTCCCCGCAGCAGGGGCTGGGTGATCTCGGCCGCGATCCCCGCGTCGTAGGCCACGCCCAGATCGCCTAAGACCACCGAGTCACGCACCGCCCTGTTTAATGACGCGCTCAACGCGATCCGCGTGCCGATCGGCAGCGTATGGGAGAGGCGGCCGGCCAGGCTCAACGCGCTGGAGTCGATCAGACGCGTGCCCTGGGCGGAGAGATCGGGGAACTGGCCATAGCGGTAGCCGGCATCGGCGCTGAAGATCGGGGTGCGCCCGTACTCCTCGCTGATCACCAGCTCACGGGCGCGTTCTTCTTCGATGCGGGCGCGCTCCAGATCGGGGCTCTGGCGTAAGACCAGCTCCACGATCGCTTCAGGGGTGAGCCAGGTCGGGTTGGCGTCGGCCGAAGCCGTCGGAGCTGCTGCATCCGGGAGTGGGGTCTGCGCCGATGCCGGTGAGCTGGCGAGCAATGCGATGGCGAGCGGGAGCGCGGCCAGGGCACCTTGAGATACGACGCTATAAAAGGGGGCGCGTCGTCGGGCGGGGCGACGATCATTCATGGCGAAGCGCCTCAATCGGGTTAAGTCGGGCGGCCTTTCGGGCGGGAACGAAGCCGAAGACGACGCCAATAAAGGCGGAGAAACCAAAACCTACGAGCATCGTCTCGGTGGAGAGCACAAAGGGAAGTCCCATCTTGCTGGTAGCGATGTAGGTGCCGCCCACGCCGAGCATCACGCCGATAACACCACCGAGCGTGGAGATGGCCACGGCTTCGACCAGAAACTGCACGAGCACATCGCGCACCCGGGCGCCGATGGCGATGCGGATGCCGATCTCACGGGTCCGTTCGGTCACCGAGACGAGCATGATGTTCATAATGCCGATGCCCCCGACCAGCAGGCTGACCGCGGCGATCGCTCCTAATAAGAGGGTGAGCGTGCGGGTGGTGCCGGCGAGCGTGTCGGCGACCTCCTGCATATCGCGTACATAGAAGCTGTCTTCGCCGGCGGCGGGGCGGCGCTCGCGCAAAAAACGCTCCATATCGGCTTTGACCCGGGCGGTGCTGCCGTCGACGAGCGCCGAGACGTAGATCGAGCGCACATCGAGGTTACCGATCAGCCGGCGTTGCACAGCGAGGGTGGGCATCACAACGACATCGTCGAGATCCTGGCCCAGGGAGGCGCCTTTGCTGGCGAGCACGCCGATGATCTGGCAGGCACTCCGACCCACACGCAAGGTCTGGCCCAGGGGATCTCCGGATCCGAACATGGTCGAGGCCACAGTGTGGCCGATCACACACAGGGTCGCCGCGCTCTCCTCTTCTGCAGCATCAAAGAGGCGACCGCTTTCGAGCTCCCAGTTGCGGATCGCAAAGAAGTCGCGGGTCGTGCCCATCACAGACGCTGTGTGGTTGATGCCGCCAAAGACCAGCGTGGCCTGGGTGTTGGCCTGCGGGGCCACCAGCACCCCGGGGATCTGGCGGGCCATCAGCTCAACGTCTTCGTGGGTAAAGGCGGTGGCCGCCCCGCGCACCCCGCCGCGGCCGCGACCCCGGCCGGTCTGCACGATCAGCAGGTTCGAGCCCATCGAGCTGATGCTCTCGGTGACGCTGCGCGTGGCCGCCTGGCCCAGATGCACCATGGCGATGACGCTGGCCACGCCGATGACGATGCCCAGCGCGGTGAGCACCGAGCGCACCTTGTTTCGGGCGATGGCGACAAAGGCCATCGTGAGCGTATCGCGCATTCTCATCGGAGCACCTCCCCCGGCGAGCCGTCGGCGCGCAGCGTGCCGTCGACAAACCAGAGCACGCGCTGTGCGTGCTGGGCCACCTCCGGTTCGTGGGTCACCAGCACAATGGTGATGCCCTGCTCGCGGTTGAGCGTCTTGAGGAGCTCGATGACCTCAAGCGTGGTGGTGGTGTCGAGGTTGCCGGTGGGCTCGTCGGCCAGAAGGAGGGTGGGCTCGGTGACGAGCGCGCGGGCAATCGCCACACGTTGCTGCTGACCGCCGGAGAGCTCGGCGGGGGTGTGGTCGGCGCGCGCGCCCAGCCCCACGCTGGCCAGCGCGCGCAGCGCGCGGGGGCGGCGCTCGGAGGGGGCGATGCCCTTGTAGATCAGCGGGAGCTCGACGTTCTCAAGTGCCGTGGTGCGCGCGATCAGGTTGAAGCTCTGGAAGATAAAGCCCAGGTAGCCGCGACGCAAAAGCGCGAGCTGATCGCGGTCGTAACGCGCCACATCCAGCCCGCAGAAGCGGTACTGGCCGCTGGAGGGGGAGTCGAGGCATCCGATGATATTCATGCAGGTGGATTTCCCCGAGCCGCTGGGGCCCATCACCGCCACAAACTCCCCGGGGTAGATGGCCACATCGACACCGTCGAGGGCGCGGACCTCGGTGTTGCCTTCGCCGTAGATCTTGCGCACCTCGCGCAGCTCGATGATGGGGGTGGGCGCGAGGTTTGAGGAGGGAGGGAGGGTGCTCACCGCTTTCCTCCCTGTTTCGCGGAGGGTTCGCGAGCGCCTCGCGGCCCATCCTCCGGCGGTGGCCCCTCGCTGAAGCCAATGAGCAGCTCGGTGTCGGCTTCGAGCTCGCCGGAGGTGATTTGCGTAAAGCGGCCGTCGCTGCGGCCGGTATGCACCCGGAGCTCGGTGGGCTCCCCCTTTTGAAGCACATAAACGGTGCCCACGCCCTGAGCCGCTCCGCCGCCGCGACCGCCCCAGCGTCCGAAGCGCGGCAGGAGGCCACCGCCCGGGCGCGCCTCCTCTTCGGGGGCCGGCGGGGTAAAGCGCAGCGCGGCGTTGGGCACGCGCAGCACCCCGGTGAGTGTCTCGGTGATGATCGTCACCGCCGCGCTCATCCCGGGGCGCAGCAGGCGCTCGCTGTTGTCGACGGAGAGCTCGGCGACGTAGGTGACGACGTTTTCGGTCAGGGTCGGCGCCAGATCGAGGGATTCGACCGTGGCGTCGAAGGTCTGGCCGGGCCAGGCGCTCACGCTAAAGGTGGCCTGCTGGCCGGGTTTTACGAGGCCCACGTCGGCCTCGTCCACCCATACCTGCAGACGCATGCGCGCGAGGTCTTCGGCGGCCAAAAAGAGCTCGGGGGCCTGGAGCGAGGAGGCCACGGTCATGCCGGGCTCCACATGTCGGGCCAGGATGACGCCATCAATAGGAGAGGTGATCGTGGCGCGCTCAAGCTGGGTCTGCACGTCATCGACCTGAGCGCGGGCGCGCTGCACGTCGGCGCGGGATTGATCGCGATCGGCCTGCGCGCGCAGCGTGCGGGCGCGGGCGGCTTCCAGCTCGGCCTGCGCTCCCACCTCGCGCTCGACCAGCGAGCGGGTGCGCCGCTCTTCACCCTCGGCCTCATCGAGCGAGGCCTGCGCGCGGCGCAGCGAGGCCTGGGCGGAGGCCAGTCCGGCGCGCGCCAGGGCCAGCTGGCTCTCGAGCACGGTGGTGTCGAAGGTGGCCAGCACCTGACCCTCCTCCACCTCTTCGTTCTTCTGGACGTTGACCGTGGCGAGCTTGCCGGAGATCTCCGCGCCGATGGTCACGGTGCGCCGCGCCTCCACGGTGCCGGTGGCGCTGGCCGAGACGATGATGTCGCCGCGATCCGCGGGCTGCGTCTGCCAGTGAATAGGCTGCTCGCCAGGCGATTGCCACCAGGCCACCGCAGCGATGAGCCCACCCACCACCAGCGTCGAGCCCACCCACATCGGCAGGCGGCCCCGGCGGCTGCGCGCCAGGGTGCGCTCGATGGTTTCAGGATCGGGGAGGGGTCGGGGGGTCGTCATCATGATACTCCATCTCGGTCGTGCCCCCCTGATCCGGGGGGGTAGCGATAAGACTCGGAAGGCCAGAGATTATTCGCCGCCCTGCTCCATCGCGCGCCTACCATCGCACGCTTCGAGTGCTCTCGCTCGCATCGTATTTCGATCCGGGCCCTGGTTTGCGCCTCAGCGCCGCTCAGAACAGGGTCGGGGTGTGGCATGAGGGGGAGGTCACCTCCCCTCTCCCGAGGTCGGTGACCGGCTCGGGGGGGAGGTCACCTCCCCTCTCCCGGGGTCGGTGACCGACTCGGGAGGGAGGTCACCTCCCCCCTCCCGGGGTCGGCGACCGACTCGGGAGGGAGGTCACCTCCCCCCTCCCGGGGTCGGTGACCGGCTCGGGAGCCTTAGCGACGCAAAAAAATGCCTCCAGGACCGGCTCGGGGGGGAGGTGACCTCCCCCCTCCCGGGGTCGGCGACCGGCTCGGGGGGGAGGTCACCTCCCCTCTCCCGGGGTCGGCGACCGACTCGGGAGCCTTAGCGACACTCCGAACAGGCCCGGGAAGCCTTCAGGCCTCGTCGCGCGGTTCTGGCGCTGGCGGGCGGCGCGCCACGCGGGTCATCACGGCCAGGCGATCGTGGGCGGCGAGCTCCCAGCTCCGACCGCGCTCCGGATTGAGCTCCAGCGCCCTGCCGGGGGCCGACCCTTTGCCCTCGCGGGCGCTGGCGAGTCGCTCCACGCCCAGAAAGACCTCGGCGCGGCGCGTGGCCTCTTCTTCGAGCTCCTCAAAACCAAACATACCCGGCCCAAGCGCGTACTCGTCGAGCTGCCGAAAGGCGATCTCGGCGCCGCCGGCGGTAAAGAGCTCGTCGAGAACCACCGAGAGTTCGCGGCGAAGCGCCACCTGCGCCAGCACATGGCTCAGCAAAATCGGGCTGATCATCACCTCGCCGACCCGCTCGCCAATGAGCGTCTGGTTATGAGGATCGCTCAGCTCGACGAGGCGCTGGAGCGGGGGGCGATCGCGTTTGCGGGGCAGGTTCAGCGTCTCTTCCAGCGAGAGGTAGCCCATGATCGTGCGGGCGTCGGCCTCCTCGCCACTGACGAGGCGATCGCTGCTCATAAAGACGACGTGGTCGGCGCGGGCGATCTCACGTGCGCCCTCGTCGCCCCAGTGGGTGTAGTCGGCCTCGATGTGGCGGCAGACACGCTCGGGCAGATCGAGGTTCTGGCGACGGAGGCGATCGAGGCGGTCGGTAATAGGAAGCGAAGAGACCACCGTGACCTCGAAGGCGCCGGCGCCATACGAGCCGAGCTCGGTCAGGAGCGCGGGCACCTTCTCGCTCCAGCCGAGCACGAGCACGCGGCGGCCGCGGTGATCGAGCTCGCGCAGGGGCTCGGCGCTCAGGCGTTTGAGCGGGCGCCCGGCACCGCGCCAGGGCTCCTCGGCCGGGGCGGCGTCGCGAAAGGTGCGGGCGATGAGCACCAGGGCGTCGCCGGCGGCCAGCTTGAAGTCGGGGCCGGGGGCCAGGTGGGGGATAAAGCGGCCCTCGGTGCTGCGCACCACCCCGCAGAGGGTGGCGCGCTCAAAACGGCGAGCGGCCTCGGCAAAGGTTTTGCCGGCGAGCGCGTCGTGATGGCGGATGAAGACCTCGCTGCCGATCTCGGGGCTTAAGAGCTCGTTGTAGACCCGCGAGAGCCCCGCATGGCGCATGTTCTGGGCCATCAATCGGCCGATGAGCTGGCTGCTGCTGACCACCTCCAGCGGGCCACCGTAGGCGCGGCGCGCGACCTCTTCATGGCGAGGCTCCTGGAGCTCGATCACCACATAAGGATGTGGCTCCCCGGCGGCCCGAACCTGACCGTCGAGGGAGAGGAGGATCTTGATGACCTCCACATCGGCGCTGACCTCCCCGGGTTCTTGCTCCTGGGGTGAGGGCACGATCACGGCGGCGGCGTGCACCGCGGCCACCCGGCGCAGGTGGTCGGCGTTGATGCCCGAGCCCGAACGCAAAACCACCTCGGCGGCGCGGGGGCCGACGACGTGATCCTGGCGGATCTCCTCTAAAATCTCCTCGTCGAGTTCTTCGACCAGCGTGACGATGCGCGCGCGCCTCCCGCCGCCGAGCCCGGCCAGAAAGTGGCGCACGCGGAAGGTGGAGAGGAGCAGCTCCTGCAGAAGCGGCACGGTGCGGTCGGTCCAGCCCAGGACCACAAAATGATCCTCCATGACCACCGGGGTGAGCCCCCGCTCCAGGGTGCGCATCGAGCGCAGGAGCCAGCCGGTCATGATCGCCACCAGCGTGCCCATAAAGAGCACGTAGCCCGCCAGGGTCAGGGCGGTGGCCACCACGCGGCGCCAGGCGCCCTGGTCGTCGCCCAGATACCCCGGGTCGGTCAGGCGCAAAAAGGCCCACCACACCGACTGCTCCAGCCCCTCGCCATTGGCGTCGGGAGGAAGCACGGCCAGCCCGCCCACAAGCGCGACCAGCGCCACCACCGCCGCCACGACCAGAAGCTGGATGTGGGGGCCGCGGATCAGCGCGCGCTCCACCTGGAAGCGCAGGCGATCGAGGAGTCCAAAGCTGAACTTCATACCGCTACCTCAGCACCATACGTTTCGACCTCGCACATCTACTTGAGCCTCGCCCCGTCCGGCACCTCGCCATCGGGCCTGGCGAGCACGATGGCGCCCGCGGCGTCTTCAAAGCCGCAGATGAGCACCTCGGAGCGGATCGGGCCAATCTGTTTGGGCGGAAAATTCGTCACGCAGATCACGCGCGTGCCCACGAGCTCTTCTGGCGTGTAGCGCTCGGTGATCTGGGCGCTGGATTTGCGCACGTCGCCCTCGCCAAAACGCACCCAGACCTTGTAGGCGGGCCGGCGCGCCTCGGGAAAGGGCTCGGCGCGCACGATGGTGCCGGCGCAGAGCTGCACCTTTTCAAAATCCTGCCAGGTGATCGTGTCTTCGCTGCTCATTCTTTACCTCGTCATGATGTGCCGCTCATCGGAGGCACCAACCTCGCATAAGGGGCGCATCGTGGCTACGCCGGCGCGTCAACGGCATGTTAGGCTGGGCGGCGATCGGCGTTTCGTCCCCTGTTTAAACGCTCCCCCCTATGGCGGCCCTGGGGCAGATACCCTTACGCGCAACCGACCCACGGTCACGCTAACCCACTGACGACGTTGTTGTTTTGAACATGACTTCCCCCACGACCTCATTGGCGAACGATTCAAAAAAGGGGCCGCAGCGCGCGCTGGTGCTCTCCGGGGGAGGGGCGCGGGGGGCGTATGAGGTGGGCGTGCTGCGCTACATCATGCACGCGCTTCCGGCGGAGCTGGGACATGCGCCGCGTTTTGACATCATCAGCGGCACGAGCGTCGGGGCGATCAACGCCGCCTGGGTGGCGGCCACCCTCGATGAACCCCACTACTGCGCGGCGCGGCTGGAGCACCTCTGGCGAGCGCTGAACTTTCAGGAGGTGATCCGCTTCTCCTACCCCGAGGTCGGCCGGCTGCTCTACCACTACCTGGTGGAGTCGAAGCTGCCCGGGCCACTGCGACGCGCGCAGCTTGCGCTCAGCGATACGAGCCGCCCCGGGGGCTTTTTGCACACGGGCTTTTTCGACCGGCTGGTGCGCCATGAGATCCCCTTTCGGCGCATTGAACATAACCTGGCCAGCGGGCATCTGCGGGCGGCGTCGGTGACGGCCACCGACATCATCTCAGGGCAGACCACGGTCTTTGTGCAGTCGCACCAGCCCCTTCCGCCCTGGACGCGCGACCGCCGGCGGATCGCCCGGGCCGGGCCGATCACGCCTAAAAAGGTCCTGGCGAGCGCGGCGATCCCGATGCTTTTTCCGTCTGTGCAGGTGCACGGGCGCTGGTACTGCGACGGGGCGCTGCGCCAGAACACGCCGATCTCCCCGGCGCTGCGTCTGGGGGCGGACCGGCTGCTGGTGATCTCGTTAAAATCCGAGCCTCCCCACGCCCGGGCTCATCACCCCACCCCGGTGCCGGAGCATTTGCGGCGCGTGGAGCACCCCGACCTCTCCTATGTGCTGGGCAAGGTGCTCGACGCGCTCCTGCTCGACCCGCTCGACTACGATTTGAGCGTGCTCAACCGCGTCAACGCGATGCTGCGCTACGGGGAGGAGGCCTTTGGCGAGGAGCGTTTTTTGCCGACCTTCAACGATGTGATCCGCTCCCACCGCGGGCAGGGCTACCGGGTCGTTGAGCCTTTATTATTGCGGCCCAGCCGCGATCTGGGGGAACTCGCTGCAAGCCTGGCCAGGACGCTCCCGGAGAGCTTCTGGGGCTCGGCGCCGCTGCGGCGGATCGGCCAGCGGGCCACCGAGACCGAGGGCGGGCGCGAGAGCGATCTCCTGAGCTACGTGCTCTTCGACGGGCAGTACACCGGCGAGCTGATTGATATGGGGTATGAGGACGCGGCGGCGCGGCATGAGGAGTTGGTGGGGTTTTTCAGGGATGAGGAGGCATAAAAGATACCGCATAACCCCCGGCGTTGCAGGGTTGCTCCCTGATCAAAAAACCCCCGGCGCATCTTCGATGCACCGGGGGTTTTAGTCGGGGGGCTTAGAGCTTAGCGAAGCACTTAAGCGTCGCGCTTACGCCGGCGGGTGATCAGCAACCAGCCCAGCAGGAGAACCAGGGCGGAGCCCTGGCCGGAGCCGGAGGTGGAGGTGCAGCCGCAGCCATCTTCCTGGTCGGTGACGGTGACCCGGGGGCCGGTGGGCTCTTCGGGCTGCTCCTCGTCGGCGACGATACGCGGGGTGCACTCGCTCCAGGGGCCTTCTTCGCCGCCGCCGATGGCGCGCACGCGCAAAAGGTAGGTGCCGGGCTCGCTGAAGGTGCCGGGGTCGATGGCGATGGTGGTCTGGGCGCCCTCGCTCTGCGGAGTCTGGCTGCTGAAGACGACCTCATTGTTTCGGCTGATCTCCAGCTCGAAGCTCAGGGCGTCGCCGTTGGCGTCGATGTTGCCGACGGTCAGCGATTCGAGCAGTCCCTCTTCGCTCATCAAGAAGTCGCCGGAGCAGCGCGCGCCCATCTCTTCGCCGATCACCGGGGGGGTGAGCGAGTCGGGGGCGCGCACGCGGAAGCGCAGCGGGTCGGACCAGTCGCTTAGCGCGCCGCGATCGTCGGTGGCGCGGGCGCGCACGTAGTACTCCTGGCCGCCGACCAGATCGTCGGTGACGGTCCATTCCACGGCCTGGGCGGTGTCTTCGGCGGGGACTTCGCCGCTGGCGACGATCACCGCTTCAAAGCTGCTCTCTTCGGCGAGCTCGATGAGGATGGCGACCGGATCATCTTCGGGGTCGGCGGGTTTGGTGGTGGAGATGCGCGGGGTCAACGAGAGGACGAGCTCCCCGCTGAGAGGTTTGCGGATCTCGGGGATGCCCGGGGGCTCGTTGGTGGTGTCGACGCGGAAGGTCTCCCAGTCGGTCCACATGCCGTAGCCGGTGGCGGCGTCGCCATCGAAGGCGCGCACACGCCAGTAGACGAGCGCGTTTTCGGTGAGCGCATCGGTGCGCCACTCGGTCTGGCCGCCCTCCCCTTCATCGACGGTGACGTCCTGGCCGAGGGTGGCTTCGGTGGAGTTCTCACGCACCATGACGTCGTAAGTGAGCAGATCCTCGTCGACGTCGACGGCGTTCTCCCAGCTCAGCGGCACGGCGTTGATGCTCACGCGCTCGCCAGCAATGGGGCTGAGCAGCACGGGGAGGCCCGGGGCGACGTTGACCTGCTCGACGGTGACCACCACGGTGGCCTCGGCCGTGTACTCGCCATCGCTGACGATGAAGGTGATCTCAAAAGGCCCGTTGGGGGCGGCGGTCTGAGCGACGTCCCAGGTGTAGACATCGCCCTGGGCGCCCGGGGCCAGGGTGCCGGTGATCTCTTCGCCATGGGCGTCGACGTGCACCACGCTCACGTCGAGCGCGTCACCGTCGATGTCGCCGTAGATCATGGAGAATTCGACGCGATCGCCCTCCGAGACGGTGATCTCGGCCGGGAGCGGAGCGTCCTCGTAGCTAACCTCGATGAAGGGGCGGCGGTTGCCCATCTCCACATCAAAGACGTAGCGGCCGGCGGATTGCTGGCCGGCGCCGGTCCAGTCGGCGTCGCCAAAGGTGCTGACGACGAAGCAGTGGCGGCCGCCCTCCAGCTCCCCGGTGTCCAGAAGACTGGAGAGGGTGCCGCCGGCCGGGTCATCGTCGTTGGAGCCCAGGAAGGTGGGGCCGGCCGGGTTCCAGACCGAGAGGATGGGGTCGATCCAGGGGTGCTCGCGGGTCTGGCCGTCGACCTCAATCAGCGCGCGAGCGCGGGCGATGAGACGATCGCCGGGGTCGACCTCCACACAGTAAAAGTCCACATCGGAGCCGCGCGGGGCGATGATCGCCCCCTCACTGCTGTAGGGCAGGGCGTCGATGGCCACGCCGGTGGCCGCCTCGTTGTTGGGCTCGTTGGCGTCGGCCCCCATCTCCACCAGGGCGAAGTCGCCCAGCGCCTGGGCTGCGCCTTCGGTGACGGCGAAGGGGCCATCGACCACCTGAGTCTCGTAGCGCCCCAGGGGATCGTAGAAGAGCAGGCGGTAGCTGTGTCCGTCACCGGTCGAGATCAACCCGCGCATCGAGAAGGCGCCGCTGACGGGGCCCTGCATCTTCGTAAAATGATTGTGGTGGTAGCGGTGATCGACCAGGCTCTCAGCGCGCACCCCGATACCCTGCAGGCCCACGCCGGCCGGGGAGGTGATGCGGCCGTCGAAGCCGCCGGTCTGCGGGAGGTAGACGTTGAGGTCGGCCAGGGTGTCGCCCTCGGTGACCTCCAGCACGTCGGCATCTGAGAAGAAGAGGCCCTCGCTCATCGGCTCGGCCTCATCGAACCAGGTGTCGCCGTAGTGGCCGGTGGTGCCCTCACCCATGCGCGCGTCAATCGTGTAGGTGCCCGTGGCCACCTCGGTGAACTGGTAGATGCCATCGGCCCCGCTGGTGGTGGTTGCGGCGATGGCGTAGCCCTTGGGGCCTTGCTGCCACAGCCGCACTTCCATGTTGGAGACGGCGGTGCCGGCCTCGGCCGAGAAGGTCGCGCCGCTTAAGGTCGCCGCAAACGCCGGCGCTCCGATCATCGTCACCGCAGCCACACACCCGGCGCCCAGCCAACCCCGGTACTCTCGGTATCGTCTACTCATTGCTCTCTCCGCGCGGTGGACACGCGCCGGGCGTTTCTCGCTGCGAGGGAGTCGCAGTGAGAGAGGCATGCCCGACCCGGGCCCGTGATCCGTTCAAATTGTTACAAAAAAGCGTGGTAGGGAGGAGCTTAGCGCGCCTTGAGCCTTGATACAACGAAGCACACGAGGATTCGCCATCCCCCCCGAACGCGCTATACCCCCCTGTTTTCAACACGATATCGCGCGTGAGCCCCGCTCAGTTGCAGTCCTCGGGCAGGTTGCCGCCGGAGCCAAACTCTCCCGCCCAACCCGCGGTCCGCAACTGCGTCTCCACGTTCAGAACCAGGCATTGGGAAAGCTGCGGATTGCCGGCGATCGACACGCGGCCCACCACGTTCTGAAGCGAGGGTACGCTCAGGGCAACAAGCACATCGTTGCTCCCGATGCTCAGGTTGTTTCCAACCGAGACAAGCGCCGGCAGATTCACAGCGTCCATCCCCGGGTTCTGGGCCAGGGAGAGGTTCTGGCCGACCGCCTGCAACGCCGTGATGTCCACGGTGAGCTGGCCGCTCACCCCGACGATGCTGAAGATTCCGTGGACCTGCTGGAGCTCATCGAGCTCCAGAGTGCGGAGCAGCGGGGTGGAGACGATACTAAAGGTCAGGTCGGCGGGGGTGTCGCCCAGCGCCCCCTGCTCCTGGAGCCGGGGCATCGAGAGGGTCTTGAGCAAGGGGTTGCTGTAGAGGGAGATGTTCTGGCCGACCTGCTCCAGCTTTCCGAGAGTGACGCTTTCGACCTGCAGGCCACCGAGCATCAGCGAGCCTCCCACCGTACGCAGCGAGCCCAGGCTGAGCTCATTGAGTGCCGAGAGGCTGAGCAGGGAAAGATCGCCTGTCACTGTCTCCAGGCTCGGCATGCTCACCGAGGTGATCGTGGTGTTGCTGGAGAACGTCACCGAGCCGCCCACCTGACGAAGCGCTGGAACATAGAGAGAGCTGGCCTCGGTGCTGGTGAGGGTCATCCCTCCTCCGATGGAGTCGAGGACCGGCAGATTCAGCGAGCGCAACGCGGCGTTGCCCGAGCCCATAAACGCCTGACCGACGCTCGTGAGCGAGGCCAATGAGATCGACTCGGTGGTGGAGAGGCTGTTGATCATCATCGTCCCGTGGACCCTCCGCAGGGCGGGAAGTTCGATCGACGTCACATGAGCGACGTTCACCTGGAAGGTAAGCCCGCCGGTGATCTCGGTATACTGGCGAGCGGCCTCCACGTCGGCGGCGTTCTCCAGAATCAACGACCCCTCGTAGACCACATTCTCGTCGGGGTCTTCGGCGTCGGGGTCTTCGCTGTCGGGCTCGTCGACGTCGGGGACTTCACTGTCGGGCTCGTCAGCGTCGGGAGCGTCCGTGTCTGGACTCTCCGTGTCAGGAGCGTCGGTATCGGGCGCGTCACCATCGTCGCGCTCGATGCACACGCCCGCCTGGCAATATTCGCCGACGAAGCAATCGGCCGCCGAGGTGCATTGCTTGTTTTGAATGCAGCCAGCGTTGGCCATGAGAAGTGCCAGAAGGGCAGCGGCCCCCAGAGACGTTGTATGTTTCCGCATGCTTATATCCAGAGTCAGATCGGGCCGGTAAGGCTCATCGTGGGATGAGGCTCAAACATCCTGGTTCTATTCAAAAGCGAACCTGCACAGGCTGACGCACTCCGCGCCAGGAATCAACGGCGCACGAGAAGGCTGTGATGCATTTCGAGAGCGGCCGTGGACTTGCAGTACACCGATGCGCGCTCTAGCCTGAGCGCGTTCTCATTTAGAAACCCGGGCGGGCACTCGCATCGCCCACCCATGTGCTTGCAGGAGTCGTCCATGCTTAACGCGCTCACCACCCTCTCTCTTATCGCCCAGGCCCAGCCGGAGTTTCCCATCGAAGATCTCCTCGGTGGCGGAGCGATGCTCGTTGTTCTGCTCATCTCGCTGGTGATCTCGCTGGCTCTGCTCCTGGTGCTGGTCGCCAGTACGTGGAAGCTCTTCACGAAGGCTGGCCAGCCGGGGTGGATGTCGCTGATCCCGGTGCTCAACACGATTATTATGGTGCAGATCGCCGGCAAAGAGATCTGGTGGGTGTTGCTGCTCTTTGTGCCCGTGGCCAATGTGGTGGCCATGATCATCATCTCGCTGGCGTTTGCCGAAGCCTACGGCAAAGACACGTTGTGGGGGCTGGGGCTCATCTTTTTGCCCTTCATTTTTTACCCGATGCTGGCCTTCGGCAACGCGCAGTACATGGGTTCCAGCCGGGTGCCCGCTCAAGCGAGCTTTTAAGCCGGAGCGCACCCGGGGGCGCAGGCACATTTGAACGCAGATGGGGGAGAGGCGCACCCGCGCGCTACGAAGCGCTACGCGGGGCGCGTTGAACTCCGGGGTGGAGTCCGGTAGACCTTAGCCTCCGGTCATCGGTATCGGCGACAGACTGCGGCGCCTCAAGGCGTAGCGCGGGTCCCCGGGGGTTTTGAGGCCCTGTAGTCGCCTCATCAAAGACGTGGACGTTATGACATCATCATCGCTCTCCTCGTGGCTGGGGCATCTGCCGAGGCTTCCGCGCTGGGCGCGCTTAGGCATCATCGCCTCGCTGCATCTGGGCTTCTTTGCGCTGGCCTACTTCCTCGCCTTTCTGATCCGTTTTGATTACGCGATCCCGCCTCACTATCAGGCGGCGATGTGGGCGGGGCTTGTGCCGCTGCTGGCGACCAAGGCGGTAGTCTTCGGGGCGCTGCGCATGTTCCAGGGGTGGTGGAAGTATGTGAGTCTCTACGATGTGCTCGCGCTGGCGCGGGCGCTGGCGCTGGCCTCGCTGGCCTATCTGGCGCTCAACGTGCTGGTGCTCACGCCGCAGGAGTTCCCGCGTTCGATCTACCTGCTCGATGTTGCGCTCTCGCTGATTTTGCTGGGCGGAGCGCGCGGCAGTCTTCGACTTCTGCGCGAGAAGCTGGCCACCTGGGGCGACGATCGCCCGGCGGTGCCCGTGCTCATCGCCGGCGCAGGCGACACCGGTGAGACGCTGGTGCGGGAGATCGCCAAAAACCGTCAGATTGTGTACCAGCCGGTGGGCTTTATCGATGATGACGCCTACAAGCACGGCCTGCGCATGCACGGGGTGCCGGTACTCGGTCCGATCGATCAGCTGGCGCAGATCGTCGAGAAGCACGGGGTCGAAGAGCTGATCATCGCGATGCCTTCGGCCAGCCGCGACCAGATCCGCCGGGTGGTGGAGCAGGCGCAGCGCGCCGGGGTCAAAACCCGCATCGTCCCGGCCTTTGAGGCGGTGGTCGAGGGCAAGGTCTCGGTCAACGCGCTGCGCGACGTGGCCATCACCGACCTTCTGGGGCGCGCGCCGGTGGAGCTGGACACCTACGCCATCGGCCGCTCGCTCGAAGGAAAGCGCGTGCTGGTCACCGGTGCCGGTGGCTCCATCGGCTCGGAGATCTGCCGGCAGGTGGTGCGCTTTAACCCCGATCGCCTGATTTTGCTCGACTGCGCCGAGACGCCCCTCTTTTTCATTCACCGCGAGCTCAGCGAGCAGCACGACGACAAGCTCGTTGCAGCCATCGGCAACGTCACCGACGCCGAGCGCATGCGCCAGGTCTTTGAGCAGCACCGCCCCGATGTGGTGCTGCACGCCGCCGCCTACAAACACGTCCCGCTGA
The DNA here is from genome assembly GCF_004005565.1 of Lujinxingia sediminis. Taxonomy (NCBI): domain Bacteria; class Deltaproteobacteria; order Bradymonadales; family Lujinxingiaceae; genus Lujinxingia; species Lujinxingia sediminis. The sequence continues at coordinate 352,765 of NZ_SADD01000003.1, read as the reverse complement.
TGGAGGCCCACCCGGCGCTCGCGGTGCAGAACAACATCGGTGGCACCGAGATCGTGGCGAACCTGGCTGCCGAGTTTGAGGTCGCGCGTTTTGTGCTCATATCCACCGACAAGGCCGTCAACCCCACCAGCGTGATGGGAGCGACCAAGCGGGTGGCCGAACTTCTGGTGCGCCACCTCAACCACACCTGCGCCACCACGCGTTTTAGCGTCGTGCGTTTTGGCAACGTGCTCGGCTCCAACGGCAGCGTGATCCCGATCTTCCGCAAGCAGATTGCCCGCGGCGGCCCGGTCACGGTGACCCACCCGGAGATGACCCGCTACTTCATGACGATTCCCGAGGCCACCCAGCTCGTCTTGCAGGCGGCGACCTTCAAGCAGGGCGATCTCTTCATTCTGGATATGGGCGAGCCGGTCAAGATTGTGGACCTGGCGCGCGACATGATCCGGCTCAGCGGTTTTAGCGAAACGGAGATCCCCATCGACTTCTGCGGGGTGCGCCCTGGCGAGAAGCTCTTTGAAGAGCTGACGCTCGATCGTGAAGAGGTCGACACCACAGCTCACGCCAAGATCTTTATGGGCAAAGAGCCCGCCGACCTGCTCATGGAGATGGAAGATGCCTTCGACGCGCTGATGAACGCTGGCCAGGTCGGCGACGATCAGGGCGTGCGCGCCGGGCTGGAAGCCCTGATCCCGACCTATCGGCCCAGCGTGCCGGCGAGCAAGGTGATTCGCATTGAGAGCGGCCGTCACCGGGCGTTGAGCAAGGTGTAGTCGGTCGGGCGTAAAGCTCGTGATCGTTCACGCGCCTCAGGGCTCGGCGTCGGCCGACTCTGAGGCGTGTTGCGTTTGAGGGGTTGCAAGAGCGTCGGAATCGGCCGCGTGGGGCTCCCGGGCCGAAGGTGGGGCGTAGGCCGGCGCTTCAAAGGGCACGCCGGCCATCCGGGCGTAGAGGGCGTGGTAGCGCGCCACGATCGCTCCCAGCGAGAAGTTCTCAACGATACGTCGGCGCCCTCTCTGGCCCAGCTGCCGCCTCGCCACCTCGTCCATCGCCAGCAGCTCGCTTATCGCCTCCGCCAGCTGCACGCTATCCTGCGGCGGCACCACTCGCCCCGCTTCACCCAAAAGCCAGGCCGCATCGCCCACATCGCTCACCGCCATCGGCACGCCGCAGGCCATCGCTTCGCCGACCACGTTGGGAAAGCCCTCGCTGCGCGAGCTGAGCACCGCCACATCAAAAGCGGCGGTGATGCGCGGGATGTCGCGGCGCTCCCCCAGCAGGATCACCCGATCCTGAAGGTCGAGCGCGCGCAGCCGGCTTACAAACTCGGTGTTGTCGTCGGTGAGCCCGCGCCCCACCAGCACCAGGCGAGCCTGGGGATGCTCGCCAGCCACGATCGTCATCGCGCCGAGGAGGTTGGCGTGATCTTTGATCGGGTGAAGCCTGCCGACCATACCCACCAGGGGCGTCGCCGTAGGAAGCCCCAGCTCCCGACGCACCTCCCGATACGCCTCGGGGGAGGGGCGAAAGGTGGTCGTATCAAAGCCGTTGGGGATCACCTGGTCGCGCAGCTCGGAGTAGCCCAGCGCACGGTGCTGGGTGCGGCTGAGCCGGGAGTTGTAAATGATGGCATCGGCCTGCGGGCTCAAAACGGCGCCCAGGCGAATCACCGCCCGGGTGCCCCGACTCTCATCGGCCAGGTCGTAGACGCACTGGCGGATGTTCCAGGCAAAGGGGCGGCCCAGTCCGGCCATCAGCCCTACGTTGGCGTGGTACATCCAGGCGTGAATGACGTCGGGGTTGTGGTGTTCAACCAGCCGACGCAGCCGAAAGAGGGCGGCCGGAGTGGGGCGGCCGCGGTTTAAATCAAGCGTCTCAACCGGAGCGCCGGCGGCCTCCAGTCTGTCGGCCATCTGCCCCCGATCCATCAGGCTGATGACCGTGGTGGGAAAGCGCTGGCGATCGCGGCCTTCCACCAGGCGAGTCAGCATGGTCTCGGCCCCCCCGGTTCCCAGCCCGGTGATGATGTGGCATACCTTGACCGGTGGCCCTGCCGTAGAAGTCGAGGTCTTGGGAGGGCCTGATTGCGTGGCGTCCATGTGCTCTTCCTGCGTTGTCAAAAAAGGGGGGGCGCGGATGGAATCATCGCGCCTCGACGTTACTCCCCGCGCCGCCCGATGACGTGGGTCAGCAGCCGCTCCGGAGAACTCCCCAGGATGTTAGAACTAATCCCCAGCTTCGTCACGATCCTCTTCGGGGTGGGAGCCCTGGGGCTTGCGCTCCGGGATTATATGCGCCGCGAGCAGGGGCTGATCATCGGCGCATTTGCCCTCCACCTCGTCGCCGCCCTGGCTCAGGTCTTCATCACGCGTGATGTCTACGGCTACGGCGATATGCTCACCTACTTCCACGAGAGCGCCTTCGTCGCCGATCGGATGCGCGAAGACTTTTTGGCCTACGCCCCCGATGCCTTGCGGCTGCTCTTCCAGCAGCAGACGACCCACTTCGCCTGGCTTGATGAGTCCAGCCCGGCCACTGCCACGATGTACGGCCTCAGCGCCTGGCTCCATTACCTCACCCAGGGCTCGCTCTATGCAACGTGTCTGCTGATAGCGATCGGGGCTTTCTTTGGCAAGCTGGCGATGTACCGTGCCTTTCGCCCCCTCTTTCCCTCGCACCTGCACCAGCGCATGATCGCGGGCATGATGTGGATGCCTTCCATCGTGTTCTGGTCCAGCGGGCTCCTCAAAGAGAGCGTCGCGATGATCGGGCTGGGGCTGGCAACCTACGGCATCATCAGGCTGGCCGACTCCACAAGCTCGACACCCCGCGCCGCGCTCGCCATCGGCGCAGGATCAGTCATTGTGGGCCTGGTCAAAACCTACATCCTGGGCCCCTTCGCCATCGCGGCTGGTGCCTGGTACTACTGGCAGCGCGGGCTACGCTTAAGCGGAGGACAGGCGCTTAGCCTGCGTCCGCTTCACTTCGCGCTGGCCATGGCGCTGGCGATGACGGCGATCATCGGACTCGGAGCACTCTTTCCTCGCTACGCTCTGACCAACCTGGTCGATGAAGCCAGCCGGCTCCAGGAGGTCGGACAGAGCATCTCGGGGGGCTCGAACTTCGCCCTCTCCGACACCGCTCCCACCAGCTCCTCGGGTCAGCTGGCCATGGCCCCGCTGGCCGTAATCACCGCGCTGGCTCGCCCCTTTCTCTTTGAGGCGAACAACATCATGGCGCTGGTAAGCGCGCTGGAGATGACGTTTATCCTCGGGTTAGTCTTCCTGGCCCTCTACCGACGTGGAGGACGCGAGTGCTGGCAGGTGATCATGCGCTCCCCCCCCCTGGTATTTGCGCTGATCTTTGTGGTGCTCTTTGCGCTCGGCGTGGGGCTGACGACCACCAACATGGGCACCCTGGCGCGCTATCGCATGCCGATGCTTCCCTTTTATATGATGCTGCTCTTTGCGCTCCTGCCGGCGCGCGCGCCGCGTCAGCCGGTGCGGCTCAGGCGTCAGCGCCTCAACGCGAGGCGCGAATCACCTCTCCCGGGGCCACATCGCTCATGATGTGCACGCCATTGGCGATCATCGCGCCCTGACAAACGCGTACACTCCGGTACAACGATACGCTCGCCATCTCGGCCCGCTGCCGATAGTCTCGGCGCGTCCTTCGCATGGTTGCGATCTTTCTATTTCTCGAACGTGAGCCCCGATCGATGTGCGGTATCACCGGTTTCTGGACCTTTCGATCTCTTCTTCATCCTCGTGAGGTGCTCGACGCGATGACCGATCGCCTGGAGCATCGCGGCCCCGACAGCCGGGGCATCGCCTTCGATGAGGCCCGGGGCATCGGGCTGGGCCACCGCCGCCTCTCCATCCTCGACCTCTCCGCGGAGGGGCACCAGCCGATGCGCTCACCATCGGGGCGCTACGACCTGGTCTATAACGGGGAGATCTATAACCACGGTGAGCTGCGCGAAGGGCTTCAAAGCAGTCATCCCGAGCTTCGCTTTCGGGGCGGCTCCGATACCGAGGTGCTGCTTGCGGCGATCGACATCCTCGGCATGGAGGAGACGCTGCAGGCGATCGCGGGCATGTTTGCCTTTGCGCTCTGGGATCGTCAGCAGCGTTGCCTGCATCTGGTGCGCGATCGCCTGGGCATCAAGCCCCTCTACTACGGGGTGCAGGCCGGCGCGCTGCTCTTTGGCTCAGAGCTCAAGGCGCTGCGGGCTTTTCCGGGCTTTTCGCCCGCCATCGACCGACAGGCGCTGGGGGATCTTCTGCGCTTTAACTCCATCGCCGCGCCCCGCTCGATCTTCGAGGGTATTTTTAAGCTGATGCCCGGCCAGTGGCTCACCTTTGAGGCGCCAGACCAACCTCCCCGCTCGCGCTACTTCTGGGATGCCCGGGCGGTGGCCGCCCGCGGACTGGCCAACCCCTTTGAGGGCAGCGAGCACGAGGCGGTCGACGCGCTGGAAGCCCTGCTGCTCAAGGTCATCGGCGATCGCATGGTGGCCGACGTGCCCCTGGGAGCCTTTTTGTCGGGGGGCATCGATTCCTCGACGATCGTCGCGCTGATGCAGGCGCAGTCCGAGCGTCCGATCAAGACCTTCTCCATCGGCTACCACGAGGGGGCTTACAATGAGGCCGCCCACGCCGCCGAGGTCGCTCGCCATCTGGGCACCGAGCACACCGAGCGCTACCTTACCCCCGACGATGCCTTTGCGGTGCTGCCGGATCTTCCCACGCTTTTTGACGAGCCTTTTGCCGACTCCTCGCAGATTCCCACCTATCTGGTCAGCAAGCTCGCGCGCGAGTCGGTGATCGTGAGCCTCTCGGGCGACGGAGGCGATGAGCTCTTTGCCGGCTACAACCGACACCTCTGGGGGCCCCGGGTCGCCGCGATGCACCGGCTGCCCTACCCCCTTCGTCGAGCACTGAGCCGCGCGCTTCAGGCCCCGGATCCGGCTCAGATCGACGCCGCCTATGCGGCGATTGAGGCCTTCTTGCCCCCGGCGCTGAAGATGCGCCTTCCCGGCGAAAAGATGCAAAAGGTTGCGACGCTGCTGGGCCTGCGCGACGCCGACGCTCTCTACCTGCACCTGCGCTCGAACATCGCCGATCCGGCCACCTACATTCATGGCATCGAGGATCATCACCCGCCCGAGATCCCCGCGCCTTCGGGGGCCTCGGCCGCCGAAGCGATGATGTTCCGCGACCAATGCTCCTACATGCCCGACGATGTGCTCACCAAGGTCGACCGTGCCTCGATGGCCGTCGGGCTGGAGGCGCGCGTGCCCCTGCTCGACCATCGCCTGGTGGAGTTCGCCTGGAGCCTGCCCCTGGGACTGAAACTTCAGAAGAGCACGACCAAATGGGTGCTCCGCCAGGTACTCTACCGCCACGTGCCTCAGTCGCTCATCGATCGCCCCAAGATGGGTTTTGGCGTGCCCATCGACAGCTGGCTTCGCGGCCCGCTGCGCGAGTGGGCCGGCGATCTTCTCTCGCCAGACGCGCTGCGCGCCCGGGGCTATCTCAACCCCGAGCCCGTCCAGAAGCTCTGGGCCGAGCACCTCAGCGGCGAGTCCAACCACTCCCATAAGCTCTGGAATCTATTGAGTTTTCAGGCGTGGCTTCACCACGACGTCAAGACCCCCGAGACGGCGCGTGTGCGAGAGGCGATGCTCGCGTGATCCCCATCGATCACCTGCGCCCTGCTTCGCGACCAGAGACGAATCCTGGACTCACTCCACCGGCTCCGGCTGCCGAATCACCCGAGCCGGATTCCCCACCGCGGTCGCCCCCGCAGGCACATCTCGAATCACCACGGCCCCGGCTCCTACCGTCGCTGCCCTCCCGATGGTGATGCCAGGAATGGTCACCGCCCGGGTACCGATGTCACTCCAGGGACCGACGGTGCTGTATCCCGACAGGCTCACCCCCGGCGACAACGTGGCCCCTGTCATGATGCGAGTGTCATGGCCCACCGTACACGCGAGATTCAGCAAGACATGAGCGCCGACTTCGACCTGTGTCGTTAAAATGCAACCCGACGTAATCAATGTGCCGGCGCCAAGCGACACAAATTTTGACATTCGGGCGTCCGGAGACACCAGCGTGGGCCAGCTCAACCCTGCGGGTTTGAGCTTCTCAAGGATCGTTTTTTTCACCCCGGGGATTCCCACCCCCAGCGCAACGGCGTGCCCTGGTTTATCCATCAAAACATCCAGTGTCCCCAACACCGGAACCCCGCATACATGTTTTCCTTTCAGGGACGGGCTATCATCGACAAAGCCCCGCACGGCCCATCGGGGAGAATACGCGTTAATCTCTTCGATCAACCACCACACTTCTCGACCAAACCCTCCCGCTCCGATGATGATGATGTCTTCCATGCGTCCTCCTTTGACCTGTGGGTAGCTACGTTCTGAGTTGACGTGGCATGTGATGGATACGCCCTTGAAAGAGACGCGAGCCGGGCGCAAACCTTGAAGCGATGTTGTTTGTTTCCTCCCGGCTTTGCAACGCAGCCCGGGACGCCCCGACGCGCATATACTCGGCAGCACCACCAGATTGCAGCGTACTACTTTCGCACGCGAAACCACCGCCTCGCTTCGCATCGCCCGACGCGCGGGTGTGCTTGCCTGCGATTGTTGTTTGGAGAGCACCCGACACTACGCCAAGGCGATCTTCCCGTGTGCCTATCTCCGGGTCTGCAGCCGTGGATCGGGGACGTCCTCATCATCGATGAACTTCGCTGAGCGCGCGATACATCTTTATCGAGACTCTTCCACGATCTCAGGGGTGACCGCCAGAGCAATCGATGGCGGGCACGCGCCCTCCATCCAGCCCCGCCAATTGAGGTACCCCGCCGACCCGGCCACCCTGCGCACCCGCGCCGCCGAGTTCGACCGCCCCGCCATCCTCAAGCGCTACCTGACGCTCGTCGAGGCGGCGTTGGGGGACTAAAGGTCGTCTCGACCTACCCCATTAGGGGGTTGAGCCCCCTCCTTCCCCGTCCGAGGACGGCCTCTGGCGAGGTCCGACCCCCTGACGGCCCGTTCGAGGACGCGCTCGCTTCATGGCGTTCAGTCAGATGAGGCGTCCCGGGACGGCACAGGGTGGGGTACCGCCCCCTGCCTGCCCGTTCGGGGTCACGGTCGGTTCGTGACGTTCGGTCAGATGAGGCGTCCCGGGACGGCACAACATGGGGTACCGCCCCCTGCCTGCCCGTTCGAGGTCACGGTCGGTTCGTGACGTTCGGTCAGATGAGGCGTCCCGGGACGGCACAACATGGGCTACCACCCCCTGCCTGCCCGTTCGGGGTCACGGTCGGTTCGTAGCGCTGCTCCAAAATTGACGCCCGGCGGCGGCTACCCCCCGGGGTCCTACCCCCTACTCCCCCCGCCCCGGGGCACGCTCCCTTCTTCCACCTCCGCCATTTCCAACGCACGGTGGCGCACGCCCGGGACGTCACCTTTGCTCGGGCTCGGGCTCGGGCTCGATCTCGATCTCGGGCTCGGGCTCGGGCTCGACCTCGACCTCGGGCTCGATCTCGGGCTCGATCTCGGGCTCGATCTCGGGCTCGATCTCGGGCTCGGACCGGCCACCCCACTGCCCGCACGAATCGACCATCACCGCGAACCACCGGCGCACCACAACCACCCAACAACCCAACCACCTAACCCCAAAGCGAACCCGCCATCGCACACACAAATCGCCCGACATCGCGAACCACCGGCGCACAGTCAGCGTCGTCCCGGGGCGCTCGGCACCGAAAGTTTTTTGACTCCCCCCAATAATCCCCCCTAATACGGTTGTAATTGTGCACCTTTAGCAGGGGAATGGATCGCCATCGTGTCGACCTCCCCGGAGCTCCCGCTGCGGCGAGAACCTCGCCACATGACGAGCCGACCACGCATAGAACCAGGGGACGAGCGCTGAGCCTATGAAATCATTCATTCATTATTTCATCCCCGATCACCTCCTCGAACACGACGTGAAGCGCCGCCGCGCCGAGGCGGCGATCTCCATGATTCTGGTGATGGGGGGCTGGGGGGTGATCAGCGCTCTGGTGACCTACTACCTGACAAAGAGTCTGTTTTCGCTGGCGGTGATCCTTCTGGGGACATCGGTGACCTTCTCGGCGGCGCCCTTGCTCCGGCGCAGCGGCAATATGGTGCTGACGGGCTACGTGGTGCTGGTGCCCGCGGCGGCCTTGATTGTGGGGATGTCGACGATCACCGGCGGGGTGCAGGCCACCGCGCTGACCTGGCTGATTATCATTCCCCTGCTCTCGCTGGTGCTTCAGGGAAGGAGGCATGCCGTGCTCTGGATGGTGCTGGCGGTGGCCATCTGGGTGGGTTTTGGGCTCTACGAGGCGCTGGGGCCGGGCTTTAAGGCCTTTGAGGATGAGATGCTTCTGGGAAACCGCCTCCTGGAGCTGGTGGGGGTGGGCTCGCTGGTCTTTGGCATCTTTGTCTTCAACAACCGGCTTCAGGGCTGGCTCTATCAGGCGCTGGGGCAGGAGCAGGCACGCACCCGGGCGGTGGTCGACACCGCGCCCGACGCCATCATGACGCTGGACGCCCACGGGCACATCCTGGATGCGAACGCCGCGGCCGCCCGCGTCTTCGACCGCGGTGAGGAGGCGTTGGTCGGCGAATCGATCCGTGCGTTGATTCCCTCGCTGGAGCACGAAGTGTTGGAGGGGCGTCTGCAGGCCAGCGACCGGACCAACCACGAGCACACCGCCCTTCGCCGGGGCCAGGAGTTTCCCCTGGAGCTCGCGCTGGGAAGTTTTGAAGAGGAGGGCGCCCTGCACCACGTGCTGGTGATGCGCGACATCACCGATCGTCAGGCCTCCCGGACGGCCCTTCAGGCCGCCCGCGACGAGGCCCTGGAGGCCAGCCGCGCCAAGAGCGCCTTTCTTGCCAATATGAGTCACGAGCTGCGCACCCCGCTCAACGCCGTGATCGGCTACTCCGAGATGATCCTCGAAGAGATCGAGCTTGCCGGCGACAAGAACCCCGAGGTGCGCCCGATCGTCGAGCCCTTTGTGCCCGATCTCAACCACATCCGCGGCGCGGGCAAACACCTGCTCGCGGTCATCAACGACATCCTCGATCTCTCCAAGATTGAGGCCGGCAAGATGACCACCCACATCGAGCTCTTCGATCTGGCCGCGCTCCTGCGGGACGTCAGCGCCACGGTGCTTCCCCTGGCCCAGAAGAACGGCAACCAGGTCACCCTGGATATGGACGAGGACGCCATCCGCTTTGTGCGCACCGACCCCACCAAGGTGCGCCAGATCGCGTTCAACCTCTTATCCAACGCCTGCAAATTCACCCACTCCGGCACGGTCACCGTCGAGGTGCGCCCCGACGAGAAGAACACGCACATCGTCATGGCCGTGCGCGACACCGGGCTGGGCATGACGCCCGCGCAGCTCGCCGGCATCTTTGAGGCCTTTACCCAGGCCGACACCTCCACCACCCGCGAGTTCGGCGGCACGGGGCTGGGCCTGACCATCACCCGCCACTTCGCGAGTCTTCTGGGCGGCACCATCGAGGTGGAGAGCGCCCCGGGCGAAGGCACGACCTTCACCGTACGCCTGGCCATGGATCTGGGAAGTGACGACGACGCGGCGGCCCCCTACGCCACGCTCGTCGACACCTCCCCGAACGCCCACGCGAGCTTCATCGGCAGCGGCCACACCCTCTCCAACCTCCCGGCCATCGGGGAGTCGGGCCTGGTGCTGGTGGTCGACGACGATCCGACGGTGCGGGATTTGTTCCGGCGCATCCTGGAGCGCGAGGGCTACGAGGTCGTCTGCGCCGCCAGCGGCACCGAGGCCCTCCTTCTGGCCGAGCAGCTTCGCCCCGACGCCATCACCCTCGATGTGATGATGCCCCAGATGGACGGCTGGACCGCCCTCTCCCGGCTCAAAGCTCACCCCGACCTTGGCGCGATCCCGGTCATCATGATCACGATGGTCTCCGAGGCCGCCCGCGGCTACGCGCTGGGCGCCGACCACTACCTGATGAAACCCGTAGAGCGCGACGCCCTGCTCTCCATTCTGCACACCTACCGCGACGCAGATCTTCCCGAGGAGCAACCCATCCTTATTGTGGAAGACGACGAGCCCACCCGCGCCCTGATGCGCCGCGTGCTTCACAACGAAGGCTGGCAGGTCATCGAGGCTACAAACGGCCTCGAAGGCCTCGAAAGCCTGGACGCTCATACCCCCCGGCTCATCCTCCTCGACCTGATGATGCCCAAAATGGATGGCTTTGAATTTCTCCATACACTTCGTCAGGATCAGGCCCGTCGTCATATCCCCGTCGTGGTGGTCACTGCCAAGGAGCTCACCGACGAGGATCGCGCTCGACTTCGCCAGGGCGTCAACGCCATCATCGAGAAGGGCGGAAACGACCGCGATCGCCTCCTCGATGAGCTCCGCACGATGGTCCGACGCCACACGCCACGCCCGCTCGTCGACACGCTCCTCTGAGAGTGATACTTCCCGCGCTCACGCAGCGATTCTTATGCACGCCCCCTGAACTCCTTCTATCCACAAAGCTCTCGTCGTTGAGCTCATTGGCCTAAGGCCCGAATCATGCTTCAAAACGCCGTCGATTATTTTATCCCCGAGGACTATGGCCAGGGACGCGACATTGAGCGAAAACGCGCCGAACTGGCCATTCAAACCGTCTTCTTTCTGGTGATCTGGGGCCCCATCGCCGCGACCTTTATCTGGGTAACCCAGCACTCGGTGTCGATCACGCTGGCGGTGATCGCGGCGACGATTTGCGTGGGCTCGGCCCCCTTTGCGCTCAAGCGCACCGGGAGCATGCCGCTGGCGGGAAATCTCATCCTGATTCCCTTTTACATCCTCTTTCTGGGCATGGCGCTGGCGGCCAACGGCATGGACTCCGAATCGCTCAGCTGGATGGGGCTGGTGCCCATGTTTGCGCTGCTCTTCCTGGGCACTCGCCCCGCCCTGGGGTGGCTGGCGCTGACGTTAACAACCTGGGTGGCCATTTTTATCGCCGACATCAACGGCGTGGCCTTCGCGCAGATCATCGGCGCAAACAGCCCCGAATCGACCCGACTCATCGAGATGGTGGGCATGACCAGCGTGATGTTCTCGATGTTCGTCTTAAAAGACCGCCTCCAGGAGTGGCTTATCGACCGGGTCAAAACCCGTGAGGCCGAAACCCGGGCGGTGGTGGAGACGGCCCCCGACCCCATCCTGACAATCAACGCCGATGGACGTATCGAGAGCGGAAACCCGGCCAGCGCCCGGATCTTTGGCCTCTCCGAAGACGCGCTCATTCAGACTCCGATCGAGGCGTTGGTCCCGGCGCTGACCGCGGGCAGGCTTCGCGAATCGGCGCTCAAGGGCACGTTGCGCTCGGCCACCGAGCTCGAAGGCATGCGCCACGGGGAGCTCTTTCCGATCGAGGTGGCGCTGGGCACGCTCTACGACTCGACGAATGTGCGCTTTGTTTTGATCTTGCGCGACGTCACCGAACGCCACGCTGCCCGCCAGGCCCTGGAGCTGGCCCGTGATGAGGCCCTGGAGGCCAACCGTGCCAAGAGCGCCTTCCTGGCCAATATGAGCCATGAGCTGCGCACCCCGCTCAACGCCGTCATTGGCTACGCCGAGATCGTGCTTGAGGAGATCGACGTCATCGTCGAAGCGCAAAACGAGGCAACCCCTATCGTCGAGCCCTTTCGACCCGACCTCCAGCGGATCCGCTCGGCGGGCAAGCATCTGCTCGCGCTGATCAATGACATCCTCGATCTCTCCAAGATCGAGGCCGGCAAGATGACCACCCACATCGAGCTCTTCGACATCAGCGAGCTCCTCGATGATATCGCCGCCACCGTGGCTCCGCTGGCCCGTCAGAACTTCAACACCCTGACGATGACCCTCGATCCCGAGCTGCGCTACATGCGCTCCGACCCCACGAAGGTGCGTCAGATCGCGTTTAACCTGCTCTCCAACGCCTGCAAATTCACCCGCCAGGGCCAGGTCAAAGTCGACGCCCGCCGCGACACCGAGGCCGACCAGATCGTCCTCAGTGTCACCGACACCGGCATCGGCATGACCCCCGAGGAGCTCAAGCAGATCTTTGAGGCATTTACCCAGGCCGACACCTCCACCACCCGCGAGTTCGGCGGCACGGGCCTGGGGCTGACGATCACCCGCCACTTCGCAAGCCTGCTCGGCGGCACCATCGAGGTGGAGAGCAAAAAAGATCAGGGAACAACCTTCACCGTGCGCCTCTCCGCCGATCTTCGCGCCAACGAGCTCCCTCGCGAGGAGGCCGAAGAGGGTGAGCACGATCGCTCCCGCCCCCAATCCACCCCCGACCAGACCGCCAACGCGCTGATCGAGGCCGGCGTGGACCGAAGCTCGGAGAACGTCGTGCTGGTGATCGACGACGATCCCACCGTACGCGATCTCCTGCGTCGGATGCTGGAGCGCGAAGGGTTCTCGGTGGTCAGCGCCGCCAGCGGCACCGAGGGCCTGCACCTGGCCGCCGAGCTTCACCCGGCCGCCATCACCCTCGATGTGATGATGCCCCAGCTCGACGGCTGGTCCACCCTCGCGCGCCTCAAATCCGACCCGAAGCTCGAGCACATCCCGGTGATCATGGTCACCATGGTCTCGGAAACCTCCCGCGGCTACGCGCTGGGCGCGGACCACTACCTGATGAAACCCATCGACCGCGACGCCCTCCTGAGCATCCTCGATCGTTACCGTCACGAAGACGAAAGCCCATCGAGCTCTGAGAAAGGCCGCGTGCTCGTGGTCGAAGACGACGAGCCCACCCGCTCGTTGATCTGCCGCGTCATCGAAAAAGAAGGCTGGCAGGTCGACCAGGCCACCAACGGCCTGGAGGGTCTCCAGGCACTCGCCAGCAACGCGCCCCCGGCGCTGATTCTCCTGGACCTGATGATGCCGAAGATGGACGGCTTCGAGTTCCTGCGCCGGGTGCGTCACGACGCCGCCCACCGTCAGATCCCGGTCGTGGTCATCACTGCCAAGGAGCTCACCGACGACGATCGCGAGGAGCTCTCCCGCGGCGCCCGCGAGGTGCTCCCGAAGAGCGGCGATGACGGCGAACGCCTGCTCGAGCAGATCCGTGAGCTGGTGCGAAAGGTCCACGAGCACACCTGAGTCCTCCCACCACGGGGCGGCGCTGCGGTTTTTGCCGACGCACCGATCTGCTATAGAAGCCGATGCAAGTCACCCTGACTTCATCGGCTTTTTTTATGAGGATATGCGGATGCCCACCCCCTCTTCGACGCCCTCCCCCCTGCTCACCACTCCCCGGCTCACCACTCCCCGGCTGACCACGGCGCTGCTCGCGACGCTTATGCTCGCCATAGCCTGCGACCAGGCCCCGGACATCCCGCAGTCCGGACAGGCCCCGGCGGCCACTACCGCCAGCGCCGACGACGACACCACCGGGCTTAGAGGCGGCCAGCTCATCTACAAAGACACCTTCGACGGATCGGCACCCGGCGAGTCGTGGCAGAGCGGTTATGGCGGCTGGAAGATCGAGGAGGGAAGGCTGCGAATCGCCGGGGCGAAAAACGACGCCCTCTGGCTGCAAACGCCCCTTCCCGAGAATTTTCGCGTGAGCTTTGAAGCCACAGCGCTCTCGGAGGTGGGCGACCTCAAATTCGAGATCCTCGGCGACGGCCAGACCCACGAGAGTGGCTACATCGGCATCTTCGGCGGCTGGAACAACAGCCTCAACATCATCGCCCGGCTCGACGAGCACGGCGACGATCGCCTCGTCGGTGCCCGCGGCCAGAAGGTCGAGCCCGAGCGCACCTACACCTTCACCATCGTGCGCACCGACAAGCGCCTGCGCTGGTTCGTCGACGGCAAACCTTTCCTCACCTACGCCGATGAAGCCCCCCTCCAGGGCGAAGGCCACCGCTACTTTGCGTTCAACAACTGGCAGGCCCCGGCGGCCTTCGACAACCTTGAGATCTACGACCTGGGCGCACACTAAAGTCGGGTAAAAAGCCCGCAGCACACCACTCGAGCGCATTCAGGGCGGCGATTGGCAAGGAGCAAGGACGAAGCTGTGGCAACGCCACCGCGAGTCCGCAGCGACGCAGCCAGCGTCGTCCTGATGCGCTCGGTGCCCTCACGAATCGCCCAACGTCGCGTACCCCGGCGTCCCTCAACCACCTAACCTCTTAACCACCTGACCACAAAACGCGTACCCCCTAACGCCCTCACGAATCGCCCAACGTCGCGTACCCCGACGCCCCTCAACCACCTAACCACATAACCACAAAACACACCCCTCACCCCAACCGCCTCTTCACCCCCGCCACATACCGCTCCAACGCCGCCGGGCAGAGGTTAAAAAAGAGCGAGGGCTCCACAAGCTCCAGCTCCGCGACCATCGGCGCTCCGTCCACGCCCCGCACCAGATCCACCCGGGCGTAGAGCAGACCTTCACCCCCCACCGCCTTCAGCGCCCGCTCACCGAGCTCGCGCTCCGCCGCATCGACCGGATGCGGCCCGCTCACCGATTCGTCCTCCCCGGCAAAACGCGGTGCCTTTCGCACGCTATGCGTGAGCTCCCCATCGATAAAGATAAGCGAGCGCTCCCCGTAGTCGTCCACGCTGGCCACATAGGGCTGCACCAGCACGTCTTCGGCGGCCACCAGCGCCGCGACCACATCCTCGTCGATCGCCCCGGCCTCCATCACATGGGTCTGATAGGAGCCCGCCGAAACCGCCGGCTTGACCACGATCTTCTCCCACCCCTGGTCCTCACAGAGCTCGCCGACTTTCAGGCACGAGCCCCGCTCGATCATCGCCGTGGGCACCGCGGCCACCCCCCGCAGCGCCAGGGTGAGCAGGTAGCGCTTATGGGTGTTCCAGGCCACGACCTCCGCCGGATTGAGCAGCTCGCTGCGCTCGCCAGCAGCCTGCGCCCACGCCACAAAGGCGTCGCGGCGGCGGTGGTAATCCCAGGTGGAGCGAATCACCGTCAGGCTGCTCTCCCCCCAGTCCACGCTCGCGTCGTCCCAGACCACCCGACGGGCCCGAAGACCCGCCTGCTTAAGCGCCTCCATCAAAGGCGCCATATCCTCATCGGGCTCCGGAAGCTGAGCGCAGGTCACCACCTGAACATCCCAGCTCCGAAGCCCCGCCCCTCGTCGATTGTCGATCACAGGATCACGTCCACGCGGTAGAGCTTCCCTTCGCGCTGATGCACGAGATAGAGGCTGCCATCAACCGGGCTGATCACGATACCGGCCAGCGCGCCGGCGCCCAGCCCTGTATCCAGCTCCCGCAGATGCTCCCCGTCGAGCGTAAAGGCGTGCAGCTTGCCGGTGGCCTGATCGCTGACAAACATCACGCCCTCATGCAGCGCAAGACCACTGGGCTGCTCCAGGAGCCCCGCAGGCACGATGTCTTCGAGCTGTGCACCGTCCATATGGTCGTAGACCGAGATCCCGTCGTAATTCGGCAGCGTGATCGGTGCTCCGAGATCCCCGGCGTCAATGTTCAGACGCACGATGCGGCTGTTGCCGGTATCGGCCACGTAAAGAAGGCGCGTCTCTTTATCGAGCTTCATGTGGCTGGGCACACCTTCGACGCGGCTCAGCTCGCCATTGACGTAACGCAGCACCTTGCCGTCGGTATGATCGGACTCACCGACGCCGTGATCTTCACCGAAATCGGTGCGATCCAGCGAGCCGTACATCCCGTTGAATACCCAGTAGACGTTATCGACCTCATGGGCGATTCCCATCCCGTAGGGCGCGTTATGCAACATATCGAAGTGGGAGCCATTGAGCCCGGGAGGCGGCTCTTCTCCGTGAATGGTCAGGTCGGCCGACCAGAGCACCGGCCCCATAAAGTCAGCCTGACCATCCAGGAAGTTCGCCGTGCGTTCTTCACCCACCGTCGCCCAGAAGCCGTTGTCTCCAAAGGCCATCGCCGGCGGACGACGCATAAAATGCCAGGCGTTCGGGTCGACCTTAACGATCACCTCTTCGTCGGCCGTGCCAAAGTTCTTGATCGTCGTCGTCGAGCCCTCCAGCGCCCCACAACCTGCGGCGGTGGCATTGCCCTCTTCGCAGGGCTCATCGCTCGGATGTTCGCGACGAAGAAGCCACAGCTCGTTCTCCTCGGCCGGGTTAAACGCCAGATCGGTCAGCTCCATGGAGCGTTCCGTGGCGTAGACCTCCTCCAGGATCACCGTACCCGGCGACCCGTCGCCCACCCCGATCTGATGGCCCGGCGGAAGCGCCTCGCAGGTCTGCTCCGGCGCACACCAGGGCGTCTCACCGCTGCAATCGGAAAAACTCTCACACTCGGCCTGGCTCCCCTCGCCACATCCGACCGCCAGCATCATCGAGGCCCCGAGAAGGGCCAGTCCTTTCAAACCTACAACTCGCACATGCACTCCTGATCTCACAAAATCTGCGTTTCTCGTCGGCGGCGCACCCATCTTCAAGATGGCGCGGCGCCCTCATCGTTGTGCCGCGTCGATCAACGTCGATCACACACGCGGCTCCGGGTGCGGGGCTGCCTCACGTCGACGCGCACTCTACGTCAGAGCCCCCATCTCCACAAACACGCTGGCCAGAACCGGCCACCCGATCCTAGGCGTCCATCAGGGGCGTCGGCCCGTGGGACGCCGGCCACAACCACACATCGATCCCGAAAGGAACCTGCCAGAGGTTTTGCCAGCCCAACACCCCGAGCCCTCGAAGTCGTCTCCGCACCACCTGGCGATCGCCCGTACGTAGCACTGCCCCAAATACCTTCAATTGCTGAAAAAAGCGCAGACGCCCGGCCCGATGCTGCGGCGCATACACCCGCTCCTCATCGCTCAGAAACGCCTCCAGCCCCACCGCCTCCGCCATCATGATCAAGGTCATCGTCGCGTAGCGCGCCCCCACCCCCTCCACCTCAAAACGCCTGGTCGACGTTCTCAGGTAGCCCCCCAGGGTCACCCTCCGCCCTCCCCTCTTCTCCAGCGCCGCGATAAAGCGCTGATCTTCAAGATACCCCAGCCCCTCATCAAACCCGCCCACCGCCTCATAGGTCTCCCTGCGCATCAACATCCCCTGATCCCCGTTGGTCGTCAGAGCCCGATTCAGCGCCGACTTGCGCTCCAACCCCCGGTAAAACCTCCTCCGCTCCCCTCGCTGCGCCCCCTCAAAGTGGAGCGAAAAATGCCCCACCACACGCTCCGATACCCCTCCCTGCTCCTCCCGCCGCATGCGCTCCAGAGCGTCCCGCAAAAGATCCACATCCGCCGGGACGCTGTCCGCATGCAAAAACAACAACCACTCCCCCTCACTCACCAGCGCCCCCGCGTTCATCTGGCGGGCTCGACTCGCCATCCCCACCTCCACAACGCGCGCCCCGACCCTACGCGCAACCTCCGGCGTCCCATCAATCGAGCCCCCGTCGGCCACCACCACGTCCATCGCCACCCCCTTCTGCCCCTTCAGCGCATCGAGCAGCCTCCCCAGACGCCCCGCCTCCTCCAGCGTCGGAATGATCACAGAAACCCGCTCCACCTCACCCACAACGCCACCGTTTCACGTGAAACACCATATATTTCAGCAACGTACATCCCTTACCTCCCCATATCCAGCGCCCGAAATGCTTCCGTGCCCACGATCTCCTTCGTAAAGTGCCTCGCAGCCTCCCCGTTCAAATGCGCCGGGTCGATATAGGCATCCTCCGAGACGAACGCTTCAAACTCCTGCTCATCCCAGGACTCAAAACGCATATGCTTATACCCCCCGACCAGCTCTCCCATCTCCTCCCGAAAGAGCAGGTCCCATCCGTCGTATCGCTCCCGCAGACGCGGCCCTTCAAATACGATCACCTTCAACTCATGCGAAGCCAGAAGCGCCATCAGGGCCCGATGCACCTCCAGGCTCTCCTCGTCGATCAAGGCCGAATCCCCCTCGATGGGCTCCATCGCCAGGTCGCGAAATGCTCGATTCAATGGCTCAAACCCCGTGCCCATATCGCTCTCCGAGGGCGGCATCACCACATGGCGCAACGTCGGAAATACCCGATGATTGTGCCGATACGTCCGCGAGAGCAGCTTCACCCCCGTCCACTTCCCGAAGCGCGGCAATGTCGTTTGCAAAAACTCCGACGCCCCCAACTCCGGATAAAAATGGACTGCCCGCTCAAAACGCACCCCGCGAAGATCCCGAGGCTCCACCTGCAAAAGCACTGCATCGGGCACCTGCCCCGCCTCCAACATCACCCCCAGGGTCAAATACGCATGATAAATGCCCTGCCCGTTCGCCCCCAGGTTGAGCGCCCTGATCCCCAACTCCTCGCTGATCCAATCGGTGTCAATATGATGCCGCGCCCGGGAACTCCCCAACACCAGCAGGTCGATGGGCTCCCCCTCCACCGCCGCCCGCACCTGCCCTATCCCCTCCCCGGTGCGCACCTGCCGGCTCAGCGCATTCAACACCGATCCCACCCCAAAATCAGCCAGCACCAACGCCGCTAAAAATCCTGCCACCCACCGCCATCGTTGTGTTCTCATCGTATGACCTGCTCGCAACTGCATGCTCAAAACTGGAAGTAGATAAACTGGCCGGCACTCTCCGCCCCGAAGAGCGTGATCCCCAGCGCCATCGCCACATACGCCCCCCAGCGAAGCGCCACAGGCCGCCGCGCAAGCCACTCCCTCGCGCTCCCCTTACGCTCCTGCAACACCTGCACAGCCCCCATCACCCCAAGCCCCACCGCCGCACTCAACAAGATGTTGATGTCCAACAACGCCAGGCCCTCCGGCCCCGGCATCACACCCGCAATTCGACCGATGATCACCATCGCATCGTCGAAAGTCGCCGCCCGGAAGAAAATCCAGCTCAAACACACCAGATGAAAGGTCACCAACATCCGCCAACCGGACACCGCCAGCGACGGAATCCCTAATCTTTTCGACATCTTATCACGCCAGGGAAGCGTGATGCGCGACGCCGCCAGCATCACCCCCTGCAAGGTCCCCCAGATCACAAAATTCCAACTCGCCCCGTGCCACAACCCGCCCAACACCATCGTGATCATCAGGTTGCGGTACGTCTTCCACCTCCCCCGCCGGTTTCCCCCCACCGAAATATACAAATAATCCCGCAGCCAGCTCGAAAGCGAGATATGCCAGCGCCGCCAGAACTCGGTGATCGACTGCGAAAAATACGGCCGCTCAAAGTTCTTCATCAAATCGAACCCGAGCACCTTCGCCGCCCCGATCGCAATATCCGAATACCCCGAAAAATCGCAGTAGATCTGAAACGCAAAGGCATAGGTCGCAAACCCCAGCGTCCACCCCGAATGCGCCTGGGGGTTACCGTAGACCGCATCCACATACACCGAGAGGTTGTCGGCGATGACCACCTTCTTAAAGAGCCCCCACCCCATCAGCTGCAACCCGGACTGCACCCGCTCAAAATCAAAGGCCACCTCCCGATCCAGCTGCGGCAAAAGATGCTTCGCCCGCTCAATCGGCCCGGCGATCAGCTGCGGAAAGAAGGTCACAAAGAGCGCAAACTTTCCAAAATGCCGCTCCGGTTTCAGCTCCCCCCGCCAGATGTCGATCGTGTAGCTCAGCGTCTGGAAGGTATAAAACGAGATCCCCACCGGCAGCAGCACATTGAGCTCAGGCGGCGCATAGCTCACCCCCAACGCCCCCAGACCCTGGGCCAGGCTCGTATGAAAAAAGCTCCAGTACTTAAACGTAAAGAGCATCCCCAGGTTAAAGCCCAGACTCCCCAGCAGGATCCCCGTCTGCCGACGCCGACTCTCGGCAGCCGCCATCGCCCGCCCCGCCACATAGTCCACACACGTCGACGCCAGGATCAAAAACGCATAGCTCGCGTTCCACTGCATGTAGAACACGTAGCTCGCCACCAGCAGCAGCATCCACCGCCAGCGCTGACCCAGCGCAAAATAAAGCGCGCAAACCACCCCGAAAAAAACCGCAAAATCAAGCGAGTTAAAAAGCACCTTCTGGCCTCACCCCGTACTCTTCTATCTGAACATCACGATTCCATGGCGTCCGCGCGGCTCACTTATGGACAGTATCGCCGCCATCCTAACGGCTTGCCCCCCCGAACGTCGAGCACCAACATCACTCGACCACCCCCTTTAAAAGCATAACAAAAACAACATGTTACACTAAAACATCCTTTGTCCCATCCCGCCCCGGCCTGCTCGTCACCCACCCACACACGTCCTCACCGCGGCCTCCATCCACACTGGCACACCCACCAAACTTTCGGTAAACCCACCCCCGACAACAGACCTCGAACCCCCGGAGTGCACGATGAGTGAAGGACTGGATAAAGAAACGCTCGAAGGCCGCCTCAAGGCCATGCTCGATACCCTCGATGAGAGCGACCTGCGCTACCAGGCGCTCAAAGGCTCGGTGGAGTTTCGCTCCGTCTGGGTCGACCTGGCCGAGTTTTTGAGCGAAATCGTCGACAACGACGCGTTTAAAGAATGGGGCTACCGCACCGTCTTTGCCTACTGCGCCACCGAGCTCGACATCAGCCGCGCCACCGCCCGAAAACTCCTCGAAGGCTACAGCTGGCTGGCCGAAGAAGCCCCCGAGTATCTTCCCAAAAACCGCCAGCCCGACCAGCCCGCCCGCGTCATGCCCGACATCGACACCGTCTCGGTGATGGCCAAAGGCTACCGGGAGGTCGCCGACGAACGCGTCCCTCAAGAAACCTACATGGAGCTCAAGGACTCCGCGCTACGCGGCGAACGCAACGCCCGCGAGCTGCGCAAAGAGTTCAAAGAGGCCGTGCCTGAGCACCTGCGCGAAACCCCGGCGCCTAACCCCCTCAAACACCTCAAACGCGCCCTCAACGAGGTCGAAAAAGCCCTCGACCAGATGGAACCCGAGGAGCAGGCCGAGCTTTTGCAACAGGCCGGGGAGCTGCGCGACGCGATCTTTGCCCTGGTGTCGAGCCAGGAGATCGCCGAGGAGTGAGCCAGGGGCTTCTCCCCCTCTGGCGCTCCGACCGCCACCTATGCCATCCTCTCCCTTCCACTTCATCGAAGTTGACCCCTTCAGGGAGAGCTCCCCATGGCGTATGGATGGTTGATCCTTCGCACGCTCATCGTGCTCGCTGCGGTGCTCGCGCTGGCCTACGCCGCGCTGCGCCTGCTCGCCAGGCACCTCGGCCAGCGCCAGCCCGCAGAGCCTGGCCGCATCGAAGTCCTGGAGCGCCAGCTCATTGAGCCGCGCCGCTCCCTGCTCGTCGTGCGCACAGCCGGCGAGTACTGGCTTCTGGCCAGCACCGAGCAGGGCATCCACCCGGTTGGTAAGCTCGACCCTGCGCCCTGGCGCAACAACGTCGCCACCTCAACCGCATCCCCCTCCCCCGGGGTGGAGATCCCGACCGACGCCTCCCACGCGCCCGACGTGATCGCCGCCGACACCAACCTCAATGGCCTCGATCGCGATGCCCTGATCCCCGCTTCGCAGGCGGAAATCAACGAGTTCAACTCGCCGAGCAACGCCCACCCCGGGCGCTGACCTGATCAAAAAAGATCGAAAAAAACGCCTGCCCACGCAAAACCTCCGCGCGCCCCACGACAATAAGAGACACAGCCTGACTGACCTCAGACGACCCGAGCCCGCGGAGCTCCTCGTGTCTCTTCGTTTTATCGCCCCCATCATCGCTGCGCTCTCCCTGCTTGCGCCCACCCTTGCCAGCGCCGAGCCTCTGGCCCAACCGCTCTCACCGAGCGGCGGAAGCCCACTCGCGCTCACCGCACTGCTGGCCGGCATGGCGCTCTTGCCCTTCGCGCTGATCCTGGTCACGAGCTTTGTCAAAGTCGCCGTGGTGCTCTCGATTCTGCGCACCGCCATCGGCGCCCAGCAGGTCCCGCCCAACACGGTGATCACCGGCCTGGCGATCCTCTTGAGCATCTACATCATGGCGCCGGTGGGCCACGACATCTTCACCGAGCTCCGCCCTCACATCGACGCGTATGAGCGCGGCGATCTCCAGGTGAATTTCAGCAGTATTGAGGAGGCTTCGCAGGCTGGCGCCGCACCGCTTCGCGCCTTTTTGATGCGCCACGCCGACCCCGAAGATCGCCTGCTCCTGCACGAACTCGCCATCGAGCTTCGCCCCCCCGAACAACATAAAAACGTCGCCGCAGAGGATCTGCTGGTCGTCGTCCCCGCCTTTGTCATCACCGAGCTCAAAGAGGCTTTCACCATCGGATTTATCCTCTTTGTGCCCTTCATCATCGTCGATCTGGTGGTGGCCAACATCCTGCTCAGCTTAGGGATGCACATGCTCAGCCCCACCACGGTGAGCCTGCCCTTTAAGCTCTTGCTCTTCGTGCTCGTCGACGGCTGGTACCTCGTCGTTAAGGGCCTGATCCTCGGCTACGTCTGACGCCCCTCACCCCCGGAGTTTCGCGTGGAAGATTACATCCTCCAGGTGGCCCGCGAGGGCCTTTGGCTTGTGCTCCTGACCTCCGCCCCCCCGCTGATTGCCAGCATGGGCGTGGGCCTGGCGGTGAGCGTGGTGCAGGCCACCACCCAGATCCAGGAGCAGACCCTGACCTTTGTCCCCAAACTCATCGCCGTCTTCGCCAGCCTGGCCATCGCCGGACCCTGGATCGGAAGTCAGCTCGTGCGCTTTACCCACGCGCTCTTCGAGGGTTTTCCCAACTACTTCTAAGCGGCCCTGAAGCCCGAGACGCGCCATGAGCGAGCTCTCCGCCTTTTTACAAAACACCGCCCTTCAGACGATGGCTTTTGAGGCCGTGGCTCTGGCCGCGCTCATCGCCGCGCGCCTGATCCCCATCGTGCAGATCGTGCCCTACTTCGGCGGCAAGGCCACCCCGCAGACGGTCAAGCTCGGGCTCGCGATCGCGCTCGGCACACTGATCTTCCCCACCGTCTGGATGCAGGGCGCAGGTACCGAACTCCCCGAGAGCAGCGCGCTGCTCACCGTGCTTCTGCTCAAAGAGGTGCTCGTGGGCTTTACCCTGGCCTTTGTCGCCTCATTGAGCTTTGAGGCCATCAAAGTCGCCGGCCAGCTTATCGACAACAACGCCGGGCTCACCCAGGCCACGAGCCTCGCTCCCCAGATCCCCGAGCGCGTCTCCCCCAGCACAAACTTCCTTTTGCAGCTGAGCATCGTCACCTTCTTCACCCTGGGCGGCCACCGCATCTTTTTATGGGGCCTGGCCAGAAGTTTTGAGCGCCTGCCCCCCCAAACTCTGCTGCCAGCGCCGGTGGGCGAAGGTGCGGCGATGTTTGCCGAGACTGCCGACCTCATCCTGCGCTTAAGCGTGGAGGCCATCGCGCTGGGCGTGCTCATGGCCTTCCCGGTCATCGCCGCCATATTGCTCGTCAACGTCTTCCTGGCACTGGTCAACAAGTCCGCGCCTCAGATCAACGTCTTCTTTCTGGGCATGCCTCTTAAAGCCGCCATCGCCGTGGCGGTCATGCTCCTGGGCCTCGACGTCCTCCTCGATCTCTTCATGGACCGCGCCCTCGACGACCTCGCGCTCCTGAACGCGCTCCCCGCCATGACGGGAGGCAATCCGTGAGCGAAAAGACCGAACAACCCACTCCCAAAAAACTACGCGACGCCCGAAAAGACGGAAAAGTCGCTAAATCTCAGGAGTTTACAGGCGTCGCGGTGATGCTCATCGCCCTGGCCACCCTCACCCTGACGCTGCCGATCATCGCCCTGGAACTCGCCGCATTAAGCGCACGCGCGATCGAGCTGGCCACGCGCCCCGACCTCGATACCACCCACATCGGCCCCCTTCTCTGGGAGGCCCTGCAAAGCATGGCCCGCGCGCTCGCACCGGTGCTCGGCGCGGCTTTCGTTGCAGCCGCCCTGGCCACCTACCTGCAGGTCGGCGCGATGCTGGTGATCAAGCCCCTGATTCCCGATCCCCAACGGCTCGACCCGATCCAGGGTGCAAAAAGGCTCGTCTCCAAAGAGCGCGTCGTCGAACTTATCAAAAATCTCCTCAAGCTCAGCCTGATGGGCTTTGTCGGCTACGGCATCCTGGGCGACTGGCTGCCACCGGTCTCCCGCGCCCCGGGCGGCTCGCTGCTCGGGGCTCTCGGTGCCCTCTCTCACGCCACCTTCGAACTCACCACCCACCTGGTCGCCGGCCTGGTCGTCTTTGGCATCTGCGATCTTCTCCTGCAGCGCTACAACTTCACCAAAGGACTGCGCATGGCCAAACACGAGATCAAACGCGAACACAAAGAGAGCGACGGCGACGGCCAGCTCAAGGGCAAACGCAAACAACTTCATCGTGAGCTCACCGCCGGCAACGGCCTGGCACGCGTTCGCGACGCAGACGCCGTCGTCGTTAACCCCACCCACGTGGCCGTGGCCATCAGCTACGACCAGAACGCGATGCGCGCGCCCACCATCGTGGCCTGCGGCCGCGGGGTGACCGCTCAGATCATCAAACGCGCAGCCTACCGCCACAACATCCCCGTGGTTCAAAACATCTCGCTGGCCCGGGCGCTGGTAGAGCTGGGCGAAGACACCGAAATCCCCGAAGCCTTCTTTGAGCCGGTGGCCGAGATCCTGCGCCACGTCTACAGCCTGCGCGACACCAAGTCGCACTCACACCCGGGACACCCATGACCCCCTCACCCACCCTCACTTCAAGCGCCCGCTGCGCCATCCTGCAGCTTGCCTACTGGCATCTGGAACGCGGCCATCTCCATAAAAGCGAAGCCCTCACCCGCGGTCTGCTCAGCCTCGACGCCACCGACGGTCCGGCCTGGTACTACCTCGGCGAATCGTTGCGTCGGCGAGGAAGGTTGAGTGATGCGGCTCAGGCGCTGACCCAGGCGACGCGTCATGGCGAGCGTCGCCCCCAAACCTGGCTTGCCCTGGCCGAAGTGCAGGTCATCTGCGCTGAGCCCGACGCCGCGCGCCACGCCATCACCGAGCTCTGCCGGTTGGTGCCGCGCGACGATCCGCGCGCGAAGCGCGCGCTGGCTCTCTTGCGATGCTGCCCCGCCCCTTTTGTCGCTTCATGAAGTGTCGGCCGCGATCAGCCGATCAGATTTGCGATCATCGGCGGAAGCTCCGCAGCGATCACCGGCATGCCGTCATCCTTGGACAACGCCCCCTGCGCCCCGCGCTCCGCAGCGATCTGCTCAAGCTCAGCACGCGGCCGCCCCGACACAATGATCACCGGAAGACTCGCAAGCCCTTCAATCGCGCGCAACGCGCGCACCGTATCGTCGCCCGGGACTTCCGGCAGATTCAGATCCGTGATCACCACATCAAAGCCCTGCCCTGCCACCGGAGCGACTTCCCCAAAACGCTCACACGCCACCACCTCATGGCCCGCCCCCTGGCACACCATCGTGAGCATCTGAACGATCAACGGACTGTCTTCAACGATCAATACCCGCGCCATGAATCCCTTTCCTCTGGCCTCACCGCCGCTTAAACACCGAGCGCTTCGCGATCGGCGGCCAGCAGCTCTTCCACCAGGTTGAGTAACTTCCCGCCGGCGATCTCGCCCTTAATCAAATAGCGATTCACCCCGGCTGAGACCGCCTGCGCGATCTCCTCTTCATCTTGAACACTTGTGAGCATCACGATCGGCAGCGCATCAAAGGTGCCCAGCCCGCGCACCGCGCGCACAAGTTCGGTGCCGCTCATATAAGGCATCTGCATATCGGTGATCAACAGGTCGTAATCGGCCTGCTTGATCCGCGAGAGCGCGTCTTTGCCGTCGGTCGCCAGCACAATATCGTAGGGCCCCTCCGAGAGCACAAACGCGATGGAGGCGGCCACCGTCTCGGTGTCTTCCGCCACCAGAATCCGCTGCTTGCGCACCGTCTCCTGACGCTCCACATAGGGTGCCACGGTGAGGATCTCCTGCACGCGATTCACCAGCTCACCGCCTCCAATGGAGCCCTTGATCAGGTAATCAATCGCCCCGGCTTTCAAACCGGTCTCTCGCTGCTCCGGGTGATCCAGGCTCGTGAGCAAGATCACCGGGATATGGTCAAGCCCAGGCGTCGAGCGCACCATTCGGGTCAGCGCCACCCCATCCATCCGCGGCATATCCACATCAGAAATCACCAGCGAATAGGCCTGCTCCTGCAACATCTGCAGCGCCTCTTCGCCGTTCTCGGCGATGTCGATGGGCACCTCCAGATCCGAGAGCAAAAAGCCCACACTCGCTGCGATGGTGGGGATATCGTCGACCACCAGAATCCGCTGCTCCAGCACCTCGGGAGCCGGGCCGTCTTCCACATCGGTGATCTCGGCGACGCCCTCGACTTCGGCCGGAATCTCAGGAATCTCCTCAGCTTTAGCGTCCGCCCCGGGTGCCGTCTCCGCCGCGCCTGGCAGGACTGCTCTCTTCGCCGGCACGAGCACCGCCGCACCGCTCTTCGTCTCCCCGGCCTGACGGGTCTGCCCGAGCTCACCGAGGGTCTTGCGAAGCTCCTGCACGATCTCGTCGGACTGCACCTCATCGATACGCGCCCCCTTTTCGCGGGCGGCGTCCTCGATCAGCGCATAACCTCGCAGCAAGGTCTTGGTGGGCCAGGCGCGTTTGGCCGGCTCCACTTTACGCATCGCCACGAGCACCTGCTCCATCGTCCCGGTGACTTCGGCCACGGGCTTAAGCCCCAACATCGCCGCACCGCCGCGGATCGCATGCAGGTGCGAGGTCGACTGCTGCAAGGCTTCTTCGGAACCGTGCTCGCTGAAGATCCCCATCATCGCGATCGACAGGCCGGTGAGCCGACGGCTGGCCTCCTGCTGAAAGGCCTCCACAAACTGCTCCAGCCCGGCGGCGGCGCCACTCGATGCTTTGGGCCTGGTCGGCGTCCGGGTCGTGGCTGCCTGGCGTGCGCTCAGAAAGTCAGCCAACCCCGAAAGCCCGCGCACGATCACATCGAGTCGGGTGGCGTCGGCACCTTCATCATCAAGCTCGCCAATGATGTCGGCCAGCCCCTGCGCGATCTTCGCGCTGCCTTCGCTATGGGCGCTTTCGGGCTCAGAGAGCGCCTCGAAACGCTCCCTCAATGTGTCGATTGCTGCTCGCTGATCCATCACGT
Organism: Lujinxingia sediminis; assembly: GCF_004005565.1. Lineage (NCBI taxonomy): Bacteria > Deltaproteobacteria > Bradymonadales > Lujinxingiaceae > Lujinxingia > Lujinxingia sediminis. The sequence continues at coordinate 325,623 of NZ_SADD01000003.1, read as the reverse complement.
TATCAACGCCTGTGGGTTGCCTCTTTATCGTTCGCCGACAGATGCGCTCGCATCATACGTCGGGCTTCGATCTGGGGCAACGCCGCCACCCCGGCAAATTTCGCCAAAAAAAGATCCGACGATCGCCTCGCGATCGCCGGATCTTTTGCTCGAAACCACCCGGTGCTCAACACCGAACATCTCTCGCACCTGCTCGCAAGCGCGCCATCGATGGAGGCGCGCATCGCCGCAGGTTTCCTGACCCTTATGAGGTCGAAGCAGGCTCGACGATCGCATGGATCCTCCAGCCTTCTCCGCGCGGAGACGATACCACGTTGATGGGCGTCTCGTAGTTCTCAGAAAAATCTGCCAGCAGCTCGCCAAGATGTTCCACCCAGCGCTGGGTGTAGGCGCGCTCGCGGCCTCGCATTCGCATGACAAATCGAACCTGGTTGCCGCCCTCCAAAAACTTCTTGGCGCGACGCAACTTCACGTCCATGTCGTGCTCGTCGGTATTCGGACGCAACTGCACGGTCTTGAGCTGCACACGCGTGGAGCGCGATGCGGCCGCCTTCTTGGACTGATCATACTGGTACTTACCAAAATCCATGATGCGGCAGACCGGCGGGCGAGAGTTGGGCGCAACCTCCACCAGATCCAGGCCGTATTCTTTGGCCTTATCGCGAGCCTCGTTGGGATGCATGATCCCCAGCTGCTCGCCATCGGGCGAAATCACCCGAACCTCAGATGTGCGAATGGAGTGGTTGACGCGATGTCCCGCGTTCGTGCTGTCGTTATGGTTGCTCCGGCGAATGATGACCTCCTCAAGGGTTGGTTGTTCTACGGGCCTACCGTTTGAAGTTAACATAAGCACAATTACCCAACAAGCCAGCCAGCGGCGTTCCTGGAGCAGTATGCGGCGCTGAGCGCCGGAATTCGGACGCTGGCGACATCGGCACGTGCCCCCATCTTTTTCGGACCTGCCTCAAAACTGCGCACCGCTGCGGGGTGCGGCGAGTACGTTTTGAACGTTTGGCACCGCCAGAGCGGCGTCGTAAGTCACCGAAGACTTACTCGGTCAAAAAGATCCGACGTACCCGAGGTGAAATACGACAGAGCAGCTCATAGGAGATGGTATGGCCCCGCTCCGCCCACTCTTCCACCGCGATCGCGGGGCCCCCGGGCGTCGCCTCCCCGAAGAGCAGCACCTCATCGCCCACCTGCACCGGGCCGGCGTCCGTCACGTCGATCATCGCCACGTCCATGCACACATTGCCCACCACCGGGCAGCGCGTACCTCCCACCATCACCTCGCCGCCATTGGACAAAAAGCGCGGAAAACCATCGTTATACCCCACCGCGATCGTCGCCAATCGACGCGCCTGCCCCTCGCAGCGCCAGGTGCGCCCGTAGCCCACCGTATCGCCCGCTTCCACCTGCTGAAGATGCAGAATCCGCGTCGTAAAGCGCAGCGCCGGGCGTACCCCGCTGGCCACATCGCCCACCGCCTCCGAGGGATGCAGGCCGTAAAGCCCCAGCCCCACGCGCACCATCGAGTAGCGCGCGCGCTCATGACGCCAGGCCGCAGCCGTGTTCGCCGCATGCACCACCCCGGTCGGCACCCCGGCGGCGCGTAAGCCTGCGAGCACCCCGTCAAACGCATCGAGCTGTCGGTGGGTAAACGCGTCCTCGGCCGGATCATCGGCAGCTGCCAGGTGCGTCATCACCCCGCCGATGCGCAACCCGCCCATCCCGGCGACCTTTTTGCCAAACGCCACCGCATCCTCCGGGAGAAGCCCCACCCGGCGCATGCCGCTGTCGACCTCCAGATGCACATCGACCTCCCTGCCGGCCCGGCGCGCCTGCATTTGCAGCGCGCGAGCCACCGGAAGCGCATAGATCAACGCGGTGAGGTCGTATTTGACGATCTTATCGGCCTCGGCCGCCTGCACATTGGTCACCAGAATGGGCAGGCGAATTCCGCGCCGCCTCAGCGGGATCGCCTCATCCGGGTAGGCCACCGCCAGCGCGCGCACCCCCTGCCGCGCCAGGAGCTGCGAGACGCGGGTGGCGTCATTGCCGTAGCCAAAACTCTTGACCACGGCCATCACCCCCACCTCGTCGCCCAGATGACGGCTGAGGGCATGGTAATTATCGCGGATCGCCCCCAGATCGATCGCGAGGCGCGTAGGCGCCACGCTCTCCAGAAGATGGCGCGCCGCGCGGTCGAGCCCGATGGTGCGGCTGGCCTTAAAGAGCACCACATCACCGGCCATCAGCCGCTCTTCCAGCACGCGGTTGAGCGCCTCCAGCCCCGCGGCCTGGTGGATGCGCTCCGGGTCCATCCCCGCCTCCACCGCCCCCTCACCGATGAACTTTGCGAGCTCTCCGAGCAGATAAAGGGTGTCGATCTGGTGGCGCGCCACCGTCCTTCCGAGCTCCCGATGGGCCTCTTCAGCACGGGCTCCCAGGTCGAGCATATCGCCCAGGATCGCCACGCTGCGCTGCCCGGCCGAGAAGTTGCGGAGCACCTCCAGGGCCGCGCGCGCACTCGACGGATCGGCGTTGTACGCATCGTTGATCAGCGTTACGCCCCCGCTGGTCGTATGCATCTGCAGGCGCATCTCGCTGAGCTCAAATCGCTCCAGCCCGCCCACCACCTCGTTCATCGAAGCGCCCAGGTTCCCGGCCATCGCCGCAGCCACCGCGGCGTTCTGCACATTATGCGCTCCGGGCACCCGCAGGCGTACCTCCCGGCTGCCCTTCTCCGCCAGCGCCAGCTCAAAACGCCAGCCCGACGCCAGCGCCTGCACCCGACGAGCCACGCTCTGAGCCTCGGGCCCACCGCCCGCTTCGATGCGCCCCTGAGCTTCCTCGTCCGTCTCACCGGCCCGGCGCGTCGCCCCCGGAGCTACACCCTCCAGCCCACCCGCACCATCGAGCTCCGAGAGCGCCGTCTCCCCCGCTTCATCGTTTTCCTCAAACGCACCTGAAAGCGCCGGATCGACCTGCCCATCCCCCTCCATCCCCACGTCCACCAGGTGCGGTTTCACGTGAAACAGATCCGAAAACGCCTCGAAAACCTCCCGCAACACCACCAGACGGCCGGCCTCCAAACCCTCGAAAAGCCGCATCTTTTCTTCGGCAATGCCTCGTCCGTCGCCCAGACCGGCGGCATGCGCCGAGCCAATATTCGTCAGAATCCCGTGCGTTGGCTGCACCATCGCCACCTGCCGGGCCATCTCCCCGCGCTGGCTGATGCCCACCTCGACGAGCACCACATCATGCACCGGACGTATGCCCAGCAATGTCAGCGGCACCCCCACCTGGGAGTTGTAGCTCCCCGGGCTCGCATGCACCGTATGACCGCGGGCCAGCATGCTCGCCAGCATATCTTTGACGATGGTTTTGCCGTTGGAGCCGGTGATGGCCACCACCGGAATATCGAACTTCGCCCGCCAGGCCGCCGCGATCGCCTGCAGCGCCGCCCGCGTATCCGCCACCCGAATCAGCGCCCCCTCTCCGAACTCTTCGCGCCGGCCATGATGCACAAGCGCCGCGCCCGCCCCCGACTCCAGCGCCTGACGCACGTAGGCGTGCCCGTCAAAACGGGGGCCCTCCAGCGCCACAAAAAGCGCGCCCGCGGCCAGAAGGCGCCGCGAGTCCACCACAACTTCGCTGATCTCGCGCTCCGCATCCCCCCCGTCGAGCCTCCCGTTGGCCCAGCTGGCCACCTCCCCCAATGTCAGCCGCGCGGCCAACTCGCCACTGCCAACCGACCTTATCTTGCTGCTCACCGCCACACTCCGTGCATCGGATTCACCGGCGAGATGCCCTCGCCGAGCTTCGGCGCCTTCTCGATCGCCTCGCTGATAAATTCGCGGGCAAAGGCCACCGCATCCACCAGAGCATCCCCCCGGGAGAGACGCGCACAGATCGCCGCCGAGAACGTGCACCCCGAGCCGTGCAACCGACCCGAGTCGACCCGGTCCGCCCCGAACTCCACAAAGCCCGAGCCGTCATAGAACACATCGCGCACGATGCGATCAAAATGCCCGCCCTTGATCACCACGTTCTTCGCGCCGGCGCCGTGCAGGCGTTTGGCGGCCTCCTTCATATCCTGCAGGCTCTCCACCTCGTTCATGCCGCTTAAGTGCCCGGCTTCAAAGCGGTTGGGAGTCACGATCAGCGCATGGCGCAACATCTTCTCCCGCAGAGCCACAAAGGCCGAGGGCGGCATCAGAGGCTCGCCATGCTTGGAGATCATCACCGGATCGACCACCAGGCGCTCCATCGGATGATCTTCGAGGTATTCGACCACGCATCCGATCATCGCCTCGCTGCCCAGCGCCCCGGTCTTGGCCGCGGTGGGTTTGAGATCGCCCAGCACCGCGTCGAGCTGCGCGCGCACCATCGCCTCCGAGACCATCTCCACCGAGCTCACCCCCACGGTGTTCTGGGCCGTGAGCAGCGTGAGCACGCTGGTGCCAAAGACCCCGCAGGCCGCAAAGGTCTTCAAATCGGCCTGGATGCCGGCGCCCCCACCGCTGTCGCTTCCGGCGATCGTCAATGCCACCGCCGGTGCCTCGACGGCCCCCGAACCTCCGGGTTTTTCGAAAAGATCAAAAAACGCGCTCATCTCATTCCTCGCTCACGCTGGTATCAGGGCCGTCGGCCCCTTCCGCATCCTCGCCATCGTCCTCGATCTGCGCCCCGGTCTGACCGAAGCGCCGCTGGCGTCGGCTGTAATCCTCAAACGCCTCGATCAACTTCGCCTCATCAAAATCCGGCCAGAGCGTCTCGGTGATGAAGAGCTCGCTGTAGGCGATCTGCCACAACAAAAAGTTCGAGACCCGGCACTCCCCGCTGGTGCGGATCACGAGATCCGGATCGAGGCGTCCCCGGGTGTAGAGGTACCGGCTGATCGTGTCTTCATCGATGGCGTCAACATCGAGCTTTCCGGCGACGGCGTCCCGCGCGATGTTGCGCGCGGCCTGGGTGATCTCTTCGCGTCCGCCGTAGCTCACCGCCACCTGCAGGATCATCCCGGTATTCTCGGCGCTATGCGCCTCCAAGTCCTCGATGGCTTTTTGCAACTTCGGGGAGAGACGCTCACGGTCGCCGATCACCTGCATACGAATGCCGTTCTTCAGCAGGCGCTTGCGCTCTTTTTTGATGTAGAGGTCGAAGAGCGTCATCAGCCCGCTGACCTCATCGCGCGGCCGCCCCCAGTTCTGGGAGCTGAACGCGTAGAGCGTCAGAATCTCCACGCCCAGGTAGCGGCAGCTCTCCACGACCCGTCGCACCGCGTTCGCCCCCTCATGGTGGCCGCGAATACGCGCCATTCCCCGCTGCACGGCCCAGCGCCCGTTGCCGTCCATGATCACGGCCACGTGGCGCGGGACCACTCCATCAAATTGCTTGAGCGTGGCCTCATCGACCGTCAGTTTTGCCATCGCGTCTGCACTCGTAAAAGGTTCGATGTCGTTCGGAACACTCCGCGCTGCGCCCATCCTCAGCGGGCGCAGAATCCCGTGCACGCTACTACGCGCCGGGCAGTGATAAAAGGGCCTCAAGCTCACCCTCGAGCTCACCGATGCGGATGGTCTGCCCCACCTCATACGCCCCACGTTTCATAAAGACCAGCCCCCGGTACAACGCCCCACCCCCATCGCGGGCCACGCTGACAAGCTCACCCTTCTGGGACCACGTGCCATCGATGAGCGCCTCCACCTTCGCTCCGACCTCCGGCGCCCTGCTGGCCTTCAAACGCACCCCGCGCAGCATCTTCGCCGGGGTGCCGCGCGTATCCAGGCGCGCGATGATCTCCTGCCCCAGATAGCAGCCCTTATCGTAGGCGATGGCGTCTTCAAAGCCCGCCTCCAGCGGAATCACCTTCTCGTGCAGCTCCACCCCGAAGCGCGGCACCCCGGCGGTCAGGCGCAGCCGCTCAAAGCCGGCCTCCCCGCACATCGAAAGCCGGCGGCCCACGACCTCTTCCACCGCGGCCATCACCTTGAGCACCTCCGCCGGATCCAGACGCAGCTCATAGGCCTCCTCCGGCGACCAGGGCACCCGCTGCACCACCACGCCGCAGCCGGCGATCTGACCCCAGGTGCCTCCGAACATCGTCAGGCTCCCGGGTGCCATGCGATGCGCCCACGTTCCGCTCTGCCCCAGCACCTGAGCTGCGCCCCGGCCGTAGAGCCCCAGCACAAAGGTCTCGGCGCTTCGATCGTTGAGGGTGACCTTTTCCAGAATAATATGGCGACGCAGGTGACTCATCAGCCCGCCGGCCAGCGTGCCCGGCTCCAGATCCACCAGAAGCATCTCGGGGAAGTGCATAAGACGCGCCTCCCCCACAAAGCGGCCGGTATGGCTGACCCAGGTCGTGCGCTGGCCTCTACCCTCCTCAACCAGCCCCATCAGATCGCTGGTCACAAGGCCCTGCAACCAGGGAATGGCGTCATCGCCCGCAATCGTCAGCGTCTCGCGCGGGCTTCGGGCCACCCAGCCCAACCCCTCTTCGAGCACCGCCTCGACGCCCACCTGATCGTCTGCGCCCTCCTGCCCCACAAAACGAACCCGGCCCGCCTCGCCAACCACCGCGCCCCGCGCCTCAAAATTCGCCTGAATCTGTTGCGATATCGCCATCCTTACGCCTCACGCTCATCGTCATCGTGTTGATATCTCGGCGGACCGAGCCTCCGGCCCCTCCTTGAAAGAATCCTCCATGGCGGGCGCTCGCCGCCTTATAGGTCGGGTGCGGAACAAGCTCCAGCGCCGCTTCGTTCCATCGCCCAGAAGCAAGGGTCAACCGCCCGCTTTGCCTGACGCTCAGGGCCTTGCGGTTGTGGTCGTTCCTGATTAGATTCCGCCTGCCTCGCGGGCCCCATCGCCGGCCGCGCATCGCGCGCTTCTCCGGCCGGGCCCCTCCCAGCTGCTCCCCCCTCCTCGGTGAGCCCGACGTGTCCTCCCCAGACCTCTACAACCGGCGATTCTTCCTCTTCAGCGGCAAAGGCGGCGTGGGCAAGACCACCCTGGCCGCGGCCTTCGCGCTCAGCTGCGCCCGACGCGGCGAACGCACGCTGCTGATGGAGCTCAACGTCAAGGGCAAGATCAGCACCCTCTTCGGTGCCGGTGAAGTCGACCACGAGATCCGCGAGGTCGACGATAACCTCTACGCCGTCAACGTCACCCCGGCGGCGGCGATGCGCGAATACGCGCTGATGATCCTCAAGATCAAGCTCGTCTACCGCGCCGTCTTCGAGAACCGCATCGTCAGCTCCTTTCTCAAAGTCATCCCCGGCCTCAACGAGCTGGTGATGCTGGGCAAGGCCTACTACCACGTCAACGAGACCGACGAGGCCGGCCGCCCGAAATGGGATAAGATCATCGTCGACGCCCCGGCCACCGGCCACGGTATTTTCTTTTTGAAAATCCCCTCGGTGATCACCAGCCTGGTCAAATCCGGCCTGATGTTCGAGGAGGCCCGGCGCATCCTCGATCTTTTGCAGGACCCGGAGCGCACGGCCATCAACCTGGTGACCCTGGCCGAAGACATGCCGGTCAACGAGACCCTGGAGCTGGCCCGGGTGGTCCGCGAAGAGATGGGCGTACCCATCGGCGTGGTGCTGGCCAACGCCGTCTACCGTCCCCTCTTTGACGAGGCTCAGGTCGCCCACCTCAACGAGGCCCACGCCGCCCTGCAGGCCGCCGCCGATGCGGGCGACAAGCATGCCGAGGCCCACCCGGCGTCCGGTTTTCTGGAAGCTGCGCGTTTTCGCAACGCCCGGGTCGCCATGCAGCAGGAGTACCTCGATCTGCTGCGCGAGAAGGCCGACGCGCCCATGGTCGAGGTGCCCTTCTACTTCCACGACCGCATGAGCTTTGCCACGATCGACGAGATCGCCGAGCACCTCTCCCGCGAGCTTCCCGCGCTTGCCAACCCTGCCGAAGACGCCGCCGACCGCTCCTCAAGCTCCGCCGGCTGATTTCCTAGCCGACGTTTGAGCGCTTCTGGCGACCTTTTTAAAGGATTCCTCCATGGCCCGCACCGACGATGAGGCCCAGGCCTCCCGACACTTCGAGCGCGTGATCTCCGAGCGACAGGTCGTCATCTGCGTGGGCTCCGGCGGCGTGGGCAAGACCACCTCCAGCGCCGTCATCGGGCTCAACGCCGCGCTCAGCGGCCGCCGCGTCCTCGTCATGACCATCGACCCCGCCCGCCGCCTGGCCAACTCCTTGGGCATCGAGGCCCTGGGCAGCGAGATGCAGCAGATTCCGCTGGAGCGTTTTAAAGAGCTGGGCCTTGAGCCAAAGGGTGAGCTCTGGGCGATGATGCTCGATATGAAGGATTCCTTCGATCGCCTGGTCCAGCGCCACGCCCCCGACGCCAAAACCCGCGACGCCATCCTCGACAACCGTTTTTACCATTACTTCTCCACCAGCCTGGCCGGCACCCAGGAGTACGCCGCCTCCGAGCGCCTCCATGAGCTCGTCGAGTCGGGTGAGTTTGACCTGATCGTGCTCGACACCCCGCCGACCACCCACGCGCTGGACTTTCTCGAAGCCCCCGAGCGCCTGGTCGACGCCGTGAGCTCCCGCGCCCTGCAGTGGCTCTACAAACCCGGCGTGCTCTCCGGGCGCTCCGGCATGGGGATCGTCTCCCTCGGCACGAACTACGTGATGCGCACCCTGGGCAAATTCACCGGCGGCGAGCTTTTGAGCGACCTGGGCGTTTTCCTCAAAACCTTCTCCTCGCTTTTTGAGGGCTTTGAGGAGCGCGCCCGCGGCGTCATCGACCTGCTCAAAAGCCCGGCCACCGGCTTTGTGGTGGTCACCGCCCCCGACAGCCTCACGGTCGAAGAAGCGCTCTACTTTTACGAAAAGCTCGACCGCGACGCCCTGCACGTCGACGCCTTCATCGTCAACCGCGTGCACCCCCGCTGGGTCAGCGAAGAGGCCCTGGCGCTGCCGCCCGCCGAGCTGGCCACTGCACTCGAAGCGCCCCCGTTGCCCGCGCTCGACGAGGCCCTCGACGCCAGCGCCCTGGCCGCGCTTCTGCTGGAGAACGCCTCCCAGTTCGAGCTCCGCGCCTCCCAGGACGCCTCCAGCATCGCGCTGATGGGCGATCGACTGCCCAAAACGATGCCGATCCTGCAAGTGCCCTACTTCAACCGGGATATTCACTCCCTGGCCGGCCTCAACCAGGCGCGCACCGCTCTTTTTGCGACCTCGGGCTGAGGCAGATTCGCGTCGATACAACCCGGGAGCTCCAAAGCGCGTCCATCGAATCGGGCACCTCGGTTCGGCCTGTGCGGGCTTCCCTTGATTCGCGTTCTTCGCATGCCTTATCAGTTCAGTCCTCCAATGGATGCACATGCAGCGCGAATGCGCCCCCTGCCCCCGAGTCTTGCCATGACCCTCTCGATCCTTCGCCGCCTGAGCGCGGCCCTTCTTTTGACCCTCACCTTGAGCGCCTGCGTCGAAGATAACCACCTATGCGACGCCGAGCCCGCCTGCAACGCCGATCAAAACGTGGTGGAACGCTGCGACGAAGGCGATGACACCTGCCACGAAAACACCCTCTGCGGCTCCACCATCTACTGCCAGGACATCCCCAACGAGTGCGCGGCCCTCCCCCAATGCGAGGCGGACGACGCCGAAGTCGAGAGCTGCCCGACCGACGCCTCCTGCTACGACGTCACCGAATGCGGCGCGACGATCACCTGCGAGCGAGCGGCCTGAGGTTGACCCGCACCTACCTCATCACCGCGCCACCCCGGGGCGATGTCCGACCTTCGGTCGAACATCGCCCTTTTTTTATGCGCCCCATCCACGACCGTGGGTCGCTCTGCGACGCGACCGTGGGTCGCTCTGCGACGCGACCGTGGGTCGCTCTGCGACGCGACCGTGGGTCGCTCTGCAGGTCGTTGTGCAGGTCGCTCTGCAGGTCGCTCTGCAGGTCGCTCTGCAGAGCAGCGTTTTTGAGAAGGTCGGCCCCCATCGTTTCGTGTCGGGCCGGTCGTGCGCAGGTTTCTGGCATGGATCCACCCTCTTCCCCCACCCTCGCCAGGAGGCTTTCCATGCACTACGCCGACCGCCCCGTCACTCGCCTCAGCCGCGACGAGATCGACGCGCTCATCGCCCGGGTCGACTACCCCATCTACACCGAAGATATCTTGAGCCAGTTCCGCAACGAGGGCGCCTCCGAGCACACCCTCAAAGCACTGAGCGATCTGCCGGAACACACCTTCCAGAACCCCGATGAACTCAAAAAGGCGCTCCTGGGCTACAAATTCGACCCGGAGAACGAGCCGCATAGCTCGACCTCGATCTTCAAAGGCAGCAGCAGTCTCCCCAACAAGACCGCTCATTAAGAACCATCGGCTGGCATGATGCGCCCCCTTCGTCGGAAACGCCCTCTCCCGAACCCCGCTCTGGAGACCCATGATGGAACGCCTGACCAACGACCCCGCCACCAATCGCCTCCTCAACGAGGTCACCGAATACATCGCCGACGTGGAGTACCCCGCCCACACCGGAGAGCTCCTCGATAAGGCGCGTAAAGCCGGCGCTCCCCAACGTGTCATCGACACCCTGGGGCTTCTGCCCGATCGCACCTTCCAGACCTACGACGACCTCGTCGCCCTGGTCGTCGACCCCGAAAGCGCCCCGGCGTCATCCGATGAAGATCCTCGTGGCTTCAGCGCGCTGGGCCGCGCCCTGCTCCCCGACGAATTTTATCAATAATGGTCGTTCAAGGGGGCCTGGTGGGGGCTGGCAAGGAGGTCGGAGCGGCGAGGACGCCCACTCAGACCCCTTACCTCCACTTCTGTTCACGACAGAACACCCACTCAGACCCCTTAGCTGTGCTTCTGTTCGCAACAGAAGGGCTACTCAGGCCCCTTACCTCCACTTCTGTTCGCAACAGAAGGGCTACTCAGGCCCCTTACCTCCACTTCTGTTCACGACAGAACACCCACTCAGACCCCTTAGCTGCGCTTCTGTTCGCAACAGAACACCCACTCAGACCCCTTACCTCCACTTCTGTTCGCAACAGAAGGGCTACTCAGACCCCTTACCTCCACTTTTACTCGGGTAAATCGACGACTCGGCCTCCTTACCTCCTCTTTTACTCAGGTAAATCGACGACTCAGACCCCTTAGCTGCACCTCAGGCGACCCAGAACAGCCACTCAGGCGCAGATTCTCAGCATAAAAAAAGGACGACGCACGACCCACGGTCGCGCATCGCCCTTCGTCGTCTCCGCACTGGCCGAGCCCGCTTACTCCGCGAGGATGGCTTCGTGGTCGGTCTCGTAATCGGCCAGACAGTCGGCGGGAATGCCGCGTCGGATGAGCTCGGTGGCGTTGTTGATGTCGGTGTAGAGCACGCGGTCTTCGCTCATAAAGCTGACCTTCTGGCGCAGGCTCTCCAGCGCTTTTCCGGTGCGCTTTCCGAGCTGGTAGCCCTCGCGCAGGTCGAGGGCCTGGCCGGCGATCAGATACTCGATGGCCAGCACGCGCTCCACGTTGGTCATGATGCGGTAGGCGTGGAGGCCGGCGTGCATGCCCATCGACACGTGGTCTTCCATGTTGGCGCTGGTGGGAATGGAGTCGACGCTGGCCGGGTGGCTCTGGCTCTTATTCTCGGAGACGAGCGCGGCGGCGACGTACTGCGGGATCATCATCCCGGAGTTCAGCCCGGGCTCGTTGACCAGAAAGGCCGGAAGCCCCTCGGAGAAGTATTTGTCGGTGAGCTTGGCGCTGCGTCGCTCCGAGATGGAGCCGATCTCGGCGATGGCGAGCTTGAGGTAATCGAGCGCCATGGCCACGGGCTGGCCGTGGAAGTTACCGCCGGAGAGGATCGCGCCGTCCTGGAAGGCGTCGGGCACAAAGACCAGCGGGTTGTCGGTGACGGCGTTGGCCTCGGTCATCAGCACATTGATGACGTGGTGGAGCACGTCGCGGCAGGCGCCGTGGACCTGGGGCATGCAGCGCAGGCAGTACGAATCCTGCACATACTCGACCTTGCCCTCGACGGTGCCCGGAGAGGCACCGGCAAGCTCGCTGCCTTCGACCATGTAGCGCACGTGGCCTGCGCTGAGCATCTGGCCGGGACGGCGGCGAATGGCGTGAATGCGCGGATCGAGCGCCTCCATGCGGCCGCCGACGGCCTCCAGGCTCATCGCGCCGATGGCGTCGGCGCAGTCCAGAAGGGGGCGAAGGGAGAGGGCGACGACCACGCCCAGCGCCGTCATCGCCTGGGTGCCGTTAAGGAGCGCCAGGCCTTCTTTGTAGGTCAGGCGCACCGGCTCCAGCCCGGCGCGGCTCATGCCTTCTTCGGCGGTGTAGGTCACCCCTTCGATTTGCACCTCGCCAAGGCCGATCATCGGCAGGCACATATGGGCCAGGGGGCAGAGGTCACCGCTGGCGCCCACGCTCCCGAGCTCCGGGACGATGGGGTGCACGCCGCGGTTGAGCATCTCGATGAGCAGGTTCAGCGTGGAGGTGCGGATCCCGGAGTTTCCCTGAGCCAGGGCGTTGATGCGCAGAAGCATCATCGCGCGCACCACATCGACGTCGAGGGCAGGGCCCACGCCGCAGGCGTGGCTCATGATCAGGTTTTCCTGAAGGCGCTCGGCGTCCTGGGGGCGAATCACCCGGTCGCGGTTGGCGCCAAAGCCGGTGGTCACCCCGTAGACCGCCTGACCGCTCTCGGCCATCTGGCGCACAAAGGCGGCGGCCTCATCAATGCGTGTGATCGCATCGGGGGCAAGTTCCACCGGTTTTCGGTGGTAGACGACATCTTCGATATCTTCGAGGTTCAGCAGACGCTGACCCAACATCACGGCATCAACCACGGGATCAACTCCCCAGTTTAAGAGCTGCGAGCATGCAGCAGAACCATCCAACAATCATCGCGGTGCCGCCGATGGGCGTGATCGCCCCCAGCCAGCGCGCGCCGGTAAAGACCATCAGGTACAACGAGCCGCTGAACACCAGGATCCCGGCGGTAAAGCACCACCCGGCGGTGATCGCCGCGGTGGACTGGGTCTGACTCACAAGCCAGGCCGCCGCAAAAAGCGCCAGGGCGTGCACAATCTGGTAATGGGCCGCCGTCTGCCAGATCTCCAGCATGCGGGCATCGACCTTATCGGCCAGCGCGTGCGCGCCAAACGCCCCGGTGACCACGGCGAGCATGCCAAAAAGGCTGCCCAGAATCGCAAAGATTTTCATTACTCCTCCTTCCTCTCACGCCCCGTACTCTCAAGGGCAGGGGACTCGCCGGGCACAGCGTCCGGGCGCTCCTCTTGCGTGTGTGGTGCGCGCTCGATGAGCTCGTCGAGCATCAGCTGAGCCTTGCGGGCGGCGCGCTGTCGCTCGGAGTTCGGGTGCAAGAAGATGCGTTCATCGGCCACCCGGCGCACATCATCGGCCCGCACGCGGCCGCGGAGCTCGGCGTGACGACGGGCCACATCGGGATCGACCTCCTGCGCCCGCTCACACCCCGGCGCTCCGAGCAACGCCCACGCCATCAAAAGCAGAGCGTTCCCTCGAAGGCGCAGGAGTGTGACCGGCTTCGTCGAAAGAGTCGACCTCATCGCATCATTCCGCCGGCTGAGCGGCTTCTTCCAAAAGGTAGGCGCTGGCGCGCACGCCGGCATAGAAGTTCTCCACGTCGAACTTCTCGTCGGGGCTGTGCAGGCGGTCATCCGAGAGGCCCAGACCCATCAGCACGGTCGGCACGCCCAGAATCTCCGAGAAGGTCGCGACCACCGGAATGGAACCTCCACCGCGGGTGAACACCGCCTCGGTGCCCCAGACCCGGCTCAGGGCGCGCAGGGCGGCCTGCACCGTGGGTGCATCGCGCTCGGTGAGTACCGGTTTACCCCCGTGGTGCGGGCTCACACTCACGCGCAGCGCCGGATCGACGAGCTCCCGCACAAAGTCTTCGGCCAGCTGGGCGATGCGGTCCGGGTCCTGGCCCGGCACAAGGCGGCAGCTGAACTTGGCATGAGCTTTGGAGGGCAGCACCGTCTTGGCACCCACGCCCGTAAAGCCGCCCCAGATGCCGTTGCAATCCAGCGTGGGCCGGGCCCAGATACGCTCCAGCGTGGTGTAGCCGGCCTCACCCCTGAGCCCGGCCGCGCCCGATTCTTCCAAAAACCCGGCCTCGTCGAAGGGAAGGGCGGCAAAATCGGCGCGCTCCTCCTCGGTGAGCGCGATCACATCGTCATAAAAACCCGGGATGGCCACGCGACCCTGCGCGTCATGGAGGTTTGCGATGATGCGCGCAAGCTCATTGATCGGGTTGGGAATCGCCCCGCCAAAAAGACCGGAGTGCAGGTCGTGATCGGGGCCCTCGACCGTCATCTCCAGGTACGCCAGGCCGCGCAGCCCGTAGGTGATCGAGGGTTTTCCGGCTGCAAACATCGAGGAGTCGCTGATCACCACCGCGTCACACGAAAGGCGCTCCTGGTTGGCCTCAATCCAGTGGTCGAGGTTGACGCTTCCGACCTCTTCTTCGCCCTCGATCAGCAGTTTGATGTTCACCGGCAGATCGCCCACGCTCGAGAGCCAGGCCTCCAGCCCTTTGATATGGCAGAAGAGCTGGCCCTTATCGTCGGTGGCGCCGCGGGCAAAGATCTTGCCGTCGCGCACCTGCGGCTCAAAGGGGGGCGTCGTCCACAGCTCCAGGGGATCGGGGGGCTGCACGTCGTAGTGACCGTAGATCAGGATCGTGGGCGCATCGTCCCGGGTCAGATGCTCGGCGTAGACGATGGGGTGGCCCGGAGTCTCGTGCAGCTCCACGGTGTTAAGCCCGATGCCTTTGAGGTGCGCGATCAGCCACTCGGCGCAGCGACGCACGTCAGCGGCGTTCTCCGGGTCGGTGGAGATGCTGGGGATGCGCAGAAACTCAAAGAGCTCATCGAGAAAACGCTGCTGATTTTTTTCGAAAAAGGCATCAATCGCGACGGTGCTCAAAAGGCCTCCATTTTTTTCAATCAGGGGGGGAGAGTGCGATCCTCGCGTGGGTACGTATCGTGCGCGCCAGGACCCACATCGGGGTGTTGATACGACGCGCTTTCGCCCTCGAGGGGTTTGGTCGGAGGCCCCGAAGTCAAAACGTTTCGGGGCCTTAATGTCGGGCTCTTAGTACCGCAGCGCGGTCCGGGGGGGCAAGGGCAGGGCGCGCACCCATGGGTCAGCAGCGTGCCGGTCAGCAGCGTGCCGGTCAGCAGCGTGCCGGTCAGCAACGTGCCGGTCAGCCTCGTGGAGGGCCACGGCGGGAGGGGAGGCCTCCCGCGCCGCATCGCGCGCTTTTGCCAGCGCGTGGCGCACATGCTCGCTGGCAAAGGCCGGGATGTTAAAGAGCTCCTCTTCCAGCGAGCCCCCGGCCAGCACGATCTGCTCGGCGCGGCGGTGCACCATCGGGTCGTCGAGCAGGGCGCGCATCCGCTCCAGGTGCAGGGCGGTGGCGTCGATCCAGGCCGCCGCATCCGGCGACTGCACGATGCGCCGCGCCAGCCCTAAGTTGCGCTCGTACACGCTGAGTGCGCGCTCCATCACCACGCGGATCGTCTCGCGCAGCTCCTCAAAATAGAGCGTGATCTGCTCCTCGCTGAGCCCGTCGGGGATCTCCGCGGAGAAGATATCCAGATAAAAATTCTGGTAGAGCCGGCCGATCTTATAGCCGGCGGCCACCGACCAGTAGGGGTGGTGCTGGCGCAGGGCGCGCAGGTAGTTGGCCTGGGCGCTCTGGTGAAGGTCGGCCTTGGTGTTGAGATCGTCGGTCATGCGCTCGGTGGGGAGCACGAGTTTGACCTGATCCATACGCCCGTGAAAGCTCTCTCCCAGCCCGAAGTAGGCCTGCACGATGAAGTGGCTGTTCTCCAGGAGCTTCTCATCGCCCGGGGCACGTTGGTTCCGATCCACCGCCGCCTGGAAGGCGTCCTCGGCCTCGGCCCACTGCTCAAGTTCCAGAAGGGCGTTGCCGCGACGCACGTGCGCCTCGACCGTATCGAAATGACTTAAATCCCGCAGCCCCAGGCCGAGCATGATCTCGACGACCTCCTCATAGCGGCCGGCCTCATGCAGCGACTTACCCAGACGGAAGCTCGCGTTGATCGACTCTTCGCTCTCCGGGAAGTCGTCGAGGATGCGGCGGTAGAGCAGGGCGGCGTCCTCCCATTGCTCCAGATGCTCCAGGGCCAGCCCGGCGTTGTAGAGCGAGGGCAGAATGAAACGACTTTCTTCAAAATAGTCGATGATGATGCGGTAGTTCTCCAGCGCGTCTTCGTAGCGCCGGGCCTGGAAGTCGAGGTACGCGTTCTCAAACACCTCCTGGGAGTCGAGGGATTCGGTATCGACGAGCTCCCCGTCGCGCACGCGAATCAGCGTCGGATCGGCCTCAAAGGTGCTCGTCGGCGTCTGAACGCCGACCTCATCTGTGCGGGTGGCCCCGGTGGTGCAGGCCGAGCCCATCGAGACACCGGCGGCCACCAGCAGAAGGAGCGTCACGCGGCGCAGACCAGACTCGCCGGCATGGCCTACACAGCTTCCGTGGTTTAAGGGCGATCGAAAGAAAAGAAGGGCAGGGCGTCGACGCACGAGGTCTCTCCGATCGTTCAAAAGGGAAGTGCTCAGGGTTCTGGTCAGCCACCGGGCTCATCCGTTGTAACGAGGCCAACCCGGGGCCATAGTCCCACAGGTGTTCGGGCGATCGCAATGAAGGGGGGTGTAACAAGCCGTGATCCCCATCACTCCCCCTGGATGTTCTCATCGAAACGACGGGCCTCAGCCGGGTTCATCCGGCGAGTGTGTGGGTCATAAGGATCAGTCGCGTTCGTCTGGAAGGTTCGGGGTGTCGCGGTCGACCTCCGGGTGAGCTTCGCCGAGGTCGTCGACGAGGGTGGGGCGATCTTTGCTGCGTCCGAAGGGAAAGTTTAAAAGCTCCCCGCCTTCCTTCGATGGTTCGCCGGTCTTCGCCCCATCATTGGCCTCCTCATCTGCGGTATTAAGTGGCGAGACGGGCATCAACCAGCGGATAGCTTTGAGGGGAATCTCCAGAATGTCGCCACGTTCATCGCGCAGGCGAAGCGCGCTCTGCAGATCACCGGCGCTCGCGTCGATGAGTGCTAGCGGGGTGGCGCGGTGGCGATACCAGCGGTGCTCCTCGGCGTCGTAGCGCTCCAGTTCCAGCCCCTGGCCCTCGTTGAGCGCGCGGCGCGCGACCTGCAGGCGGCTCTCAATATCGCTGGAGAGCATCAGGTCGAGCTCGGGATGTTGGGGGGAGGGGGGCTCCGGGAGGGTTTCGGCCTCATGAAGCCAGAGCAAGGCGCGTTCGGCCTCGGCTTCGCAGTGGTTGACAACCTCCTCGGGTAACGCGCGGCTTACGCGTTTCAAGAGGGCGCCGGCGGCCCCGGCCCGCACCCTCGTGCCCCCGCGAAGCGCCAGCGCTTCGATGAGTCGCCCCCCCACATAGGCCGCGCTCAACAGATCCATCGTCGTCAGCAACGCCTGCCCCTCCGGCTCAACCCGCTCCGGATAAAAGGGCTGCTGCGCATCGGGCCGTGGTGCCAGATGTCTCAGATACCGCCGCCAGCTCTCCATAAAACGCTCCACAGGTGGTGTTTCACGTGAAAACGCATCGTACCTACGCCTTAAGCTACCCTTGACGCCGTGTCTGCTGCGCGGAGCGCATCTCGGGCTCCAGAGCATCGCCTTTGCGTCTCTCGCCATGCCCTTGCCGCTCGCAACGTCTCACATCCCGACATCACCATCGGCTCAGGGCGTCGGAACCCCCGGGCGAACCTAAACATCTGCCGGCCCCCTTCACCTTCGACCCGCGTAAAGTCATGATCGCGCGGGCCACCTCGACCCCGGTGACGCATCCTTTTCCCCTCCCCACCGCACCCGACCGGCCCGCTCAGCCGTGGCTGGCCGCCAGCGGATAGCGCCAGCCCGAGCCAAAGGCCTTCGCCGTGACCTTGAGCACCGGGGGGCATTGCCAGCGCTTGTATTCATTGCGCTGAATCAGACCGACCACCCGCTCCACATCCCGACGCTCAAAACCCGCCTCGATGATGCCCGCGATGCTCTGCCGATCTTCGACATAACGATCCACAATGGCGTCGAGCACCGGATAGGGCGGCAGGCTGTCCTCATCGCGCTGATCGGGACGAAGCTCCGCAGACGGTGCCTTCTCGATGATGCTGCGCGGCACCACCTCGTAGCCCGCCAGGCGGTTGTACTCCTCGGCCAGGGCGTAGACCTGCATCTTGGGCACATCCCCGATCACCGCGAGCGCCCCGCACATATCGCCATAAAGGGTCGAGTATCCCACGGCCAGCTCGCTCTTATTGCCGCACGAGAGCACGAGCTTGCCGAACTTATTGCTCAGGCCCATCAGGTACACCCCGCGGATGCGCGCCTGGAGGTTCTCTTCGGTCACGTCAAAGTCGCGGCCTTTAAAATGCGGGGTGAGCACATCGAGAAAACTAGAATAGGGCTGCTCGATGCCGATCTCATCGAACTCAATGCCCAGGTTGTTGGCCAGGGTGCGCGCGTCATCGCGGCTATGGCGCGAGGAGTAGCGCGAGGGCATCGCCACCGCATGCACGTTCTCCGGGCCCAGCGCATCGGCGGCGATCACGGCGGTCACCGCCGAGTCGATGCCCCCTGAGAGCCCCAGCAGCACCTGCTTAAAGCCCGACTTTCGCACGTAGTCACGGGTGCCCAGCACCAACGCCGCGCGCAGCTCCCCGATGGCATCGCGCACCGAGGCCGAGCCCCCCGCAGGCCCCACGACCTCCCCGCAGGGGTTGACCTCCACGATCTCGCAGGCCGAGCTAAAGTCCGAGAGGCGGTGGGCGATGCGACCCTCGGCATCGATGGCCACCGATGCCCCCTCAAAGATCAGCTCATCGGTGGCACCGACCTGGTTCACAAAGATCAGCGGGCGTTTGTGACGGGAGGCGTGCTCGGCCAGCATCGCCTCCCGCATCGCGCGCTTGCCGCGGGCGAAGGGGCTGGCCGAGATGTTGATCAGCACCTGCGCCCCGTTGACCACCAGCGCCCCCACCGGATCGCCCGCATAGCGCGGCTGCTCCCGGTGCTCGACCCGGGCCCAGGCGTCTTCGCAGATGCTCACCCCCAGGCGCACCCCCTTAAACGTGAAGATCGGTGCCTGGCCGCCCGGCTCAAAATAACGCGCCTCATCAAAGACGTCGTACTCGGGCAGCAGTTGTTTGAAGACGCGTTCTTTGACCCGTCCCCCCACACAAAACGCCGCGGCGTTGACCAGGCGTCGACCTTTCGGATGAGGGTTGCGATCGGCGTAGCCGACGATCAACGCAAAATCGTCGTCGCTCAACTTCGCCAGCGCTTCCAGGGTCTTGAGCTGCGCGTCGATGAACGCGTCATGATGAAGCAGGTCGCGGGGCGGATAGCCCGTGAGCGCCAGCTCCGAGGTCACCAGCAGATCGGCGCCGGCAGCGCGCGCGCGCTCCACCTCGTCACGAATACGCGCGACGTTGCGGTCGAGATCCCCGACCTTAAAGTTGAGCTGAGCCAGCGCGATACGAAGCGAGGAGGGAGTCTGGATCATAGAGAATCGCGGGGGAAGAGGGGGGGCCGCGCACTCATGGGGCGCGGCCTTAAAAAGGAGGTCAGCGCATGAACATCGACACGAGATACGCCACGTAACCGACGACCATCACGATGCCTTCCCAGCGCTTAAGGCTATGGCCCGTGCGCAGAAGCGGCCACAGAAGCACGCTGATGCCGGCCATCACCCACAGGTCAATGCTCAGGGCGTCTTCGCCCACCACAATCGTACCAAAGCAGGCGACGACACCCATCACAAAGAGCAGGTTGAAGACGTTGGAGCCCACCACATTGCCCACCGAGATGTCGGCCTCACCGCGGAAGGCCGCCACCACCGAGGTGGCCAGTTCCGGGAGGCTCGTGCCAATCGCCACAATCGAGAGGGCGATGACAAGCTCGGAGATTCCCATCGTCATGGCGATGGTCGTGGCACCATCGACCATCCACTTCGCCCCCAGCGCCAGCCCCACGATACCGCCGACCATCAGGAGCACATCGACGATGGCTTTGCGCTGGTTGGGATCGATCTCGCTGAGCTCATCGCCGACAATCGCTTCCATACGTTTCATATCGCGGCGCGCCCCGACGAACATGTAGGCGATGTAGCCGGCCATGGCCGTGAGCAGGATGATGCCGTCGATACGCGTGAGGCTGCCGTCGAGCGAAAGCCCGATAAAGAGCCCGGTGGCCGCCAGCATAATCGGGAGCTCGTGGGTGACCACCCGACTCTCGATCTTCAGCGGACTGATCGTGGCCGCCAAACCCAGAATCAGCATGATGTTGGCGATGTTGGATCCGACGACGTTCCCCAGGTTGACGTCATCACTGCCGATAAGGCCCACCAGAAGCTCCGGTGCGCTGGTGCCAAAGGACACCACCGTCAGCCCCACAATCAGCGGTGTGATGCCCAGGCGAATCGCCAGAGAACTCGCCCCGCCGACAAGCGCCTCCGCGCCAAAATAGAGGAGCACCAGGCCAGCGATGACCATGCCAGCGGCCAGTAAAATCGGATCCATAAAGTCTAACTCCCAACAACAAGAAGGTTCGGGGCGACGCGCTGCTCGCCAGGCCAGGACGACAGCGACCATGCAGCCAGAGCGCCATGTGCGTCGTCAGCCGGCACCGTCATCGCAACACAGGCGACTGCCGGTGGGGGCCGCGCGCGCCGAGACGCTCGCCAGCCCTCGGCGTACAAAAAAGGGTCAACCTACTTAAATTGTCAGGGGTTGCAAGGCATAGCCGGACGCTGGCTCAGCGATTTCCACCCTGGGGAGTGTCCGGCTCGGTGGGAGGAGTCGGTTCTGGCTCGATGGGAGGAGCAGGCACCGGCTCGGTGGGAGGAGCCGGTTCTGGCTCGATGGGAGGAGCGGGCTCCACAGGAGTCGGCGCGGGCTCCACAGGAGTCGGCGCGGGCTCCACAGGAGTCGGCGCGGGCTCAACGGGAGTCGGCTCAGGCTCGACAGGAGTCGGCTCCGACGCTTTCGGGGATTCGACCGCCGGCGAGGCCGCCGCCTCGTCCTCTCGGGCCCGGGCCTTGAATTCCCGCTCCAGCTCTTTGACGCGTCGCGTCTTCCAGAGGTCCACCATCGCCTTCACACCTTCGCCCACGAAGGTGGAGACAGCCTTCTTGAGGGCGTCTTCGCCGATCTCTTTCCAGAGGTTTTTGCCGGTATCACCGGCAATCTCGGCCGCTACTTTCAACACATCGCGCATGGAGAGACTCGGGGCTGGGTCAGGCGTCATCGTCGCATATCCCGACCCGGGCGATCAGGGGCGACGCACCACGTTAAAGGTGGGGGCTCATCGCAATGCAGGCAAACGCCTGCTGCACAGGCTTCCCGATGCCATAACGCGTCTGGCGGGCACAACACTCCGACGGGCACCCGCTGCTCCGGCACCCGGAGACGCTCAGGCGCCGTGCTGCGGAAGATGCTCGGCCAACACAGAGTGCTCGGCCATCGCCCCGAAGACATGGGCCGCGAAGGCATGCGCGCGCCCCCGGGAGGCGGCCTCATCGGCCGGCGGCGCGCACAGGGGAGAGAGCTGATGGCGAGCCTCAAAAAGAAGCTGCGCGAAGGCCTCATGCCCCTCGGCCGGCACCCCGAAGAGCGCCGCCAGGTCGGCGGTGGCCTCACCGCCCCCCAGATGCACATCCCGCTGCACCAGCGCGGCGTTATCGTCGAGGTACACATCGAGCGCAGCGCTGGTGTCGTTGACCAGGGTAACCGTCAGAATCACCGCCCCAACCACCACCGCCGTGGTCGTCGTCGAGGTCGAGAGCGAGAAGATGTCATTATAAAAGGGTGTGCCGTTGGTCGGCTCGGACTGCGCAAAGCCCGGGGAGGCTACGAGCAAGGCCGCCGCCATCACACAGAGACCCATCCTCCAGCATCGAAGCCTCGGGGACGGACGCACACCACATCTGGGAGAATTGGATCGAAACCGGTGCCACTGCATACCTGCGATCTCCACGACATCACCCGCCAGGCGGGTAAAACCAAGTGTTTCGACAACCCGTTGACGCTAACCGAGCAGCGCGGCACCACGCAAGCAGCGAGGCCATACCAGCGCTACGCAGGGGATAATCAGCCCCCCTGCACCCGATGTACCCGGGTAAATCGACAACTCGGCCTTCTCCCGCATGATAAAAAGCCCGAGCGCATCCAGGGCGAAGTCCAGCAAGGAGCAAGGAGGAGCGTGTAGCAGCGCTACCGCGACGACGAAGCGACGCAGCTGGCTTCGTCCTGGGGCGCTCGGCCTGGGGCGCTCGGCCTGGGGCGCTCGACACCAGGCACAAAAAAACCGGGCCCACACCCGAGCCCGGTCTTTTTAAGTTATCTCCCGGTCAGCTCAACGCCGCCGGATGATGGCAATCACACTTCGCCGTTGATGCGCGGCAGGTGCTGCGCGAACTGAGGCTTCTCCATCAGCGCGTCGTAGATGACGCGCACGAAGGTGCCGGCACGCTCGGCGGTGAGCGTATCAACGTCGGTCAGGGGAAGAAGCTCATCGCGATTCTCGGTGAGCACCTGCGCGAACTCGGCGTGCTGCTCGGCGGGCACATTGAAGACCTTCGCCAGCTCGGCGGTCGTCTCACCACCGCCCATATGCAGGTCGTGCTGCAGGGCGACGTTGTTTTCTTCGATGTACGACTCCATCTCCGAGGAGGAGCGAAGGAGCAGCACCACCACGAGCACCGTCAAACCGATGGGAATCGTAAAGATCGAAACATAGGTGGAGGTCACCGAGGTGACGGCAAGACCGGCGGCGGCCTCGTCATCGGCGCTCGACTGGGCAAAGGCGGGGGTCGAAAACGCAAACGTAAGAGCAACGATCAACGCACCAATAAGACTACGCGAATGCAACGACATAAAAATCTCCGATCAAAAGAGATCAACGAAAACCACGGGTGGCCACAACGGATTTTGAAGAGCCCGAGATGTACCCCGGATCAGGGGGGAAGGTCCAGTGATTTTCGAAGTGCGCCTTCGACCGGGCGATGTCCCACACTCATCACGTGTCCGGACCCAAAAAAAGCCGGGCCCGAAGGCCCGGTTTTCATTGATCTTTCGGTCGGCTCAACGCCGCCGGATGATGGCGATCACACGTCTCCGTTGATGCGCGGCAGGTGCTGCGCAAACTCGGGCTCTTCCATGAGCGCGTCGTAGATGACGCGCACGAAGGTGCCGGCGCGCTCGGCGCTGAGCGCATCCACGTCGGTCAGGGGAAGGAGCGCGTCGCGCTTCTCGCTGAGCACCCGGGCAAACCCGGCGTGCTGCTCAGCCGGCACGTTGAAGATGGTCGCCAGCTCGGCCGTCGTCTCGCCGCCGCCCATATGCAGGTCGTGCTGCAGGGCGACGTTATTCTCTTTGATGTACGACTCCATCTCCGAGGAGGAGCGCAGCACGAGCACGGCAACCAGTACGGTCAGACCGACGGGGACCGTGATGAGCATCGCGTAGCTGGATAGGGTGAGTGAAAAGGCCTGGGCCATGTCCACTTCATCCGAGGCATGGGATTCCTGCTGTGCATACACCGGCGCTGCGAAAGCAATCTGTAAAGCGACGAGCAGCGTCACCACAAAACAACGAGAAAACATCATGATCCCTGTATTCTTAGGACGCCACACGCCACCGTTGACGCCATGTCTGCGGCATCGAGAGCCCCCGGAGGCGTCACCCTTACCTCACGGCGTTATCATCAAAAACGTCCACATCATTCTTTCGGTTCATCGCCGGCGTTCGTCGTAGCGAACATCAGGTTGCGAGGTCCAGTGAGCCTCGCAGCGCGTCTTCGACCGGGTTGAAATAGTCGGGTGCGCGGCGCAGCACGCCGCCCAGGCCCTTGCCGCCGTCGACCGGACGGAAGACGTCGGCGAAGGTGCCGGCGGCCAGGGTGTCGAACATCCCCTTATCGCGCACGTCTTCCAAAAGCTGGCAGGCCTCCGCGAGTACCTGCTGAGCGCGGCCCTGGATGATGCCGCCCGACTTAAACTCGATCTCCTCGCCAAGCTGGCGGGTGTTGTTCATGACATAATGGGCGTTTTCGATGGCGAGGTAACGATCGCCCATATGAGGGGTATGCATCGCCTCGGTCATCATGCCCAGAAGTTGAATGCCCTGGCCGGTCCAGCCGCCGATGAGGTTGAAGAGGGCGTCCTGGATATGACCGCGAAAAATGTTGCCGGTCATGTACTTGGTCGGCGGCATGTATTTAAGCGGCGCCTCGGGGAAGAGCTCGCGGGCGAGCTGGGCCTGGGCGAGCTCAAAGAGAAAGCCGTTTTCGATGGTGGGGTCCATTTCCATGGCGTGGCCCAGTCCCATCTGTGCGGGGGGAAGGCCGCTGCGCAGGGCAAATTGCTCGTTGATGAACTGGCTGGCAGTCACCGTATGAGCGGCCTCCACGGCGTCGGCGGTGGTCAGGTAATTATCTTCGCCGGTGTTGATCACGATGCCGGCCGCCGAGTTGATCATGCGGCTGAAATACTGGTCGACGAAGGTGCGCTGGGGGTTGATGTCGCGAAAAAGGATGCCGTAGAGGGCGTCGTTGAGCATCATGTCCAGGCGCTCAATCGCGCCCATCGCAGCGATCTCGGGCATGCACAACCCGCTGCAATAATTGCAGAGGTGAATATACCTCCCGAGCTCCTCGCCGACCTCATCCAGGGCCTCACGCATGATCTTGAAGTTGGCCTGCGTGGCGAAGGTGCCGCCAAAGCCCTCGGTGGTGGGGCCGTAAGGCACAAAGTCGAGGAGGCTCTGTCCGGTGGAGCGGATCACCGCGATGATGTCAGCGCCCTGGCGGGCGGCGGTGCGGGCCTGGACGGCGTCTTCGTAGATATTGCCGGTGGCCACGATCACGTAGTGCAGGGGGGCGGGGCGTTTTTCAAAACGCTCCAGAAAGCCGTCGCGCTCGGCGCGGCGAGTGGCGATGCGGGCCATGGCCTCGTCGGCCAGCTCCCGGCCAAGCTCTTGAATCCGGGCCTCATCGATCAGGGGAAGGTCACTCAGGTCCAGATCCCCCTCCGCGATGGCTTCACTGACGGTCTGGGCATCGCGGCCGGTGTGAATCATCGCCCGGACGATATGACGGGTGATGCCCTCAGCGAGCAGGCCGGCCTCCAGGGCGTGGTCAACGACGACGTTGGGCAGGGGCACATCGTCCTCGTCGACCCCGTCGACGCCGAGCAGGCGCAGGGTGGTGCGCTCGACCGCCACGGTGGTGCGCTCGCGGATGAAGGTGTCCATCGTATCGGCGATATCGCTGGCGGCCTGGCGCGCGCGGTCGATGATATGGGGATCGAGATCGAGTTTGGAGGCCATAACGTGTACCCGAAGCGAGGAGGCAGGAGAGGGGTGAAGTAGGAAAGAGCGGGGCTCAAATGCGTTCAGGAGACCGGTTTACCCCGAGCGTGGCCGGGGGAGCAAGATCGGCAACCCGCGTTTGAATGCAGGTTTTTTGAGCGCTGCCCGACGAAGGCATGACGCTCTAAAATACCCTTAGACCTCAGCGACTTAGACCGGCCCCAAATGGCGTGTTCCACGTGAAACAGCGCCGGGGAGCGCGCCCAAAAGGGCCGGTATTTTGCCCGTTTCATGGCGTTTGAAGGAGGCCAGGGGGCCGGGAGAAGGGCCATCGCGGCCCGATGGACCCTTTTAAGGAGCGGGGCGCACCGCTTCGAGCAGGCCGGTGAGTATGGCGTCGCAGCTCTGCGCGGCGCCGGCCGAAGAGCCGGGAAGGGTCACCAGAAGCGTGTGCCCGGCCTGACCGGCCACACCGCGGGAGATGAGCGCGCGCGGGGTGCGGGCCTGACCGTGGGCGCGGGCGGCCTCCATCATACCGGGGATGGGGCGTTGAATGCGGGACTGAACCACCTCGACGGTGCGGGCGTAGGGCTCAAGGCCCGTTCCCCCCACCGTGATGATCAGATCGAGCTCGCGGGCCAGCAGATCGTCGAGGGTCGCTTCGATCGGCCCCGGATCGTTGCCCAGCAGAATGTAGTCGAGAATATCGACGCCCTCCCGCTTGAGCAGACGGTCACGCACGATGCGCCCGGCTTTATCGTCTTTGAAGCCCTGCACAACCGCGTCACAGGTCACCACGATGGCGGCGCGCACGCTGACCGGAGCGCGGAAGTCGCTCTTTCCGCCGCGTTTTTCGACAAGTTTGATGTCGGTCACGCTGATGAGCCCGGTATCGGCCGAGGCGTGGGGTTTGAGCATGTCGTAGAGATTCATCGCCGCGACGCTGGCCGCGTAGAGCGCCTCCATCTCCACGCCGGTCTGGCCGACGGTGGTGGCGGTGACCTCCAGGTAGATGCCCTCGGGCAGATAGTCGAAATGCACATCGCAGGCCGTGATCGGCAGCGGGTGGCAGAAAGGAAGCGCCTCCCAGGTGCGTTTGACGGCCATAATCCCCGCCACGCGCGAGGCTTCAATGGCGTCTCCCTTATCGGTCTTACGCCCGTGAGCCGTGGCCTGAAGAATCGCCGGGTCGATGCGCAGCATCGCCGAGGCACGCGCAAAACGCTCGCTGGTGGGTTTATGCGTGATGTCTTTCATTCGCTGATTCTCAATCAAAAGTCGCTGGCGATCCGCCCGGGCGCCTGTGTCAGGTGGCGAGCCTCAGGAGCTCAGCCCCGGGCAAACGATCGGGGGGCAAACGATCGGGGGGCAAAGATGGCGAGAAAGGTCTTACTCCTTCGCTTCCGGCTGAAGAGGAGTGCCGTCGAGGTAGCGTTCGGTGCCGTCATCGTAATGCTCCAGCTTCCAGATGGGGGTCTTGAGCTTGAGGGTGTCGATGGCGTAGCGGGCCCCCTCGAAGGCCGCGTCGCGGTGGGCGGCGCGGCAGATCACAAGCACCGAGGCCTGGCCAACCTCGACGCGGCCGGTGCGATGCTGGATGCGGCAGCG
Organism: Lujinxingia sediminis; assembly: GCF_004005565.1. Classification (NCBI taxonomy): domain Bacteria; class Deltaproteobacteria; order Bradymonadales; family Lujinxingiaceae; genus Lujinxingia; species Lujinxingia sediminis. The sequence continues at coordinate 298,616 of NZ_SADD01000003.1, read as the reverse complement.
CAACACCTCAAAACGCTCAAGCACCTCGGCTTCCAGCTCGCGCAACACGCGGGCGGCAATCGCCGGGTGGGCCTCGTAGGTGATGGCGGTGACACCCCGGCGGCCCTCGTGGTGGTTGCGCACATCACCGCTGAAGACGACGAGGCCGCCGCCGGCCGGATCCTCGCACTCGGCCAGAAGGGCGCTCATATCGAGCGGGGTCTCGGAGAGCCAGCGTGAGGGATCTGCGGGGCGGTCGGTGCCCCCGCTTACCGGAGGAAGGAGATCGAGGGTGGCGTCGTCATAGAGAGGCGTCGAGGTCGAGACGATGGCGTCGTCCAGCGCCACCGCCACCCGCGAGAGCATCGAAGCCAGGGAGGGAAACTCCTGCTCGATGGCCGAGAGGGCGTCGGCGACACACACCTCCCCATCTTCATCGAGCTCCGGCGCAACCTGAATGAAACCATCGCGGCAGCCGGCGCGGGCGGCCAGCCCGGCAAAGAATCGCACGTGGATCTTCATCTCAACCTCCCAGCGCCGACATGCCCGCGGCGGTCACGTGGCCCTTGCGCCACTGATGGCCGGCGGGTTTCTGAAAGACCGCGCGCTCAAAAATCGCCCGCAACGCCTCACGATCGCGCCTACGGGTGGCCTCTTTGAGTTCATGCTGGTCATCGACGGCCAGGCACGCCCGGAGCTCCCCGGTCGACGTCAATCGAAGTCGCGCGCAGGTGTCGCAGTAGGGGTTGGAGATAGGGGTGATAAAGCCCAGGCGGCCCTGCGCGCCCGGGGCGCGGTAGTAGCGCGCCGGGCCATTGCCCACCCTGGCCACATCGGGCACCACGCCGCGCGTGGCCATCAGCTCGGCGATGAGCTCGCTGAGGTTCACAAAACGGCCCGCTTTTGCGTGCAGCGCGCCTTCCCCAATCGGCATGATCTCCATAAAACGCACATCGACCGGGTGGGTGCGGGTGAGCTCAATCCAGCGGTCGAGCTCATCGTCGTTGATGCCGGCCAGAAGCAGGGTGTTGACGCGCACCGGCGCAAAGCCGCTCTCAAGCGCGGCCTCCAGCCCGGCCCAGGCCTTCTCGAAGGTGCCGTTGCGGGTGATCTCGCGAAAACGCTGCGGATCGAGCGAATCCAGGCTGATGTTCACCCGGTCGAGACCGGCGGCCTTGAGCTCGGCGGCCTTGCGCTCGAGCAGGAGCCCGTTGGTGGTCAGCGCCACATCGGCCACCGCCGTCTCCCCCTTTAACATCCTCACCAACTCGGGGAGATCGCGGCGCAACAAAGGCTCGCCGCCGGTGAGTCGAATCTTATCGACGCCCAGCTCGCAGGCCACGCCCACCACAAAGGTGATGTCTTCAAAGGTGAGCAGCTCGGAGCGCGGCGCGCAGGGAAGCCCCTCGGCCGGCATGCAGTAGGAGCAGCGAAGGTTGCAGCGATCGGTGACCGAGACGCGCAACGAACGGTGCGCGCGTCCAAAACGGTCGATGAGCTGCGATGAAGGAAGGGATGAGGTCATGGGCCGACTGCCTGCAAGAGAAACCCGAAGTCGGCGCTCAGTGTAGTGTGGCGAGGGGCGCTGTCCAGTCGTCTGAAGGGCGCGCCGCCGATGTCGGGCTCACATAACCCTAAAAGAGGTCGCCATCATCCGTATCAAGCAACTTCAGGTCGTCTTCGGGGGCGTTTTTGCGCTTCGCCTCGGCGTCTTTTTTGCCTTCGGCGGGCACCCGAAACTCCCCGGAACGATCCCATTCGCCACGCACCGGAAAGCCGGATTTCTCATCAAAAAAGTCGCCCTTCATCGGGCTCGTGCTGCGGGAGTGAAGCGCACCGGAGACGGGCATCCGACCGGCCTGAGCCGGTGAGGCCGCCTCGATCTTTCGTCCCTCGGGGGTGAGGGTGACGAACCTTCCGGCCTGGTTCTCCAGCACAATCGCCAGGCTGACGGCCAGCTCGGTGAGCTCTTCGAGGATCGTCTCATCGCTGAGCGGACCGCGGCGCTTGAGGCGCAGGGTGGCGTCGCGCACCTCCATAGAGTTGGCAAAGGCGGCGGCCTCATCCCAGGCTTTGCGAAGCTCCGGGGCCTGCAGAAGCTCATGGGCCTGCGAGGGCCCCTCGGCCTGCAGGGTGGCGATGGTGGGAGCCTCCTGAGCGTCGGGCTCGCTGACCAGGGTCAGCGTTTTATGCAGCGCTGTGACGAGATCGACCTCGGCCACAAGCTCATAACCCTCGCTCAAAGGGTCGCCCGTGCCCGTGAGCATCAGCGGACAGGCGCGGTGAGAACCCACCAGCCGCTCCACATGGCCGGCCGTCGGGGAGTCGTGTTTGAGGTTGAATTTCTCGGCGATCGCTCGCCAGTACGATTTCGTCTTCATAAGTTCCTGCATGCGCGAGATGTTCTGAAGCACCACAAAGAACGCGGCGATTCCGAAGCCAACAATCACCACGACAACCAGCAGCTCGAAGTTCATAGCGACCTCATCACCATCAGCACTGAAATGTTTATCGGAACCACGTCGCCCCGCAGCCCTGCTCGGGGCCCCTACACAGGAACACAGCGCATGAATCGTGCCGGGAGTCGACGGGCGCCCAAGCTACCAGCGCCCGGGCTCGCCGCAAAGCGGAGGCGGCTGATGGGTTTCGGGTCGAACGACTCAGGTTGACGTCTTGCGCACCAGGAGCGCGACGTTCTCCACGTGGTAGGTCTGCGGGAAGAGGTCGACCGGCTGCACCACCTCCAGCTGGTAGCCCCCGGCGGTGAGCGCCACCAGGTTGTCCGCCAGGGTTTTGGGGTTGCAGGAGACGTAGACCAGCGTGGGGGCGGCGATCTCCAGAATCTGTTCAATCGCCTGGTCAAAAAGCCCGGAGCGGGGCGGGTCGACCACCACCAGGTCGATGGCGTCGCCGCGGGCCTCGATGAACTCGGGGCTGGCCAGCACCTTACCCACATCGCCCACAAAGAAGGTGGCGTTGTCGATCTGATTGTCGGTGGCGTTTTTGCGGGCGTTGTCCACCGCGTCGGGCTGAAGCTCAATGCCGAGCACGCGCTCGGCATAAGGGGCCAGGCAGAGCCCGATGGTGCCCGTGCCGCAGTAGAGGTCGAGCACGGTCTGGGGCCGGTTGGGGCTATCGGCGTCGAGCAGGCCCGCGCGCTCGATAACCTCGGCGTAGAGCTGCTCGGCCTGCAGGGTGTTGGGCTGAAAAAAGGCCCGGGGGTGAATCTCAAAGCGCAGCACCTGCTCGCCAGGCAGGTGCATCTCCTCGCTCAACACGGGCTCGCCATGGAGCAGGGTCTCTTCGATGCGGGTGCGGCTGCCCTTTTCGGCGATGTAGCGCGACCAGTAAAAGGAGGTGATGGGCCGCCCGAGCTCCGAGGCCAGGCGTTGGGCCTCGGCGGCGAAGGCCCGCGCGGCCTGCTCCGCATCGACCGTCTCGGTGCCCAGACGCACCTCGGTGGCCGGGCTGGTCATCAGCTCCACCATCACCTCCCCGGTGCGTTTGCCCTCGCGGATCGTCAGGTTGCGCAGCCAGCCCTCGTCGCGGCGGCTGTGGTAGGGCTCCAGCCCCACCGAGGCACAGAAATGACTCATCGCCGGCACAAAACGCGAGACGAACTCCGACTGCAGGTGGCATTCCTGAAGATTGAGGATCTCGAACTTGTAGCCCGAGGGGTAAAGCCCCAGCGCGAAGTGACGCTCGGCGTCGTCGCCGAAGGTGAACTCCATCTTGTTGCGGTAGTACCAGGGCTCTTCCATGCCCTTGAGCGGGAGCACCAGCCCGGGGTCGAGGCCCACCCGCTGAAAGTTCTCTTTGATCAGGCGCTCTTTGATGGCGAGCTGATGGCGGTAGCGCATCGACTGCAGGGTGCAGCCGCCGCAGCCCTTCTGGGCCTCTTCGCGGGTACCAAAGTGGCGGCAGCGGGGCTCGATGCGCAGCTGCGAGGGCTCCAGGATCTCCAGCAGGGTGGCCGAGGCGCGTTTGCGCCGCGTCTTATCGATGCGCACGCGCACCCGGTCGCCGGGGATGGCCTTGCGCACAAAGACCTCGTAGCGCTTCTCCATCTTCTGCGGGCCGATGACCGTCTCGACAAAGGCGACGCCCAGGCCCCGCTCGTTCATTTTGTCGATGGTCAGCTCGACCTCATCGCCGTGTCGAAATCCCCGGCTAAGCTCCAGAATCATGTGTTTTGCTCTCTTCAGACGTGGAAGGCTCAAACACGTCGAGCGCCTTATTCGATGCGCTTCGACGCGATGGTTTTAAATTAAAATAGCAGTGTCGGGCAGTCCGGCACGTGATTTCGTTTTGAACGCGCCCTGACATTCGCTGTGTCGAGGTGTCCGCCGGTTGAAGCTCCTTTGTCAAAGCGCTCAACGCGTCATGCCCCGTCTAAAAGAGGTGAGGGATTCCCTTCGACGCGTGTCTCGCTGGATGAACGAGCCACGCCATTTTCTTCGACGGGGCTCGTTGCGTTTCAAACAGGGGCGTCACTTGCTTCGTAACACCTCTTTTATCCGGCGAAAGGCATGCGATTCGCTTCGTGAAAGCTATGTTCACCGGCGAAAGCCATCACGCTCGCCTGGCGAAGGCTATTTCAACCGGCGGAGACCTTGTCGCTCGCTTCACGAAGGCTATTTCAACCGGCGGAGGTCGCGTCGTTCGCTTCGGGACGGATGTTTTAACCGGCGAAGGCCGCGTCGTTCACTTCGACAAAAAATGTTTCAACTGGTGAAAGCCGCGTCGCTCGCTTCGGACCATCGTATTGAGCGCTACGAGGGTTTCTTCGGTCGGGGTAATCACGCGTCGTCCGAGACACGCTCGATGACCTGACCGCCCTGCACGTCAAAAATACTCAAATTCTGGTCGAGCAGAATAAAATCACGGTGGGTGGTGGTGATGAAGACCTGCCCCTGAGTGCGGGCGCGCAAAAAGTCGAAGAGCAGGCGGTTACGCTCCCGGTCCAGCTCGCTGGAGACGTCGTCGAGCAGGAGGATGGGCGCAAAATGGTAGCGCTCTTCCAGGTAGGTGATCTCGGCGATCTTCATGGCGAGCACGAAGGCGCGGGTCTGGCCCTGGCTGCCAAAGGTGCGCACGTCGTGGCCGCCCAGCGTGGTGTGCAGGTCGTCGCGGTGGGGGCCGATCAGGGTGTAGCCGCGCTCGCGCTCGTCGCGCTCGGTGCGCCTTAAGGCCAACTCCAGGGCACGCTCCAGGTACTGCGGGGAGCTTAAGGCCTCGGCCTCATCCAGAAATTCTTCGCCCTCAGCGAGCCAGCTCGGGGCGTAGCGCAGGTCGGCGGCAAGCGAGGGGTCGAAAATTGTCGAAAAGGTGCGGGTGAGCACGGGTCGAAAGTGGGTGATGAAGTCCAGGCGGCGGCGCAGGATCTGGGCGCCGTAGGTGATGAGCTGCTCGTCGTAGACCGCACGCAGGGCGGCGTCCTGACGCGGCTCTTTTAAGAGCGCGTTGCGGTGCTTGAGCACGTCCTCGTAGTGGGTGGATTCGGTGCCAAAGGCCGGGTGGGCGTTGAAGATGGCGCGGTCCATAAAGCGGCGGCGCTCCGAGGGGGAGCCGCGCAGGATGCCGATGTCATCCGGCCCGAAGATCACGACGTTCAGGGTGCCGAAAAACTCAGATATGTTGCGGACTTGCCCCTCATTCAAAAACACCTTCTTGCCGCGCTCGGAGATCTCCAGGCGCACCAGGCGCTCATGGCCTCCGCGCTCCACGCGAGCTTCCAGGGTGGCTTCTGTGCGCTCAAAATGAATCAGCGCGCGGTTGGTCGTGCCGGGCCGAAAGCTCTTCACCGCGCTCAAGAGGTAGATGGCTTCCAGGAGGTTGGTTTTGCCCTGACCGTTGGGACCGGCAATCACGTTAAAACGCGGGTTGGGCGTCAACATCACGTGCTGCAGGTTGCGAAAATCGCGCAGTCGAAGGGCTTCCAGAAGCATCGATGAACTATCCCGAAAAAGTTGGGCTCTATGGCTCAGGGGTGGCGCGAAAACGCGAACGCCCCCGGCGAAGGTCGTCGGAGGCGCGCGCTAACTATCTTTTAAAACAAATTCAGCTGCCAGATACGGAACAACTCCCTTAATTGAAAAACCCTGATTAAAAGGATCAGAGGCGCATGGGCATGACGACGAAGAGCATCTCGTCGCGCTGGGTGTCGCGGATGAGCGTGGGGGAGAGGGTGTCGATGATCTCGATGGAGACCTCGGAGCCGTCGAGCGCGCTGACCACGTCGTTGAGGTAGCGGTAGTTGAAGCCGGCTTTGACAGCCTGCCCGCCGTACTGCATCGGCACGACCTTGGTGGCTTCGCCGCGGTCGGGGTCGGAGGCGTAGAGCTCCAGGCCCTCGTCGCTCAGCGAGATGCGCACGTTGTTGGTCTTGGAGCTGGCAAAGAGGCTCACGAACTTGAGCGCCTGCTGGAAGACGTCCTTCTCGACCACAGCGCGGTGCTCGCTCTCTTTGGGCAGCACCTGGGTGAAGTCGGGGAAGCTCCCCTCGATCAGGCGCACCGAGAGGCTCATCGGGCCGCTCTTAAAGACGATGTTGTTGTCGATGATGCCAAAGCTGAGCTCATCGCTCTTCGCATCGACGGTGCGCTTGATTTCAGCGAGCCCTTTACGGGGGATGATGATGCCCTTGTTGAGCGCGGCGGGGATGTCGCCACCGGCGTCGAACTCCTCGGGCTTCGTCTCGATCTTGGAGAGACGGTGGCCGTCGGTGGAGACCATCAGAAGCGTCTTCTCGTTGGTGACCTTGAAGAAGGCCCCGGTGAGGTTGGCGCGAGCGTCGTCGGTGGAGACGCTGAAGAGGGTCTTCTCGATCATGTCGAGCAGGCGACGGGTGCCAATCGGGAAGAGCTCCACCCCGGCGATGTCGAGCAGGTGCGGGAACTCATCGGCGTGGGTGCCGACGATGCGGCAGTTGACGTTGCCGCTCTTGAGCTTGGCCCAGTGGTTCTCCTCGGTCTCCAGCGAGAGGGTGTCTTCTTCGAGGTTTTTGACGATGTCGAAGAGGCTGCGGGCCTGCAGGGTGACCTTGCCCGGCTCCAGCACCTCGCACTCGCAGGAGGTGGACACGGAGATGTCCAGGTCGGTGGCGTGCAGGGTCAGCGTGTTGCCCTCGGCCACCAGGAGCGCGTTGGACAAAATGGCCAGCGTGCTGCGGTGGCTGACGACGCCTTGAAGTTTGAAGAGCTCGTCGGTGAGCGTCTTGCTGGAAATGCGAATCTTCATGGAGCGCGTCTCCGCGGAGAGGTTTGGGTTTTTATAAATTTCCCGGCTCGTAAGCCCTGACAATCCACCACAGGTTGAGGAGGGTTTCAAGTGGCAATCGCCCTTGTAACTCGCGAGCTTGCGCCCCTTAGAGCCTCAGGAGTTTTCCACAGTCACGGATCTTCTACCAAAAGACAAAAAAGGTTTGGTGTGTTTGAGGTACGTAGAAGAAGTAGGGCCTGTGGAAATGTGGAGAGCAGCGCTAAAGCACCTGAATACTTCGAGTATTTATCCACATTCGGATCGGGGAAAGGCTGTGGGAGATGTGGGGAGAATCTGAGAGCCGAGTTTGCCCCAGGTTTTCCAGTTGTGGATTAACAGCTTTAACACAGGGTTTCTCACAGAGTTTTCCACAGGGCTCTCTCATCAAGGTCGATCGCTTAAGGATCAAATAGCTCAGATAGGGGGGGGAGTCGGGTGCGTTTTGACGTTCGAGAAGGTCGTGCGATGGCGAGGCGGAAGGTTCGGTGAGCGGGCGTTGTTTTCCTCTCAGGACGTAGGTGTGGGGTGCCGATGCCACCGCAGCGCGACACGATGCGATGGTGGGCGAGTGGCTCGGGGCCCTGATGATGATGATGGGAGCGCCCTCATGGTGAGTGGGGGCCGCTTCGAGAGAGCTGCGGAGGTTGAGATGGTGACACAACGAGCAGGCCAGGGGAGCGCGTCTTCGATCCACGTGAAGGAGGAGCAACACCAGGGCGAAGCGCCCTGCGAGTACCGCCGCCGCGCGCGGGAGCACACGATCTTTGGCGGGGCGATGGGGGCGTTGAGCGTGGCGGGGCTTGCGGCCTTTGGCACGGTGATGTGCCCCTTATGCGTGGTGGCCGCGCCGGCCTTTCTGGGGAGCGCGGCGTGGAACGCGCGCAAGGCCCGCCAGAAAAAGGGCGATGATCCGGGCTATGACGGCAACCTGCGCCCGGGCGACCGGGTGGAGTTTTAGGCCCTGCCTGCGCAGCAGCGGAGCGCGCTGAGCAGGCCAGAAACATCTCCATGATCAGATAACGCCCCCCTCCTTTTCGAGTTCTTCCCGCGTGATGGTGAAGACCGAAGTGCAGGGGGGCGTCGTTCTTTTCAAAACGACTCGCCGCAAAGACTCACGCGTCGCCACGCGCCGGAACGCCCATCGAAAGGGGGCTGATGGCAGGAGCGCGTGTTGGCGCGGACGTGCCTTCGAAACACAACATCTTGTGGTTGACCACGGGGGGGATCCACTCTATGTGGTTTGCGTGCTGGTGTTTCGCGAGATGATCGCGACACCGAAGAGGGAATCCGGTGAGACTCCGGAGCTGCCCCGCAGCGGTATTCGAGAACGACCCCCACCAATGGCACTGGGCTTGAGAGCCTGGGAAGCGGTGGGCAGTAGGTGCCTTTTAAAAGGGCGCGCTCGAGAGCCCGAAGACCTGCCAGCGCCTGGCGCCGGGGAGACATCCCGCGCCAGTCCGACTCGGGAGCTTTTAGAGAGGTGAGCGTTAAGACGCCCTCCAAAGCCCCATTTCGCTCGCGGGAGCGCTGGTCGACTTTGGAGGAACTTTTGGGGTCAGGCGCCCGAGAGCTCTGAAGAGGTTGGTCGTTCCCGCGTATGACCCGAGCAGCGAGGGATGAGAGATGACCACCACTTCTGCAACACTGCCAGAACAGAGCGACGAGAATGAGGGGGGAAAAGACGAGGGAGGGATGCGTGTCGTCAAACGCGACGGCACCTATGAACGCGTTGACCTGGAGCGGATTGTCGCCGCGATCAGCCGCTGCGCCCGGGGATTGTCCCGGGTCGATCCGACGCGGGTGGCGGTGCGCACGATCGGGGGGCTCTTTGATGGGGCGTCGACCCGGGAGCTCGACGATCTTTCGATTCAGGTCGCCTCGTCGTTGATGTTGGAGGAGCCGCAGTACTCGAAGCTGGCCGCGCGACTGCTGGCGCAGCGGATTGGGGATGATCTGCAGAGCGAGGGGATCACCAGCTTCTCGCGGTGCGTGGAGCGGGGCTATGAGGTCGGGCGCTACAACGCGCGGCTCAAGGGATTTGTCGAGGCCCATCACGAGGAGCTCGACGCGCTCATCGATCGCAGCCGCGACGCGCATTTTGAGTATTTTGGGATCAAGACGCTCTACGATCGCTACCTGCAGCGGCATCCGGAGAGCCGGCGAGTGATGGAGGCGCCGCAGTACTTCTTTCTGCGGATCGCGTGTGCGCTGAGTGAGGATATGGCGCAGGCCGAGAAGCTCTACGCGCTGCTCTCCGGGCTGGAGTATCTGCCAAGCTCCCCGACGCTTTTTAACGCCGGGACGTCATTTGAGCAGCTCTCCAGCTGTTTTCTGCTCGACTCCCCGGCCGATGAGCTTGAGGCGATCTACCAGCGCTATACCGATATCGCGCTGCTCTCGAAGTTCTCGGGGGGCATTGGCACGGCGTTTCATCGGGTGCGATCGAGGGGATCGCTCATTAAGAGCACCAACGGGAAGTCCAACGGGATTGTGCCCTGGCTCAAGACCCTGGATGCGTCGGTCTCGGCGGTTAATCAGGGGGGTAAGCGCAAGGGGGCGTGTTGCGTGTATCTGGAGCCGTGGCACGCCGACATCGAGGAGTTTCTGGAGCTTCGGGATAACACCGGCGATGAAGCCGCGCGCACCCATAACCTGAATATCGCCAACTGGATCCCGGATCTCTTTATGCGACGGGTGGAGGCCGATGAATCCTGGAGTCTCTTTGACCCGAAGGAGGTGCCGGAGCTTCCAGATCTCTATGGGGAGGCCTTCGATCGGCGCTACGAGCAGGCCGAGAAGGAGGGGCTGGCGGTGCGCGAGCTGCGAGCCCGTGACCTCTACGGGCGGATGATGCGGACGCTGGCGCAGACCGGCAACGGGTGGATGACCTTTAAAGATCCGAGTAACCGAACCTGCAATCAGACCGCCGAGGAGGGGGCGCGCGTTCACCTCTCGAACCTCTGCACGGAGATCATCGAGGTGAGCTCGGCTCAGGAGACGGCGGTCTGCAACCTGGGCTCGATCAACCTCGCCAGGCACACCCTGAAAAACGCCGAGGGGGAGGTGGTTGTCGACTATGAGAAGCTGGCACAGACGGTGCGCACCGCGGTGGTAGGCCTGGATCGGGTCATCGATCTTAACTACTACCCGATTCCATCGACGGCGGCGTCCAACGATCGGTGGCGTCCGGTGGGGCTGGGGTTGATGGGGCTTCAGGATGTGTTTTTTCAGATGAAGATCCCCTTCGACAGCCCGAAGGCGCGAGCGATCTCGAAGCGGATCTCTGAGGAGATCTATTTTCACGCCCTCTCGACCTCCGCCGACCTGGCCGAGGCCCACGGGGCGCACGCCGCGTTTAAAGAGACGCGGGCCGCGCGCGGCCAGCTGCAGTTTGACCTGTGGGGGGTGAGCCCCGAGGAGCCAGCGCGCTGGGAGGCGCTCCGGGCCCGGATTCAGAAGGTCGGGCTGCGCAACTCGCTGCTCTGCGCGATTGCGCCGACGGCGACCATCGCCTCGATCGCCGGGTGCTACGAGTGCATCGAGCCCCAGGTATCCAATCTCTTTAAGCGGGAGACGCTCTCGGGGGATTTTGTTCAGGTCAACCGCTACCTGGTCGCCGAGCTCCAGGAGCTGGGGCTGTGGGATGAGCGGATGCGCGCGCGTCTCAAGAACTCCGAAGGTTCGGTGCAGTCCTTTGAAGAGCTGCCTCAGCAGCTTCGGACGGTCTTTCGCACGGCCTGGGAGCTCCCGATGCGCTCGCTTATCGGGATGGCCGCCGAGCGCGGCGCATTTATCGACCAGAGTCAGTCGCTCAACCTCTTTATTGAGAGCCCCACCCTGGGACAGCTCTCCTCGATGTACCTCTACGCCTGGAAGTGTGGCCTGAAGACGACCTATTACCTGCGCTCGCGTCCGGCCACGCGAATCACCAAGACGACAGTCGAGGTGCCTCAACGCGAGGCGATTGCCTGTTCGCTGGAAAACCCCGAGATCTGTGAGGCCTGCCAATGAGTATTCAACGACCCGACAATCTGCTGGATCCGGGCTTTTGTCTGACGCTTCGCCCGATGACGTACCCGAGTTTTTACCAGATGTATCGCGACGCGATTAAGAACACCTGGACGGTGGAGGAGGTTGATTTTTCGAGCGATGTCAACGATCTGCGCGACTCGCTCACCGAGGCCGAGACGCATATGGTGCAGCGGCTGGTGGCGTTTTTTGCCACCGGGGACTCGATCGTGGCCAACAACCTTGTGCTCAACCTCTACCAGCATATCAACGCGCCGGAGGCGCGGATGTATCTGGCCCGGCAGCTCTATGAGGAGGCGCTTCACGTCCAGTTTTACCTGACCTTGCTCGACACCTATGTGCCGGATCCTGAGGAGCGTCACGAGGCGTTTGCGGCCATTGAAAACATCCCCTCGATTCGGGCCAAGGCCGATTTTTGCATGCGTTGGATGGACTCGATCGAAGGGCTCGACCGGCTGGAGACACGGGCGCATCGCCGGCAGTTTTTGCTCAACTTGATCTGCTTTGCGGCGTGCATCGAGGGGCTCTTCTTCTTCGGGGCCTTTGCCTACGTGTATTTCATGCGTTCGCGGGGGCTCTTGCACGGGCTTGCCGCCGGGACAAGCTGGGTGTTTCGCGATGAGAGCGCCCATATGGAGTTTGCCTTCGAGGTGGTGCGCACGGTTCGCCGGGAGGAGCCGGAGCTCTTTGACGAGGAGCTCAGCGCTGAGGTGCAGACGATGATCCGGGAGGCCGTCGACTGCGAGGCGCTCTTTGCCGAGGATCTGCTCGGAGGTGGAGTGGCCGGGCTCAGCGTGGAGGATGTGCGCGCCTACCTGGAGCATTGCGCCGACCAGCGCTTGCGCACCCTGGAGATGCCCGAGATCTTTGGCACGAAGAACCCGCTGAGTTTTATGGACCTGCAGGACGTTCAGGAAGTGACCAACTTCTTTGAGCGCCGCGTCTCCGCCTACCAGGTCGCGGTCGAGGGGGAGGTTAAGTTCGACGAAGACTTCTGATCCGAGTGCCGAGCGCCCCAGGACGACGCTGACGGCGTCGATAGGGATTCGCGGTAGCGTTGCTACAGCTTCATCCCTATCTCCTTGTCAGGCGTCGCCCTGGATGCGCTCGGATCTTTGGGTTTGCGTCGGGTTGGGGGGGCGTGCGGGTTGTGGATAGGTGGTTGGGTGGTTGGGTGGTTGTGGAGCGCCGGGGTTCGCGATGTGGGGCGATTCGTGAGAGCGGCTGGATGCGCTCGGGATTTCGGGTTCGCGTCGGGTTGGGGGGTGTGCGGGTTGTGGTTGGGTGGTTGGGTGGTTGTGGGGCTTGGGGGGGACACGATGTGGGCGATTCGTGAGAGCCGCTGGTGGGGCGCGTCCGAGCACGAGTACGAGTACGAGCACGAGTACGAGCTACCAGTACGAGTTCGAGCGCGATCTCGATCAGCGCTCGGGTGCCAGGCGTCGCTCTGGATGCGCTCGGGTTGGGGGGGTCGCGAAGAACGCATCAAAAAACTCAGTCGGCGGAGCTGTCGTTCATATTCTCCCGCGTGTCTCTGGACTCGTCCTTCTTCTCCTCCGAGTCTTTTTTCTCCTCGGAGGGGGTGATGGGCCCGCCACCGCGGCCCTGTCGACTGTTTTCGCGATCTTCGATGCCGACGGGTTTTTCGCGATCGGGGAAGGCGCCGGCCAACATGTCCACGCCCTCCTGGGGCTCGGCCATATCGATGAGCACGGCGCGTTCCTGGCGAATCTGGTTGGTATCCAAGTTCAGGGCCTCGTCGCGGGCGACCAGCAAGGTCTCATCGAGCTCCCCGTCGGCGTTGAAGGACCAGGCCAGCATGGGGGCGCCTAAGGGGAGCTCGTCGCCTTCGGCTCCGACGTTGCCGGTATGCCAGAGGTGATAGGTCTTGCCGTAGCTGTTGATCTTGCTCTCCATCAGCGCATTTTCGGCGGCGTCGGGGAGCCCCGGGGCGACGAGCTGACCGGAGAGAATCTCGTAGTTATGGGGGTGCCAGTACTGCTTCTCCTCCTGGGGGAGCTGCTCGTAGAGCACCGAGGAGATGATGTACTCCACGCCGTTTAAGTTGGCGTCGCTGCCGTCGCTGTCGAAGATGGCGCACTGGGCAAAGTCCTCGTTGACCTGGCGGCAGAAGTGATGGGCCTCCATCTGGATCGAGGGGTCGTCGGCCATGGGATGAAAACCCACCAGATGAATGTCCAACGCCGAGGGGGCGCCGGCGCCCTGAAGCACCTCGGCGCTGGCCCCCACCGCCCGGGTTTCGGCGCTGGCCTCGCGGCCCTGAGGCGTCACGTTGGGGCTGCTTGAGGAGCAGCTCACCATCAGCATCAGGGCCAGAGAGAGGCAGCTCACACTCCAGAGCTTGAGCCAGGTGATGTGTCGGGGCGAAGAAGCGACGGGGTACGACCTACGACTGAGCGGATGTTTCATTCAGCTCCTCCCAGAGTAATTGGATGGTCGGGTTAAATGCCGAGCGCCCCGGGACGACGCTGGCTGTGTCGTCAGGGATTCGCGGTAGCGCTGCTACAGCTTCATCCCTGCCTCCTTGCCAGGCGTCGCCCTGGATGCACTCGGGTTTTTGGGCACGCGAAACGGCGTGGCTGCGCCCTATCAAAGACATATGACTGCGGGTTCAAACCTGTAACCACCGCCTTTTCGTGTGCAATAAATTCGCGGAGTTAAGGGGGAAGAGTCGATTTACCTGAATAGAACGCGCGCTAAAGAGGCTGAGTTGCGGATCTGGGTGCCGAGAAGCGCAGCTAAGGGGTCTGAGTCGCCGGACTCGGGTGCCGAGAACCCGAGCTAAGGAGGCTGAGTTGCCATTCTGGGTGTCGAGAGCCGGAACTAAGGGGGGCTGAGTTGGGGATCTGGGTGTCGAGAGTCGGCGCCAAGGAGGCTGAGTTGGGGATCTGGGTGTCGAGAACTGCAGCCAAGGGGCCTGAGTCGCCGGACTCGGGTGGTGAGTGCGCCAGCTAAGGAGGCTGAGTTGCCATTCTGGGTGTCGAGAGCCGGAACTAAGGGGGGCTGAGTTGGGGATCTGGGTATCGAGAGTCGGCGCTAAGGAGGCTGAGTTGGGAATCTGGGTGTCGAGAACGGGAGGTCAGGGGGCCTGAGTTGGGGATCTGGGTGTCGAGAACGAGAGCTAAGGGGTCTGAGTTGCCGGACTCGGGTGGTGAGTGCGCCAGCTAAGGGGCCTGAGTGGCCGGACTCGGGTGGTCAGTGCGTCACCTAAGGGGCCTGAGTCGATGGACGTATTGATAAAAAACGCCAGCTCGGGGCTCCGAGCTGGCGTTTGTGGGGGCGGATATGAGGAGTCAAGGGGGGCTTAGCTCGGTTTTGAGCGCGCCGACTGAAACACGAGATAGAGCACCGGCAGCACAATGAGGGTGGAGAGGGTGGAGGTGATCACGCCGCCGATGACCACGGTGGCCAGAGGGCGCTGCACCTCGGCGCCCACCCCCGTGCTGAGCGCCATGGGAATGAAGCCAACCGCTGCGACGAGGCCCGTCATGATGACCGGGCGCAGGCGCACCATCGCCGCCTGGCGTACCGCCTCCAGGGTGGGGAGGCCATCGGCGGTGTAGCGGCGAATGGTGGAGACGAGCACGATGTCGCCGAGCACGGCGATGCCCATCAGCGCCACAAAGCCCACGGCTGCCGAGATGCTAAAGGGCAGCCCGCGCAGCCAGAGCGCCAGCACCCCGCCGACCGCGGCGAAGGGCACGCCGCTGAAGACCCGCAGCGTGTCGCTTAAACGTCCGTAGGTCAGGTAGAGGAGCGTGAGCACCAGCAGAAGCGTCAGGGGAATGAGCACCATCAGGCGTTTCTGGGCGCGCTCATAATTCTCAAACTCCCCGCTGAAGCTGACGTGGTAGCCGGGCGGGGCGTTGAAATACCTGTCGACCGCGACGCGTGCGTCTTCGACGACGCTCATCACGTCCTCGGTCTGCAGCTCGGCCTGGATGAGCAGGCGGCGCTGGCCCCAGTCGCGGTTGAGCGCAGACGCCGTGGGGCGCACCGTGATGGTGGCCAGATCGCCAAGGCGCACCGGGCCGGTGGGGGCTTTGAGCACCATATCTTCGAGAAGCTCGGGCTGCTCGCGCAGGCGCTTGTCGACGCGCAGCACGAGAGGCTGGCGCACCTCCCCTTCATAAAACTCGCCAAGGGGGCGGCCGCCGATGAGCTCCACGGCCTGCAAGACCTCGCGGGCGCTCAAACCCGCGCGGGCGGCGCGCACGTGATCGACCTCGATGTCGACCACGTGCTGGCCGAGGAGCTGCTCGGTGCTCAGGCTGGCGATGCCTTCGACGCCGGCCAGCACCGTCATCAGCTCCTGACCCTTGTCGCGGAGCGTCTCCAGGTCGTCGCCGAAGAGACGGATGCCCAGCTCGCTGCGCAGCCCGGCGCTGAGTTCGTTGACGCGCAGCTCAATGGGTTGCGAGAGGGTGGTGCGAATGCCCGGGACGTTTTCAAAGAAGACGCGAAGCTCTTCGGTGAGCTCGTCCTGGGTGGTGACGCGGGTCCACTGCTCGCGGGGGTGCAGGGTCATAAAGACGTCGCTGACCTCCAGGCCCATCGGGTCGGTGGCGACCTCGCCAGTGCCGGTGCGGGTCCAGACGTGGCGGATCTCGTCGGGGTATTCGTCCATCAGGCGCTGCTCAAGGCGGCCGCTGTAGCGCAGCGTCTCGTCGAGGGAGACGCCGGCCAGGCGCACCGTGTTGGCGGTGATGGCCATCTCATCGAGGCGCGGGATAAAGCGCGCGCCCAGGGTGGTGGAGAGGGCGCCGGCGCCCAGGATGCAGATGACACCGAGCGCCACCACCGTCCAGCGGTGGTTGAGCGCGCGCTCCAGAATCGGGGCGTAGAGGCGCTTGAGCCCCCGGGCCAGCGCGGGCTCTTTGCGGTGGCCGCCGCGGGTCAGCGCGTAGCTCGCGAGCACCGGTGTCAGCGTGAGCGAGAGGAGCATGGAGCCGGCCAGGGCGAAGATCATGGTCAGCGCCATCGGGCGAAAGAGGGCGCCTTCAACACCTTCGAGCGCCAGAATTGGCAGGTACACGCTGGCGATGATCAGCTCGCCAAAGAGCGTCGGGCGGCGCACTTCGGTGGCCGCGTCGCGCACGACTTCAAGGCGGTCGGCCCCCTCCGGGGCCTCCGAGAGGCGGCGCTCGGCGTTCTCAACCATGATGACCGAGCTGTCGACGATCAGACCAAAGTCGATGGCGCCCAGGCTCATCAGGCTTCCGGCGACGCCGAATTGCAGCATCAGGTTGAAGGCAAAGAGCATCGAGAGGGGAATGGCCAGCGCCACGATCAGCCCGGCGCGCAGGTTGCCCATGAGCATAAAGAGGATGGCGATGACCAGGAGCGCGCCTTCCAGCAGGTTGGTGCGCACGGTGTCGAGCACGTTATCGATGAGCTCGGTGCGCTGGTAGACGACGCGCAGCTCGATGTCGTCGGGAAGGTCGGCCTGCACCTCATGGAGACGCGTTTCGAGGGAGCGGGCGATCTCGCGGGTGTTTTCGCCGGGCAGCGCAAAGGCCAGGCCCATGACGTGTTCGCCCTGGCCAAAGGCGGTCATCGCGCCGCGGCGGATGGCGTGGCCGCGCTGAACGTCGGCGACGTCGCCCAGGCGCAAAAGGTTGGCGCCACCCTCGGAGGCGTCGGTGGTGATGGGGAGGTTGGCGATGGCTTCTGTGGAGCGGAGGCGTCCGCGACCGTGGACCACCATCGATTCAGACGACTCGGTGATGAGCCCGCCGCCCACGCTGAGGTGGTTGTCGCGCAGCACCTGCTCCACGTCGTCGAGGGTCAGGCCGCGGGCCTGGAGGGTGAGCGGGTCGACGATGACCTCGATCTGCGGCTCTTTGCCCCCCCAGGTGTTGACCTCGGCGACGCCGGGCACGCTCAAGAGACGCGGGCGAATCTTGTATTCATGCAGCGTCCGAAGCTCCCCCAACTCACGGCCAGGGCTTACCAGCACATACTGAAAGACCTCGCCGAGCCCACTGGAGATAGGCCCGAGGGCGGGGCGCTCGACGTGGGCGGGGAGCTCGACGGCGGCGACGCGTTCGGCGACGAGCTGGCGGCTCTCCAGCAGGTCGGCGTCTTCGTTGAAGAGGGCGGTGACCTGCGAGAATCCAAATCGCGAGATGGAGCGCACGTGCACAAGGCCGGGCATGCCGCTGACGGCTTGCTCCAGCGGGCGCGTGACCTGAAGCTCGACCTCTTCGGCCGAGAGGCCCCCGGCGTTGGTGTTGACGCTGACCAGCGCCGGGGCGGTTTCGGGAAAGGCATCAAAAGGAAGATCGCGCAGCGCCAGCGCTCCGAACGCCACCGCGATGAGCGTGAGCAGGAGCACCACCGGGCGGTGGGTCAGGCAGAGGTCGATAAGTTTTTTCAGCACAGGCCGCTCCTTTAGTGGGTGCAGCCCACGCCGATATCGTCGGCGCGAAGCTCGGTGAGAAGCACGAAGGCGCCGGTGGTGATCACCGGCTCATCGGGGCTCAGTTCGCCGCTGACCCAGAGGGTGTCGCGCTCCGAGGCCACGATCTCGACCCGGCGAGTCTGGTAGACGCCCTGACGCTCGCGGACAAAGACGATGCGATGGTCGTTGAAGCGTTGCACCGCCTCGCGCGGGATGCGCATGGCGCGGGTGGGCTGACCGGTCTCGATGGTGGCGCTGGCGAGTTGGCCGTCGCGCAGGGGAAGATCCGCGGGGTTGAGCTCCAGGCGTACGCGCAGGTTGCCGGTGGTCGGGTCCACCTGGCTGTCGATCTGGGCGATCTGGCCTGTGACCTCCACCTCGGGTGCCTGCTCGGGGCTTAGCCGCACGCGCTGGCCGAGCGCCAGCGCTCGGCTCTGCGAGGCGGGCACATAGACCTCGGCCCACATGGCGCTGCGGTCGGCGATCGTCATCAGCGCCATCTCGGCCGAGGCGTAGCTGCCGGCGATGACGTTGCGCGCGATGACCTCACCGTCGATGGGAGAGCGCAGGGTGAGTTGGCCGCGGGCGTCCACCGAGCCGCTCAGGCGCAGAGCGGCCTGGGCGGTGCGCACCCGCGCGCGGGCGCGCTCGGCCTCGCTCATGGCAAGCTCCACGTCGCGTTGGCCGTTGATGCCCTGCTCACGCAGGGACTGCTGGCGCTCCAGATGCGACTCGGCGGTGCGCAGGGCCTGGCGGGCGGCCAGAAGCTCGGCCTGCTGGTCGCTGGCCTGGGCGCTTTCTACCTTGATGAGCGCCTGGCCGGCCTCCACACGCTCACCGGGCTGCACGAGAATCTCGCGGACGATGCCCGGCTGCAGCGTACGCACTTCGGCCACACGGTCGGCGTTAAACGTGAAGCGCGCCGGGGCGCTCAGGCCCTCGCCGCGCCCTTCGGCGCGAGCCGGGGCGGTGATAAGGCCGGCCAGGTCTTCGTGGTCGGCGGTGTGCAAGACCACGCCGGCGGTGGGAGGGGCGACCGGGTTGCAGTAGGGGCAGGCCGACTCGGGAAAGCCGTGCTCGGCGCACCAGTCGCCCTCGGCCTGAAAGCCCTCGGCGAGTTCCGGGTTGCATTTGGTGCATTTGGACTCGGGGATGTTGTGGCCCGAACACCAGTCGCCGGGAAGGGCGGTGGCCAGATGGGTACCGCTCTGCGCGTCGCTCCCGTGGTCATGGTCGTGATCGTGGTCGTGGCCAGCGTTGGTGCTGGTGCTGCGTGAAGGGGGCGTGACGGGGTTGCACTGCGGGCATGCGGACTCGGGGAATCCATGGGCCTCACACCAGTCACCCGCGGCTTTGAATGTTTCGATGAGCTCCGGGTTGCATTTGGTGCACATGGACTCGGGGATGTCGTGTCCGCCGCACCAGTCGTTGGCGTTGGCGGTGATGGGGTGCGACGCGGCCTCGCCATGATCGTGCGAATCGTGCGCGTTTTCGGCGGATTCGGAAGATGTCGAAGATTTGGAAGGCTCGCAGCCGCTTACGACAACGAGCGTGGCGAGCATGAAGAAAAGAATCAGCGTGCGCATATAACCTCCTCGGCGCCGGGGGCGTCGGGATGATGAAAGTTCAGAAGTTCGAGGGCCTCGGTGGTGGCCGAGAGCAGGTCGGCCAGGAGAGCGGCGCGGGCGTCTTCGGCCTCGGTGAGCTCGCGCTCCAGGGTGAGGATCTCGCTTAAGGGGAGGGCGCCACTCTCGTAGGCGCGAAGGTAGCGCTCGCGCAGGGTGAGGTGGCGGGGCAGAAGCTCCTCTTCCCAGCGGCGGTGGTGTTCGAGCAGGGAGTTGAGCAGCTCGGCTGCGGCCTGCGCGCGTTCCTGCGTGCGGGCGAGTTCGGCCTGCGCCAACGACTCCGCGCGTGTGGCCGCGGCGTTGAGCCCATCGCTGAGCGCGCGGCGTTCGGCGCCAGAGCCAAAGGCAAAGCCCAGTCCCAGGTGGGCGACCAGCGCCTCGCTGCCCTCGCGTGCGGCGCCTACGACCAGGCGCAGTCCGGGCCAGCGCTCGGCCTTTCGGGTACGAGCCTGCGTGCGCAAGGTCTGAGCCCGGGCCTGAAGCTCGGCGGCGCGGGGAGAGGGAGGCTGAGCGTGCAGCAGCGCTTCATAGATACGCTCCAGCTCCGCGACATCGGGGAGCGCAGCGCGGGTCGGATCGCCCGAATCGGCGCGACCTTCAGCGGGCATCTCACGTCCCAGAACGTTGGCCAGTCGGTGGTTCAGGCGCTTGAGTCGGGCGCGCTGGCGGGCCACCTCGGCCGCTTCGCGCTCATACCTTAAGCCGGCCAGCTCGGCCTCCAACGTACCGGACTCTCCCGATTGGGCTCGGGCGGCGGCCACCTCATATAAGCGGCGAGTCAGCTCCAGACGTTGTTCCGACAGGGAGAGCGTGGCGCTGCGGGTGGCGGCCTCCCGGTAGAGGAGCAGCGCGCCTGCGATGGCCTCCAGATCGGCGCGTTCGGCCTGAGCGCGGGCCAGCTCCAGGTTGGCTTCGCCCTCCTCGATGCGTCGGGCCCGGTCGCCCGGACGCCCCAGGGGAAGGCCCACCTCCACGCCCAGATCGGCCTGGGGGCTTGATGCGTCGCCGGGCAAAAAGCGCGGGCCGGCGCTCACGCCAAGCTCCACCCCTTCGCTCAAGACCCGTTCGCCGGCGCGCAGCTCTCCGCGGGCGGCCTCGGTGTCGAGCGACGCGCTATGAAAGGTCGGTGCGGTGCAGCGTGCGTGTTCGATGACCGAGCTCAGTCGGAGCTCGGAGGGGGATTGCGCCCGGGCCGCCTGCGGCCAGGCAGCCGCAGAGGCAAAGAGGGCGCACGCAGCATAAGCCGCGAGTCGTCGTTGCATGATGCTCTCTCCCGGGGTGGTCCGGTCGCCTTTCGCCGCGTGATGACATCTTAAACGATGCCTCACCGGACGCTGGCTGCGCTCCATGGGCTGCTTATCCGAACCCGCGCAAAAGAGGCACGAGCCCTGACAAGCACGCTCAAGCGCGCCCCGAACCACCTGGTTTTCGAAAAGTTTGGACGTTTCGACGTTCGCCAGAAGCGGCGAAAACCTACGCTCGGATGAGCGTACGGGGAGGCTTAAAGAGCCTCATGCTGTGGCCCTCCCCATCGCGGGCGAGGGTGCTCACCCCCTCGATGAGGACGGGTACGCGCTGGAGTCGAAAGCTCCAGGCGGCGTTGCCCACCATATGGCCGCAGCAACCGCAGTAGTCGCAGTCGGCGGCGCATTGCCCGCTCTCCATCTCTCCCGGACAGCAGGCTTCATGTTCGACGTGCTTCGGTCGCCCGATGATGTCGTGATCATCCTCGACGTCCTCGGCGGACCCGACCTCACCCGCGTCCGACGACAGCTGCATCGAAGGCGGCACACACGCGCTCACCTCCGAGGGGGCTGCCACCACCAGCGCGCAGAGAAGGGTCAGGCAGAATGCTGCCATCAACTTCCACGCGATCATCGCGTACGCAGGTTGTGAGGTGGCCTGAATCATCGTCAGTCGCTTCGGTGCGTGGGCGCAAAAAGCACATCCAACTCGTGCGAGCATCATAGGGAGCCGCCCGACGCGGGGCAACCCCGGGTTCGGAACCGCGCCGGGGGCCGTATTATGCCCGTGGTGTCTGGCCGGAGGGTGACCAGCCGCCTGCCGGCGTGCCCCGAAGCCTCGGGCGAAGGGCCTCTGGATGCCCCTCAGTATGCGACACCTTACCCCACGCTCAGGATAGCGCCCCCGGCTGGCCGCGCTCTCTTCCTCAGCTGGCACTTGACCGGTGAGTCAAGCCTGTGTGAACCCTTGAGTTCTACCCTTTGGCCTCCCCACCGCGAGCGTCCCTACCGTGTCCACCCGTCGACTTCCCGCTGCCGAGCGCAAGCAACAGATCTTGATGTGCGCCATTCGCGTCTTTGCCCGCTCGACCTACCACGGTGCCACGACCAAACGCATCGCGGAGGAGGCCGAGGTCACCGAGGCGCTGCTCTACCGCTACTACAGCAGCAAGCGTGAGCTCTTTATCGATGCCATCGATCATACCTCCGGCAAGCTCGCCAGGGGGCTGGAGCGCGCGCTGGCCGAACACTACGAGCATCCGGTGGAGGCCATCGTCAGCTGCATGGAGTTCTATGCTCGCCTTCTGCAGAGCTCGGAGGACCTCGCCAGAATGATCTTTCTGGTGCTCGCGGAGCTCGATGAGCCCGATGTGCGTGCGGTCTATCTGCCCTATCAGGAGCGCGTCGTCGGGCTGCTCACCGAGAATATCACCCGCTGGCAGGACGCCGGGATTGTCGACCCGCGTATCAACGCCTTTGATACGGCGTGGCTCTTCTACGGCACCTACATGATCCTGGCGCTGGCCCGGCAATCCCACGGCCGCGTGCGCGTCAGCCCCCGTCATGCTGTGGGGCTGATGCGTCCCTTTTTGAGCGAGGATGGGGAGCGACGCCTTGATGAGCTCAGCCACACCCGGCCGCAACTCCGCGCGTTGGCCGAGGCCTCCGAGGTGGATGACACCACCGGATCGCCCGCATAATTACGGGCTGATGCGCGACCCGGGGTCAGTGAAGCGCGTCGGATCACCGCGCCACAAGGCGCATCGGAATATCCTTTTTGACGCCCAGCGTGACCGTGACGTTGGGTTTGACCGGGGCATCGCTGGCGCAACGAAGTTTGAAGCGGCTGGCCAGCGTGGCGAGCACCAGCTGGGCCTCCATCATCGCAAAGCTCTTGCCGATGCACTGACGCGGTCCGCCCAGAAAGGGGAAATACGCAAAGCGGGGGCGCTCGGCTTTCGGGTCGCGAAAACGTTCGGGATCAAAGGTCTCGGGCGACTCCCAGAAGTCGGGGTGGCGGTGGGTGACGTAGGGACTGAGGATCACAAAGGTGCCTGCGGGGACCTGATAGCCGCCGATCACGTCGTCTTCAACCGAGGTGCGCGCCAGCATGGGCACCGGCGGATAAAGGCGCATCGACTCTTCAATGACCATGCGCGTCCATGCCAGGCGAGGAAGGTCGGCCAGGGTGGGGAGTCGTCCGCCTTCTAAAACCTCGTCGAGCTCGGCGTGGAGTCGGGCTTCGGCCTCGGGATGCTGCGAGAGCATATAAAAGGTCCACGTCAACGCGGTGGCCGTCGTCTCATACCCGGCCAGAAAGATCGTCATCACCTCATCCCGAAGCTGCGCATCCGACATGCCCTCGCCGCTCTCCTCATCGCGGGCTTCCATGAGCATGGTGAGCAAGTCTTCGGGGTTGTCCTGGCCTTTGCGTCGCCGGGCGATGATGCCTTCGACCACCTCATCGAGTCCGGCGATGGCGCGGTTGACCCGCATATTCGCCGGCGTGGGCACGCTCAGCGGAAAGGACCAGGGCACGCGAATGCGCCGGGTAACCTCTTCGAGCACAAACTGAAGCCGGGCGGAGACCTTCGCGCTGTGGCTGGAGAGCTCGGTGCTCAGAAGGGTGAAGCCGACAATATCGAGGGTGATGCGGGTCATCTCCGCACTTAAGCCCACCACCGGGGCCTGGCCACCCCGGGCGGCGGCCTGACGAGCCTCCCACTCCCGGACGCTCTTTTCGGCGACGTTGACCATCGTCTCGGCAAAGCCGTTGATGCGCTTCTGGTGAAAGGAGGGCTGGGCGATGCGCCTTTGCCGAAGCCAGAAATCCCCCTCGCTGGTCACAAGCCCGTTGCCCAGCAGCTGACGCATCGCGCGGTAGCCCCGGGTGGTTTTTACAAAATTGCGGTTGTTGCGAATCAGCACGTGGTTGAGGTCGTCGGGATGCGCAACGAAGAACCCCTCCCTGTTCAGCAGCCGAAAACGCACCCGATCGCCGTAGCGCGCGCGACTCTCCATGAGCGTTTTGAGCATATCGCGCTTAAAAGCCGGGACGTGGCCCAGAAGCATCGAGCTCGGAGGCTGCGGGGTGGCCTCAAAGGGTCTGGGGGACTCCTCGGTGGCGTCGTCATGGTGGGACGCGTCGGACGAGGGGTCTGGCGAGGCGGTCGGAGGCTGCGTCATGGCAATCTCGCTTGCGGGAAGATGTCTGAGGGAAGGGAAAGTATGCCAGCGCCTTCGTGCCTGCGAAAGATATGTTTTTTACGCGGTGAGTTGGTGGCCATCACGTCGCGGATCGGGACGAGGGGAAGTGCGAGCGTGCTGGCGAGTGGGGATGATGATCCATAAAAAAACGCCCCGGAATCCGGGGCGTTTTTTTGATCAGGTTTTTTGATCAGGTTTTTTGATCAGGTTTTTTGATCAGGTTCTTCCATCAGGAAGCAAGGTAGCGAGTCGGCAGCATGCTCAGGTCTGCAACGCTCGCTCCGCATCGTCTCTGCTCTCGGGAGGGCCATCCTCCTCGGAGCCTTCGGCCTTGTCGGGGGCCCAGGTGTCGCGGGAGACGAGCATCATGGCTGCGCCCAGCATGATCCAGACGTCGGCCACGTTGAAGATTCCGGTGCGCAGGGTGCCGATGCCCAGGTTGAGAAAATCGGTGACGCCGCCCTCAAAGAGCACGCGGTCGATCACGTTACCGATGCCCCCGCCGATGA
This sequence comes from Lujinxingia sediminis, assembly GCF_004005565.1. Classification (NCBI taxonomy): domain Bacteria; class Deltaproteobacteria; order Bradymonadales; family Lujinxingiaceae; genus Lujinxingia; species Lujinxingia sediminis. The sequence continues at coordinate 274,339 of NZ_SADD01000003.1, read as the reverse complement.
CCAGGCCGGCGGCCACCACCGAGAATCTTGAGAGGCCCGGGGTGCGCATGATCCACACCAGGAAGGCGATGAGCGCCAGGCTGACCACGCCCACAAAGATGGCGGTGCGCAGGCCAGCGGGCATCTCGGAGCCCATGCCCAGAAAGGCGCCGTGGTTCTCGATGAGCACCAGGCGAAAAGTGTCGCCCAGGTAGGAGAGGCGTCCGACGCCCTCAAGATGCTCGCGGGCCACGATTTTGGTGACCTGATCGCAGCCCACGCTCGTGGAGAGGACGAGCGCGAGGAGCGCGGCGTTGCTGATTCGTAGTTTTTTCATCGGTGGCTTCCAGCTCGTTAACGGGAGTGGGCACATTACTCGCCATGCGCCTGATCTATTCCCGGCCAGGGCGCCTTCTCACCGATAGCACTTGCGCGGCTTGAACCCAAAGGCCCAACGCTTTAAAGTCGCCGCATTCGTAAAAAGCACCATCTGAGAACGTCCCCGCCGTCCATGGCTGTAGGGGGGACTCCACGTCGATTTTCGGCGCGTCGCTTGTTGTCTGTTCCCGACGCTCCGACCCGAACACGGAGCTGCACCATGCAGGAGACCAAATTCGATCAGGTCATGCTCGCCAGGCTTGTTCGTGCCCGCGATGCCATCGCCCCCCTGAACTTCAACCATCCGGTGGCCCAGGCCAGCAAGGAGCTCTGCCTGGATCTTATCGAGGAGGCGCATGTGAGCTTCATCGAGCGGGTGGATGAGGCGCTGGAGGAGGGCGGGCAGGCCGCCCGGGCCGCCGCGGAGCTCAACCGCGCCGAGGTGATCGCCGAGGCCAGCTACATGAGCCTTTTTGATATGTGCCAGGCCCGCTACTACAGCCTCAAAAGCAGCGCTTCGCCGCGGCTGGTCGAGTTCACCGAGGCCATGGAGAGCGCCTTTGGCGGGGTGACCCCGGGGCGTTTTGTGGGCCTGGGGCTCGACGCGGCCAGCGCGCGCCTGCGTCGCGTTGTGGAGTTCTGCACCCGGGAGTTCGTGCACGATCCGCGCGTCGACGCCGCGCGCCAGGCGCTGGGCACACTCCTGACCTGCCGGGCGATCGCCGACGCCGAGCAGGCCGAGTCCACCACTACCATGAGTGAGCTGCAGGCCGCCCGCACCGAGGTCCGCCGAGCCTACGGCTCGGCGCGCCATTTGCTGGAGGCCTCCCTGCGCCTGGTCGGCCTGGAGGACGATCTCAACCAGCTCCTGGCGCCCCTCTACACCATCTACCGCCCCCAGCGGAAGTCTGCCGGCGTCACCATCACCATCGACCCCGACGAGCCCCACGCGCCCGGCACAGGCCTCGGTGAAGAGGTGCGCGATGAGGTGCGCGATGAGGTGCGCGATGAGGTGCCGGCGAGTTAAATCGCGGCGTGATTCGACGCGCTAAACGCTTAAACGCTCAAAAAAGAAACCGCGCGGCTCAGGCCGCGCGGTTTTTTTCGTTCCGGGGTTTGGGCTCAGCATGTCCGGTTGAAAGGGGCCGGGGAGGTCCTTCGATGAAACGAACACCCCTTGAAGCCCTTCATTCGGCCTTCGTCACGTCGACGAAGGGCCAAAACTACCCATAAGGGGGTATTCGTAGCGTCGACGAAGGGGGTCTTAAGGGCTTGAGTCGGGGTTCGTCACGTCGACGAAGGGTCAAAACTACCCATAAGGGGGTATTCGTAGCGTCGACGAAGGGGGTCTTAAGGGCTTGAGTCGGGGTTCGTCACGTCGACGAACCCCCTCTGAGGGGCTTGAGTCGGGGTTCGTCACGTCAGGTTGGGAGGGGAGAGAAACGCCCCGCTTAAGAGCATCAGCTGCGGCCGCCGCGTACAAACCATTCGGCGAGTTCGCTCTGGGCGCGGATGCGCAGCTTGGGGGGCTGATCGGGGTGGTAGTTGAGTTCGAGGCCGGGGAGCTGCTCGATCTCGTCGAAGGCCAGCAGGCGGAGCTCGTCGTCGGGGCTGTTCATGGCGTCGACCAGCCAGCGCCAGCGGGGGGTCTCGTGGGCGTCAAACCACCAGCGGCGCCACTCCGAGGGGGAGGGACCCAGGGGCTGCAGGGTGATCTCGCGCAGGGCGCGGTGGATGGTCAGCTGCACCCGGCCGCCGTGCTCGGCAAGGGCGTCGACAAGCCCGGGGATGGCCTTGAGATCGCGCAGCTGTCGGATGTTCTCGGCGGCCTGCTCCACGCGGAACTCTTCGTTCTTCTGGGAGAGCTCGTGGCGAAGAGGGGCCAGCACCAGGGCTTCGAAATCGCCGTGGTCGCGGTAGCCCTTCAGGATGGATCGGGCGAGCTGGCGGGTCTGCTGATCGCGGTCAAAGAGGCGTCCGAGCAGCTCGTGAAGGAGGCCCTCCGCCGGCAGCTCGGTGAGCAGGAAGGTGGCGTAGAAGCGCAGCTCCAGGCTGGGGTTATCGATGAAGCGGCGCACCACGTTGAGCGAGGGTCGGCCCATGCGCACCAGGGCGTCGAGCACCGGGCCGTGCTCGCGCACCGGCGGCAGCGTTCGGGCCGTGTACTGGTAGCGGTCGATGAAAATGCGCCCGGGGAAGAGCCCTTCGAGGCTGGCGATGACGCCCGTGTCGGCGCCGGCGGTGGCGACGTGCTCGGCGGCGGCGAAGGCCAGATCGTGGTCGCGGGCGTCGAGCATCTCCAGGCTTTCGCTTAAATCGACGGCGACCGGGCCGGAGTCCAGGATCTCTTCAAGCGCCTCGAACGGGACGGAGCGGGGGGTGGACGGCGCGTCGCTCTCCATATGCTCCATCAACTCGCCAAAGCCGCGGGTGCGGCGCGTCGGATTGATCTGCATGGTGGCGCGGGAGGATGAGCCGCCGGTCTCGGCGTTGCTCTCGGAGCGGGGGCCCTGCTCAAGCTCGTCGAGCCAGCGATCGGCGCGGGGCTCGGAGGGTTCCTCACGCACCGGCTCGCTGATCTCACTGATCGCGTTGGCGCTCACCTGCACATAACGCACCTCGCCGACGCCCATAAAGGTATGGCCGGTGGCGGAGGCGCCGAGCTCGGTGAATTCGGGCTCCTCGTGAGGGGGGGCGTGCGGGGCGTCGTCCTGGCGATCGCGGCGACGCGGTCGGCGGAAGATCTGGGCGCGCGGGACGCCGGAGGCGTCGGTGGGAATGTTGAGCCCGAGGGTCGCGCTGCGGATGCCCCGGCCGGTGTGGCTGTTCTCGGAGTCGGACGCCGGCGCCTCGATCGGAGCGCCTTTGATGGGGTGCAACTCGGCGGTGGTGGCCAGCGGCGCGGGCTGGATGGCGTCGCGCTCCCCGGCCTCGTCGAAGGGGGCCGGGGCATCGGCGAGCTTCCCGTCGAGGGACTTCTTGTCGGCGGGCTCCGCGTTGGCAGGCTCCTCGTCGACAGGAGTCAGCAGGGCGGCTTGAGGCTCGCTGGCCTTGCGTTCCTTCTCGGCGAGCATCGGGGCGACAGCGCTTTCGGAGACGACGTTGAGGATGTCGCTCCAGCCTTTATCGACGTCGTCGACGCCTTCGCCTTTGCCTTCGTGACGAGCCTGGCGCTCGTCGGCGTCGGCGACCATGACCTCGGAGATGCTCGACGATCTGGCCGAGCTCAGAGCGGGGTCGCTGGCCTGGGAGGAGAACTCGTCGGCGGAGAGGGCGGGCATACCAAAGGAGGTCGCGCCTACTGCGGAGGCGGGGGCCGGGGTGTCGTCGGCGAAGAGGGCGGGCATACCAAAGGAGGTCGCGCCTACTGCGGAGGCGGGGGCCGGGGTGTCGTCGGCGCTCTCAAGGGCGATCGACGATGGGGAGTAGATCTCGGTGTGTGAGGCCCCCATGGAACCCTCGTCGTCCTCGTCGGCGGCAGAGGACACCCCCCCAAAGTGGCGAGGAGCCTCGCCGGCCTCGGAGCTCAACTCGCCAGAGAAGGCCGCCGGCGAGAAGTCCGCGGTGATCTCAAGCGGATCGTTCGGGGCTTCTGATACCTCGGAGGGATCGGGGAAGAGGGGCAGCTCGACCAGCTCGTCGGTGAGGGGCGCCTCGTAGGAATCGGAGAGCGCGGCCGCGATGTCGAGCATCGGCGTGTCGGCCGGATCGGAGAGCTCCGGCGCATCGGATGCGTCAGATACCTCGGAGACTTCGGACACGTCGGAAGCGTCAGATACGTCGGAAGCGTCAGACACCTCGGAGACTTCGGACACGTCGGAAGCGTCAGACACCTCGGAGACTTCGGACACGTCGGAAGCGTCAGAGGTTTTAGATAATTCAGATACCTCGGAGGACTCGCTCGCGTCGGCGGGTTGGGAGGGTTCTGAAGGTGTGATGTCGGCGCGGGGCTCGGAGGCTTCGCTGATGCCAAAGGCCTCGGAGATGGCGCCGATGATTTCGGGTTCGGGGACCTGGCTGCGGATGTCGGGAAACTCCGCCGCTTCGGAGGGTTCCTCGGAGGCGTGGCTGATGTCGATGATTTCCCAGCGGTGGCGGCCGCGCTGGCGGCTGGCGATGGTCGTCTCGATCAGAGAGTCTTCAAAGCCCAGGCCGAGCTGGTGGCGGGGTACGGGCAGCGGGGGGATACGCTCGGCCGGAGGCGGGAGCGTGCCGGCTTTGGCGCGGCGGATCAGCTCTTCGAGCTGGCGACCGACGAGCGCGGCGGCGTCGACGAGCTCATCGAGCGCGAAGGTCTCTGAGACTTCATCGAGGCGGACGGCGGCGCGGGGGTCGGTCGGAGCGCCGAGGAGCGCCATGGCGGCGCGCCCGCCGATGCGCACCGGGATCATCGCCAGAAGAGGGGGCGCCTCGACCTCCAGTGCTTCAAAGAGGGGGGCAAGGCCCAGCTCGGCGGCATTGCCGATGATGAGCGCCTCGCGGTCCTGGCGAGCAAGGTCGAGGGTGGTGGTGGCTTTGCGTTCTCGCAGCGCGTCGACCCGCTCGAAGTTCTGGTCGAGCGCCGTCCAGTCTTCCTGAAAATAGGGCTGCACCCCGCTCTTGCCGAGGACCACGATGAGGCGGCGAGTGAGGCGTCCGGCGGCCAGCCCCAGGAGGGCTTTGAGGAGGGTGTCGCGGTCGAAGCAGTGTTCAAAGAAGGCCCGGCGCTCGGTCTCCTCCCAGGTGTTGACCTGGAGGCTGGCGGAGCTTTTGAGGCGTTCGTAAAGCTCGGGCTGCTCGCCGGCGGTGGCGTAACCCATGGTCACCGGATGCTCGCGCAGATAGGCGGTGGCAAAGTCGGGGAGCTCGTCGCCCACAAAGAAGTGGCGGGCCTGAAGGTAACGCAGCTGCGGCCAGATGTACTGACGCAGTGGCAGGCCCAGGGCTTCTTCGAGGATCTGGCGGGCCATGGCGTTGAGGGGCTCGACCACCAGGACATCGACGCGCTCGCCAGCGCGTCGGCGCACCGGAAGGACCTGGTAGTGGCGAATGGCCTCGGGGCCGAGCGTGCTCAAGAGCTCGCGTTCGATGAAGAGCCCGTCGGCATAGCCGGCCGGGGGGAGATCGAAGGCGAGCGAGAGGGCTTCGAGAAGGTCGTCTTCATCGAGGGCGGCGCGCGTTAGAAGGGCGCTCGAAGCGTGCGTTTTAAATGTCGCACGCAGGGTGTCTCGGAGCTCGGACTCAACCTTGCCATCGTCGACCAGCCGGTCGATCACCTTGTCCTGGTGTCCCAAATTCAACCCCTTGATTGCGCCCGCGCGAGCCGAGCGTCCAGCGCCGTGCCATTCATGGCAGTCATCCTATGTGGGCTTGCCGAGGGGGGCAAGCAGGGCAAGCACCCCAAAAGGGGCGTAAGCGCCCTGGTGGAGTCCGCTTAAAGGGTGGGTTTCCGTGCGCCTACTCGAACTCGTCGAGGGAGGTTGCCGCGGGCAGCGGAAAGGAGGGGAAGCGCAGGTCGAGGACTTGAAAGTCGGTCACGACGCTGATGACCTGCCCCTCATCGCCCAGGCCCACGTAGGTGGGGTAGTGACCGGGGCCAAAGCCGGCATCGAAGGCGATGAGGTTGAGGCCTTCGGGCATCGGGAGCTTGAGATCGCGGCGCAGGTCCAGGGTGCCGTAGCCTGCGCCGGAGCGGCGGCGCTTGCGCAGGCGTGCGAGCAGGAGACGCTCAAAGTCGTTGTCTTCGGGCATCACGATCTGGTGGTAGTCGATCAGCGCGCCGGCGGTGGTGGCGTCCATAAAAGCGCCCAGCGAGGAGTCGACCGGGTAGCCCGGATCTTCATCGAGGGTATCGAGCAGGGAGGGGCGGGGGGCGTCGGGTTGGTCGGAGTTGGCCGCCGGCAGGCTCATCTCGGCTGGCTCCCAGCGTCGCACCGGGCCCTCGCCGACGCGCACCACGGCGTAGGCGTTGCGGCGCTCGTCGCGCAGCTCCGCCACCAGAAGGTGCACCGGATACTGCCCCGGCTCCAGGTTCAGCGCGAAGGGCTCGGTATCCAGGGCGTGCAGCGGGTCGCAGGCGATGAGCTGGCCGGAGGGGAGGTTGATCGTGCCCACCGAGCGGCGATGCACGACGATGTCGAAGCCCAGCCCATCGATGATGGTGCCGTCTTCGAAGTCGCGAAAGGCGTGAAAGCGCATGGGTTTGCCATGGGTAGAAGGACGCACCGAAGTCGAGAAGGCGCGCCGCTCCCGGACCTGAGGAAGCCTGGTCCGGGATGCCTGATTCAAACGACTCGCGGAGGGGCGAATATTTCGACCACAGACGGCTTGAAAGTCCCGAGAAGACGGCCCCTGAGAGGGCGTCTGTCAGGGCGATGCGCGGGTTCAGCCGGCGGGGGCCTGCTGGACGGCGATCTGGCAGAGCTCCAGAAAACTCTCCGCCTTGAGGCTCGCGCCACCGACGAGTCCGCCGTCGATGTCGGGCTGGGAGAGGAGCTCGGCAAAGTTGGACGGTTTAACGCTGCCGCCGTAGAGGATGGGCATGGTCTGGGCGGTCTCGCGATCGAAACGCGCCTGGAGCACCTCACGCAAGAAGGCGTGGACCTCCTGGGCCTGCTGTGGCGAGGCGGTCTTGCCGGTGCCGATGGCCCAGATGGGCTCGTAGGCCAGGATGACGCGGCGCGCCTCGTCGGCGCTGAGTCCGGCGAGTGCGGCGCGAACCTGGAACTCGACCTTGTCGCGGGTGCGGCCGGCCTCGCGCTCCTCAAGCGACTCGCCGAAACAGACGATGGGGTGGAGGCCCTGAGCGAGAAGCGCGCGGGTCTTGCGATTGACGCCTTCGTCGTCTTCGCCGAAGTACTGGCGGCGCTCGCTGTGGCCCAGGATGGCATAGCGCACGCCGAGCTCGCGCAGCATCGGGGCGGCCAGCTCGCCAGTGTAGGCGCCGGACTCGGCCCAGTGGGCGTTCTGGCTGGCCATCAGGACGGGGGAGGAGGCCAGGGCCTCACCCAGTGCGGAGATGTGCAGGGCGACCGGGGCGACGATGGCGGTCACCCCCCGGGTGGGAGCTCCCTCGGCGATGGCGCGGCCCAGGGTGAGGGCGTCGGCCTGAGTGAGGTTCATCTTCCAGTTTCCAGCGACGATGGGCGTACGCATGGGGAGCTCCGGGTGGTGGGCCGCCGCGCGCCCGGAGTGGGGAGCGGCGGGAGGGTTGAGGTCAGTCAGCGCGCCGGCGTTTCGAGTTACCCGGGGGGGGCGCCCCGGAGGCTCGCGTTAGTGCCGGTTCCTCGCGGGGTGATGTCGGGCCTTTGCAAGGGTGCGCAGACGTACTGGCGAGGTGACATCGATACTCTCGCACGGGGCGATCGCTCGCTTCAAGAGGATGCTTCCACCCCGATCCTGGTGAGTTCCGAGAAAAGATGGTCCCGATCGAAGTTCGGTCGAGTATGAAGGCTGGCGATGGCGTCTAAGGTGTTGAAATGATTTGACTCTTGCCCGCGTGATCGGAGGTGATCACGCGGGCAACCTTTTGAGACGCCCTCGTGCGGCGACGCTTAATCGATGGGGTAGTTCGCCCGCAGGGCGTCGATACCCGGGAGGGATTTGCCCTCAAGCAGCTCCAGGCTGGCGCCGCCGCCGGTGGAGATATGGTCGATGGACCCGGCCAGGCCTGCCTTCTCGATCGCCGCCAGCGAGTCTCCGCCACCGACCACGGTGTAGCCCTCGGCCTGAGCCATGGCGCGGGCCACAGCGAAGGTGCCCTCGGCAAAGGCGGGCTTCTCAAAGACACCCATCGGGCCGTTCCAGAAGATGGTGGAGGCGCGGGCGATGGCGCGGCCGTACTCCTCGGCGGTGCGCGGGCCGATATCCAGGCCCATCGTGCCGCCGGGCACCACGCTAGTGTCGGTCACCGTCGCCTGGGTGGCCTCGAAGTTCGGAGCGACGCGGTGGTCGACCGGCAGGCGCAGCTTCACGCCCTGGGCTTTGGCGCGGTTGACGATCGAGGTGGCCTGGTTGATGAAGTCGCGCTCGACCAGCGACTCGCCCACGCCGATGCCCTGAGCGGCCAGGAAGGTGTAGGCCATCGCCCCGCCGATGAGGATCTCGTCGACTTTGTCGAGCAAGCTCATCAACACGCCGAGCTTATCGCTGACCTTGGCCCCGCCGACCACCGCGACAAAGGGTTTTTCGGGGCGCTGGAGCAGTCGGCCGAGTCCCTGCAACTCCGCACGCATCAAGAGGCCTGCGGCCTTATGGTTGCGGTCGAAGTATTTGTTGATCGTGTACACCGAGGCGTGTGCGCGATGCGCCGCGCCGAAGGCGTCGTTGACGTAGAAGTCGGCGAGCTCGGCGAGCTCTTTGGCGAACGCGTCGTCGCCGGCCTCTTCGCCGGGTTCAAATCGCAGGTTTTCAAGCAGCATCACCTGATGGCGAGGCTTCAAGTCAGCGATGATCTCGGCGACATCCGGGCCGACCACCGCCTCGGGGAAGACCACCTCGACGTCGTAGAGCAGGGTGTCGGTGTCGAGGAGTTGAGCCAGGCGCGCAGCCACCGGCTCCATCGTGTAAGTGGGGTTGACCTTGCCTTTGGGGCGGCCCAGGTGGCTGCATAGAATCACCTTCGCGCCGGCCTCCAGGCAGTGCACGATCGTGGGCAGCGCGGCGCGAATGCGCGTGTCATCGGCGACCTCCCCCTCGTGGAGCGGGGTGTTAAAATCGACGCGAATCAGCACGCGTTTTTCGTTGAGATCGAGCTCGTCGACGAATTTAATGCCGGTGGTGTCCATCAGGCTTTTGGGCTCCGCAGCGTCGGGCGCAGCAGCGCCCCACGGGTTCAGTCGATCAGGTCAGTGGTCATTTTAATGAGGGAGACGCTCCCGGACTGGAAGCGCCTCCCGCACCAGACCCACCCCCGGAGCGTCGCTGAAACGATGACGCTCGCGGGTGGGTGTTTTACGTTTTAAACCAAGAGCTTACGCGGTCTTTTTGGCGATGAATTTCGCCACATCGACCATGCGGTTGGAGAAGCCCCACTCGTTGTCGTACCAGGAGATGACTTTGATGAAGTCGTCGCCGAGCGCCATCGTGGAGAGGCCATCAACAATCGAGGAGTTGGGGTTGCCGATGTAGTCCGAGGAGACGAGCGGCTCGTCGGAGAAGCCCAGGATGCCTTTGAGCGGGCCTTCGGCCGCCTCGCGCAGCGCCTTGTTGACCGAGTCGACGTCGGCCTTTTTGCCAAGACGCACGGTCAGGTCAATGCAGGAGACGTTGGGGGTGGGCACGCGAATGGCCATGCCATCGAGCTTGCCCTTGAGCTGGGGGAGGACCTTGGTCACGGCGATGGCCGCGCCGGTGGTGGTGGGGATCATGTTGACGGCCGCCGCACGCGCCCGACGGAGGTCGGAGGGGTGAGGGGTGTCCAGGATCACCTGGTCGTTGGTGTAGGAGTGCACAGTGGTCATCAGACCAAGCTCAATGCCGAAGACTTCGTCGAGGACTTTGGCCACCGGAGCCAGGCAGTTGGTGGTGCAGCTGGCCACGTCCACGATCTTCATGTCGGGGTTGAAGTCGTCGTTGTTCACGCCCATGCAGAGCGAGAGGTCAACGCCTTTGCCCGGTGCCGAGATCAGCACGCGTTTGGCGCCGGCATCCAGATGCTTGGCAGCCTGCTCGCGCTTGCGGAAGACGCCGGTGCTCTCAATGACCATATCGACGCCGAGCTCACCCCAGGGAAGCTCCGCCGGATCGCGCAGCGAGGTGACCTTGAGCAGCTTGCCATCGATGCGGATGCCACCCTCCACGGCTTCCACGGTGCCGGGGTAGGTGCCGTGGACCGAGTCGTATTTGAAGAGCACCGCCAGCTGCTCCGGGCTGGTCAGGTCGTTGACGGCGACCAGCTCGACATCCGGGTCAGCCAGCGCAATGCGCCCCACACAACGTCCAATGCGTCCAAAACCATTAATCGCGATCTTCGTCGTCATCGTATCTCCATCCGGGGTCAGGGGGTCGTTGGTATCAGGCGCCTGGCTGGCGTCTGTGGGTGGTTCTCTAACACTCGCGCGCCCAATGCAAGGCCCGACCCGGGTCGCGACGCAGGGCGCGGGTTGCGTTCGTCTCGGCGCCGGTAGCTTAGGCACCGTCCGGGGTCAAACAAGGCCCGTGCTCTCGGCGGTGCTGAGGCAGGAAGGCCCTTCAATTTAGGAATGCGCATGAGGGCCGGGGCCATTAAAAGGAACGTGCGCCTGTGCCAGAGAGTCGCCCTTGTAAAGTTAGGTTGCGCTCTGGCAGGGGTTGGGCTAGGAGGTGCGCATATTTTCCAGTGTGTGCCGTAACGAGTGCCTTCGACGAGGGGTCGGGCAAACTCGAAAGAGTGTGGCGATATGGAGGTCGCAATGGGGCTGGCAATAGGTGTGGGAGCGCTGGTGCTCTTTGAGCAGGACAATCCGGGGGCGGCGCAGGCGATGCGCGACGATCTGGCATATATCAACACGGTGCTGGAGGCCGAGGGGCTGCCCACACATCAGGAGCCCGAAGCGTTTGAGGGCATCGAGGGGGAGCGCCCGCGCCCGCGCTCCTCGCTGAATTCCTTTCCTTACTCCTGGCTGCATTACCTGCGGCGTTTCGGGGCGCATATTATGCGCGATCCGCGCTGGGTGCCTTATCCGGTGGAGCCCGGCGAAGATCCGGCCGACGACAGGGTGTTGCGCCAGCTTTACCGTCAGCTGCGCTCCCACCTGCTCTGCCACTCGGACAGCGAGGGGTATTATCTGCCGATCGACTTCGATGAGATCTATTTTGATCCGAAGCATAAGATTCGCGGTGGGGCGCTGGGCTCGTCGATTCGACTGCGCGAGGAACTCTTACTTCTGACCGACGCGCTGGAGATCGAGGTCGATGCGGAGGGCAACCTCGATGATGATTACGCCACTGAGCTCGCTGCCCAGCGACCCGCCGGTCAGCCCTTTGCGATCGAGCGGCTGGTGTGGCTTTCGCTCTACGAAGCGGCGCGTCTGAGCATCGCGCATAAAACGGCGATCACCTTTTATTGATGCGGTCTTCGGCGAGCATGGTGGTGCTTTTTGAGGGCGCCGATCGTTAGAGAAAATCCAGGGGGTCGCCGGGTCCAAAGAGGGGTCGGCCAACCTCATCGGGTTCGGCATCGGGATCGTCTTCGTCGGGCTCGTGGGATGTGCAGCTGCACGGGATGATATGCGGTTTGAGGCGGTAGAAACGCCGGAGCTCCTCGTAGAGATCGGGGGCTTCATCGAGGAGCCCATCCGGCAGCTCGAAGAAGGCCTCGGTGGCCACGGCAAAGAACTCCGCTTCATCCTCGGCGCCGTAGAGGTCGAGAAAGGCCTGTTCGGGGTTCTGTCGCAGCGCGTCAAAATAGTGCTGGAAGACGCGGGCCCAGGGTTCATAATCCTCCCCGCGATGCAAAAGCGGGGTGCCGTCAAAATAGCCGCTGGAGACATCGAGCACGTGGGCGAGCTCGTGGAGGATGGGGTTAAAACCGCTGCAGGGGTAAGCCAGGCCTTCCTGGCAGGCCGGCCAACTCAGCACGACGGTGCCAAAGGGATGGGCCTCGCCATGGATCGGGCCGCCGAAGGCATCATCGGGGCGCGTGAAGTCTTCGCCGTACACGACGAATTCGCTGAGGCGCTCAAAGGCATCCAGAGGCAGAGCGCGGGCCATACGCGCGCCCTGGATGGCGATGGTCAGGCGGATGTCATCGTGGAGTTCAAAGCCGCCGGCACCGACCCAGTGTTTTTGTTTCATGAGGATCTTCAGGTGCGATTCCAGGCCCAGGCGCTCCCCGGTGTTGAGCGTTTCGAGAAAGGGCAGCGCGTCGCCCAGGGCCTGCTGCCAGGAGGAGGGCAGCGGCTCTTTGAGCAGGGCGTTGCGTCGAAAGCGTTTGAAGAGGCCGAACATGGTGACTCGGTGGTAGGGAGGGCAGAAAGCGCGTGGTGTCGCGCTTATAACGTGGACGATGGCGCGGTGCGAAGCACTGTGGACCCTCTCAAGGATGGACGCCATCGAAGTGCTCGCCAGCTCCCGGGCTTGATAAGTCGCCACTGGCGAGGCTACCAAAGAGGGCAGTGCAATGATGGATCGTTAAAGTGCGAAAATAGTGCGAGTTTTCGCCAAATCGAAAGGTGCAGGCTGTGAACGTAACGATGATGTTTGGGAAGATCGCCGGAGTGTGCCTGGTCGTGTTTTGCGTGCTCGTCACGGGGGTGGGCCTGGCCACGGCTCAGGAGCAGGAGCCGCTGCGTCTGGGCTACATCAACACCGCCGGTACCAGCGGAGAGCGCTCCTATGAGAGCATCGAAGATGCCCTGGAGGAGAGCACTCAGATTGAGCTCCTCGATGAGGGGGATGTTCTGGCGAGGGCGCAGGCGACGGGGCTGGAGCTTGCGACCTTTCGTCAGAGCGCGCTTCGCGAGGAGAACCGCGCGGCGTTCGCCCGGCTGATGTCGGAGGGCAACATCGAGGGGTTGCTCATTCATGATGTTTTCGGCGGGGGCAATACCCTGCAGGTGGTGGTGCTGGGGCCGCGCGGCGAGGAGTTGGCCGATGTGCGCTACAGCATTCGCCGCGGACGCATCGATCAGGATGGGGTGATGCAGGTGCTGCGGGAGGTCTTCTCGGCGTTGGTGCCCGAGGTGTTGGCCTACCGTGATGAGCAGGCGTTGGAGCGTCAGCGTCAGCTGGAGGAGGAAGAGGCCGCCCGCGCAGCGCAGACCGAGGCGGCGGTCGAGCCGCTCGCTCCGGAGGATGACCCCCGGGCAGCAGCCGTCGCACGGCATCGCCAGCAGTACGGCAACCTCTCGCCGCACCTGAAAGTGCGCGCCGGGCTGATGGTGGGGCAGCGGATGATGCGGCAGAGCAACGCGGAGGCCTTTGAGATCAACCACAACACGCCGCTCTTTGGAGGGGGAGCGCGCGTGGACGCGATGGTGGCGATCTTTGATGGAGGTCGGGCGGCGCTGGAGGTCGGGGGGTATTTCGATTTCGCGCCTTATACCTCGCAGTTTGCCGACGAGGCGCTGCCCGGGCAGTACATGCGGGGGGGCGGGCAGGTGCGTTATGTGCGCGGGCTGGGCCCCTCTTTGAAGGGACGCGGACTTGTGGGGGCGGAGCTTTTGAGTGCGACGCTGGCGCCCAACGCTCTTTATACCGGTCATAGCTACCTGAGCGCCCAGGTCGGGGTGGGGCTGGGCTATGCGTTCGGGGAGCTTGCGGAGCTGAATCTTGCGGCGCTCTTTACGCCGGTGATCAGCGGCACGAACTCCTCCGGAGCCTATGGTGAGGGGAGCTTTGCGCCCAGCGCTTCGGCGCAGGTGGGGCTTGTGGTGCGCAGCTTTGAGCCCTTTTTGATCGGGGTGGATTACACCTACCAGCTGCACCTGCGGGAGTTCCCGGAGCCCGCGATCGTGGATGGACCGGTGAGCAGCCGCGATCAGTTTCATACGGTGTTGATCTCGGCGGGCTACCGCTTTGATTTTGGCGGCTAAGTTTTGGATGCGGCACGAATCAAACGAGGCGCTCACCCGCATGGTGAGCGCCTCGTCGAGGGGTGGCCTTGAAGGCCAGTGAGACGTTTGAGGCTTAAACCTGGGTGGCGATCATGAACTCGCGGATCATCTTGGCGGCCAGCGCCGAGGTGATGCCGGCGTGGTCAAGGGGGGGGCTGGTTTCGACCAGATCGAAGCCGACGAGGTTTTCAAACGTGGGCAGAAAACGCGCGATGGCCAGGGCCTGGTGGCTGCTCAAGCCCCCGGGCTCCGGGGTGCCGGTGCCCGGGGCGTAGGCCGGGTCGACGGCGTCGATGTCGAAGGTGCAATAGACGGGGCGGGCCCCCCAGAGGTCGCGCAGTTTTTCGAGCTCGCTGATGAGCTCGGAGGTCGACTCGGTGAGGATCTGGGGGATGTGCTGGTGGGCGAACTCCGCTTCTTCGGCCGGGCCGCTGCGCACGCCGATCTGCACCAGACGCGGGGGCTGGTCGGTGGGGCTCATGTCCAGCGCATTCCAGCAGAGGCGCAGGGCGGTGGCGTGGCTGAGCTCCTGATCGGCGTAGGTGTGTCGAAGATCGAAGTGGGCATCGACGTGCAGAATCACCGCGTCGGGGAAGTGTCTGGCGATGGCGCGCACGATGCCGGCGCTTACCAGGTGTTCGCCGCCCATGGCCACCGGGCGTTTACCGGCGTTGAGGATATGGTCAACGGCTTCTTCGATGACGTCGAGGCAGGCTGCCGGGTTGCCAAAGGGAAGGTCGAGATCGCCCGCATCAAAGAAGGTGTCTTCGGCCAGGGAGCGGCGCTGCTCGACGGAGTAGTCTTCGAGGTTGTCGGCAAAGTAGCGGATCTCGCGCGGCCCCAGACGAGTACCGGCCCGAAAGCAGCAGGTAAAATCCATGGGGATGCCAAAGAGGATGTTGGAAGCGGCTTCAAAGCTGTGGGCCGAGCCCAGAAACTGTCCGTAGGGTTTGTCGACAAAGGTCATCGCAGGCTCCGGGCGCCGAAGAGAGCGCGTGGTGAGGTGGCGAAAAGGGTCCGGGATGGGGGGAGCGTGTGGAAACGCGGGCGAAAGCGCCGCCGAGCGTGTATCTGAAAAGCGTGTGGGGAGCAATCGCAGCGCGCAGATGAGGCTTGACCTTAACGGGGGAGGATTTAACATCTGGCCATTGTGTATTCACTGTGCTGGCGAGTGACCTGGGAGTCTCGCGGTCGGGTCAACTCTACTCTTCGAGGGTTCGAGGAGGGGAGTCGTATGCGCCGCGTCTTGCTCTGAGGAGACTCCTGTATGGAAACACCCGCGCGACACAGCCCATCGTTTGAGACGACCGACCAGCTTCCCGAGGCGTCGATCAGGCGTCCTTGTGGGGAGATGATCATCAGCTACAACCCGGCCAATCAGCACGCCATCGGGGAGGTGGCGCGTACGATGGGGTCGCAGGCCGCCGAGGTGATGGCGCGTGCGGGGGAGGCGCAGCGGGCCTGGCGGCGGCGGCCTCTGGTGCAACGGATCGAGGTTGCCGACGCGGTGCTCGGGGCGCTGATGGATTGGCGGGAGGATCTTCTGGAGTTGGGAATCGAAGAGCTGGGGATGACGCCTCTGGAGATGCGTCGTTCCTGGTGGCGGATGATGGCGAGCGTAAGGGAGGTGCTCGATGGCGCGCCGATCCTTCTGGGTGAGGAGGCCTTGAAGGTAGGCGGGGGGCTTTTTGCTCGGCGTCGCGAGCGGGCGGTGGCGCAGTGGCGGCCGCGGGGGGTGGTGGCGTGTGTGGCGGGAAGTTACGATGTGCTTGAGAGCGCGGTGGTGCAGGGCCTGGCGGCGCTGGTGGCGGGCAATACGGTGGTGGTGGCGGCCGATGAGCGCGCGCCGCTTTTGCTGAGTTCGGTGGGTAATGTGATTGCGCAGACGATCGCATCGCCCGCGGTGTGGACGACGGTCTGCGGCGGCGACGAGCTGGCCGAGGAGGTTGTGCGGCGCGCCGATGCGGTGGTGGTCCAGGGCTCGGCCAGTCGGGTACGGCGAGTGTGCGGGGCGGCGGCCGAGGGGCTGGTTCCGATCTGGGGAGATGCGCCGGGAGCGGATGTGGCAGTGGTGCTCAACGATGCTGATCTGGTCGCCGCAGCGCGAGCCGTGGTCTGGGGAGCGATGTGCGGGGCGGGTCGGCGAAAGGCGGCGATACGCAGGGTGTGGGTGCAGCAGTCGATCGCGGCGGTGTTCACCGATCAGATCGTCGCCGAGGTGCTTCGCCTGCGTCAGGGGATGCCCGGGGTTGAAGAGGTGGAGGTGGGGCCCCAGGCCGACTTCGGTGAGGTGGAGCTGCTCGAAGAGCTTATGGATGACGCGGTGGAGCGGGGGGCGAAGCTGCTGGTTGGCGGCTCGCGGCGCCGCCGCTGTGAGGGGGCGTTTTTTGAGCCGACAGTGATCAGCGGGGTCGATGAGACGATGCAGCTGTGGGAGGCGGCGGTACCCGGTCCGATTGTGGCGCTGACCGTGATGCGTTCGCCGGCCGAAGCGTCGATGCGTTGCCGCGATCGGGGAGGACCTGTGCGAGCGTCGATCTTTAGTAAAAGCGTCAGCGTTGCCCGGGAGGTGGGGATGCAGTTTGAGGCGGCGGTTGTGGGTATCAATGAGCCTGTGAGCGATCTTCCGCCGGGCTATGGTCCGCGTGAGGCGGCCTGCGGAGGGCTGCGGCAACTGGACGCGATCGAGGTGCTTCGCGCCTCTTCCCGACGCGCGGTGATGGTGGAGTCGAGGCCGGGGTTTGGCCGGGGGTTAAACCTGCGCGGTTTTGCAGATGCGGAGCGGCAACAGCGTTTGCTCGATGCCTGGACAGCGCTGCGATTTGAACGCGGCGTCACCCGGCGCGTCACCCGGATCTGGAATCACCTGCGGCCGGGATGATGGGCCGCCGGCGGGGCGCCGGCGCGCCCGGTCTGTACAGCCCTCCGGGGCACCGATAGAGTGGAAGATCGGACCGGCCTGCGACCCTTATAAGAGGGTCGTCGGCGACGGGCCGATCTTTTGGAGGCGAGTTATGAGGGATGCATCAGTAGAGCTGGCCGGACGGCTTCTGGATACGATTGAGGCGTGTGAGGACGAAGAGCGCTACCGCGATTATCGCGATCAGCTCTACGCGCTGGGCACTTCGATCCTGGGGGTGTTGCGGGAGAATCTGGGGCATCGCCATCATCTGCGTCGCATGGCGGCGGCGACCAACCTTGGGAGGTTGGGCGATCGGGAGTCGATTCCGAAGCTCGTCGGGTTGATTCATGACCCGCATGCCGGGGTGCGCGAGATGGCGCTCTTCTCGCTGGGCATTCTGGGAGATGCGGCCAGCACCGAGGCGGTGTTGGGCGCGATGCATGACTATGACGCCGATGTGCGCTACCGCGCGCTGGTGGCTCTGGGGGATCTGAACTACGCGCATCTCGAAGAGGTGTTGATTCGGGCGATGGAAGATGAGTCCTACGGGGTGCGCGAGCAGGCGCTGACCCAGCTGCGCACGGTGGGCACGCCGCGGTGTTTGCCGGTGGTGCTTAAGGCGCTGCTGGAGCGTGAGTTGGAGATGCAACAGAGCGCCGAGGAGATCCTCGATCGTCTGGTGCCACGGCTGACGCGGGAGCAGTACAAGAAGCTGCCTGATCAGCTCACCCCCCGCGAGCGTCGCCTGGTGCTCAACTACCTGGAGGCGCGCAACCTCCAGGAGGTCTACGGCACGTTGTGGCAGCGTCTGCAGCTGGTCTCCAAGACATCCGCGCCCTCGCGCGGGCTCGATAAGTACGGGCGACTTCTGCACACCGACGAGGAGCGCCCCTTTTTGACGCGCGCGTTTGAGCGCGAGGAGGTCGTCACCACGCTGGTGGAGCATTTCACCGACGATCGCAGCCAGCGCAGTATGCTGCTTGTAGGTGAGGCCGGAGTGGGTAAGACCGCGATCATCCACGAGGTTGCCCTGCGGCTGAGCACCGATGAGGAGGGCTGGCAGATCCTGGAGACGAATACCAGCGAGCTCATCAGTGGGACGCGCTATCTGGGCGACTGGGAGACGAAGCTCAAGGAGATGGCCGAGGCGATTCTCAAGCACGATAAGGTGTTGATGTACATCACCAACCCCAACGATCTGCTGGGGGCGGGCGCGCATTCAAAGAGCGATGAGAACTTTGCGGACTTCTTTAAACCCTATCTGCAGCGCGGACAGCTGCGCATCATCGCCGAATGTACCGAAGACGATCTGAAGAACGGGCTGAGCCGCGACCCGGGCTTTTTGCGACTCTTTCGCCAGGTCAAAGTTCAGCCGATGGATGAGGCTGAGACCCTCAGGGTGCTCACGCGTCGGCTGAGCGTATTGAACCTCGATGACGATCGGCTGCTGGAGGTGGAGCCGGGGTGTCTGGAGCAGATCCGCGACTTCGCCGAGAGCTTCTACACTCGAAGTTTTGCGCCGGGACGAGCCTGCGACCTGATGGATGCGCTGATCGACTATACGGTGCGTCAGGAAGGCACGAAGGTCGGGGAGTTTGTGCTGCGAAGCCACAATATCCCGCCCTGTCTGGCGGAGGTCACGGGCATGAGCCTGGATCTTCTCGACGATACACGGCCGATGGATCTGGAAGAGACGCGGGCGTGGTTTAAGCGCCGGCTCATCGACCAGGAGCGGGCGGTGGATGCGATCGTCGACCGGTTGGCGATGGTTAAAACGGGCATGCACGATCCGGCGCGCCCCCTGGGGGTGTTCTTCCTGGTGGGGCCGACCGGGGTGGGCAAGACCTACTTTACGGGGCTTGTGGCCGAGCGGCTCTTTGGCTCGAAGTCGCGCATGGTGCGCTTTGACTTGAGCGAGTATCAGGGCCGCTTCGCGTTGGAGAAGTTGATTGGTTCTCCCCATGACAAAGATCGCGAGGGGTTGCTCACCGAGGCGATCCGCAACCAGCCCTTCTCAGTGCTGCTCTTTGATGAGTTTGAGAAGGCCGACGCCGAGATCTTCAACCTCTTTTTGCAGATTCTCGATGAGGGTCGGCTGACGGACGCGCGTGGTCAAACGACGGATTTTCGCCAGACGTTGATCTTTTTGACGAGCAACCTCGGGGCCTCCCGCACCAGTGTGCAGGCGATGGGATTCGGGCCGGAGGATCGCCGTCAGGAGCAGGGAGCGCATATTCGCAACAAGCTCGACGAGTTCTTCGCCCCGGAGTTTCTCAACCGCCTCGATGAGGTGTTGGTCTTCAACCCGCTAAGCCCCGATGCGATGGAGCGCCTGGTGGAGTTGGAGCTGAACAAGGCGCTGGGGCGTCGCGGGTTTAAGCGTCGGCGCTTGCAGGTCGAGGTTGACCCGGCGGCGCGGCGCTGGCTAGAAGCGCGGGGGTTCAGCGAGCGCTTTGGCGCCCGCGAGCTCAAACGCACGCTGGAGAAGCACGTGCTCAACGCGATTAGTCGCGCGCTGCTGGAGAATCCGGGGCCGCATACCGGAAAGTGCGCGCGAGTGGGCGTGGAGAACGATCAGATCCGCGTAACCCTGCATAAGGTTTCCAACCCGCCGGCGAAGTCGCCGGGGCTGCCGCGCGAGCCGCGCGCGCCGAGTCGGGTGGAGACGCCCTAACGACGTGAAGTGAGAGTCAGGATGAACGATGTCGAGCGATTCTGCGCGGCGCGCGGGCTGCCCGCAGACGCCCGCAGTCTGGAGCGCCTGGAACAGTACGTGGGGCTTCTGCTGCAGTTTAACGAGGCGATGAACCTCATCGGCCCGATGAACCGTCAGGAGGTGATCGACGAGCTGATCCTCGACAGCCTGGTGGCCGCCGAGGCCCGTCAGCCGGCCGGCCCCATCCTGGATGTGGGCACCGGAGCGGGGCTGCCGGGGATGGTGCTCAAGATCGTCTACAGCGATCTTCCGATCACGCTGGTGGAGCCGCGACGCAAACGTGCGACCTTTCTGAAAATTGTGACGCACCGCCTGGGGCTGAGCGATGTTTCGATTCGCAATGAGCGCATCGAGGAGGTCGAGGGCGATGTCTTTGATGTGGTGATCTCCAAGGCGTTTCAGCCGCCACTGCAGTGGCTGGAGACGGCGCGTCCCTTTGTCGCTCCGGGTGGCGCGGTGGTGTGCATGGCGCGCGAGCGCGACCGCCCAGAACTCTCCGATCGCGCAGCTACGCTCGGTCTTCGTCTGGCCGGTACCGCCGCCGGCGCTGGAGAGGGCGATGAGCTGCGCGTGAGCTTTGCGTTTGAAGCCCCTCGCCAGGCCTGAGCGCGATTTATGTCTCTAAGTTGGGGGGACGTTCGCCTCAGCGCCGGCGTCGGCGCGCGCTGAGAAGTGCGATGGCAATCATCGCCCACCACCCCGCTCCGATAGACCCCCCGGCCTGCGCGCAGCCCGGCTCGCCAGCCTGACCCGGGCTCTCGCTGGCGTCGGAAGTGTTGCCGACGTCGGGGGGGCTGGCGTCGGTCGCCACATCGTCAAACACGTCCGGGTCGATGCCCAGGCTGCGGGCGAGCTCCGGCCACACTGCCTGACAGAGGTTGGCGGTGTCGTCGGCGTTTCGGCACGCGCTCTGCGGGCCTTGAAGCTCGCGGAAGTCCACCAGGGGCTCCACCTCACCCGCCTCATCAAGCCGCGCCAGATCGAAGCCATCGGTGGCCCGGTGTCCGCAAATCAAGAGCCCCTCGGCGGTGGGCGTCAGGCAGCGGGCGTGGTGCTCGGAGGGGAGCTGGTGCCAGAGCTCGGGGGGCTGAGCGGGCGCGGTGCGCTCGGCGGTGAAGATGCCCGGGTTATCCTCGGAGCCACTGAGCCAGGCGCGCTCGCCATCGGTCGAGAGGGCGCCGGCGGCCGGCCAGGCATCGAGCTCAAAGACCGGGGCGCCTGCATCGGGCAGGGCAGATAGCGCGCTCCAGTAGACCTCCTGAGCGTCGGGGCCCTGGGCGTGCCAGAGGAGCTGACCGTCGGCGGCGGCCAAAAGGTAAGGGTAGCGGCGCTCGGCGGGGAGCTCGAAGAGGTTGAGCGCTGGCGCGGGTGCGCGCAGGTCGATATGCGCCACCACCGCCTCACCGCGCCGCGCATCCGGGGTGCGGAAGGCGCTCAGCGCTACCTGGCCCTCGCCCCAAAAACGCACGCCGGTGGGCCGAAGATCGCTTAAGTCCACCGCGAGCTTTGACCAGGTGCGTCCGGCGTCCGAACTGTAATGAAGCTGAGCGCCGGTGGCGTCGGCCAGCGCTACAATCACCTCGTCGCTGGCCGCTCGATGGGCAGCGTCAACCGGGGGAAGCGCGTAGGTATGCACCACCTCGATCTGGCAGCCTGCCTCGCTCAGCGCCACGCGATCCTCGCCCAGGCTCACCCAGCGCTCCGGGCCGACGGGCAGCATGATGTACGTCTCCCCCGCTTCAAAGGCTTCTTCGCAGATGTAGCGTGAGGGCGCGCTCTGAGACATCACCCCGAAGTTGGTCGAGAGCGCCCAGAGCACATCGCCCCCACCGGGGTCGGTGAGGGCGAAGGCCTGGCGCGCCCGGGGGGGCGCGCCGTGGGCGTGGAGTGTCGGAGAGGCACTCAGGAGGGTGGCCGCCGCCAGCGCGGCATAGGGTGCCGGACGGCGGCCGACGCTGGCGAGGAGGTTGATCATTGGACCGGGAAGCCGAAGTCGATCACATCGCGACGGTACACGTCGGTGCTCGGCCAGCGGATGTTGGCCACGTGCCAGAAGTAGCCTTCCGAGGGCATGTAGGTGTTGCGCAGCTGGAAGCGAAGCTCCCCGCGGATGTAGATGCGCACCGTGGCGTAGGCTGCGCCCAGGCCGCGGTCGGTGAAGTAGTAGACGCCCACGCCGTACTCCAGGCCCGACTCCGGGTTGGAGTGGTTGATGTTTTCCGGACCGCCGCAGCAGGTGTCATCGATGTCGAGGCGAGGATCGTCGCGCTCGTCTTCGGTGTTGCCCCAGTTGGGGAAGCGGTTGTTCCAGTAGACGCTGCCATCACCATTCCAGCGACCGCTGGGGTGGAGGTAGTGCAGGTCGAGGTCGACGCCGGCATCCGGAGTGGGGTTGGCAACGCCCGGGGCGTCCCAGACCAGCTGGATGTGCACGTCATCCTCGGGGATGGCCTGAATGGTGACGGTGGCAGGTTCGCCGCAGCTGGCGACGCCCTGGTTGTCGTAGACCATCAGCTCGACCACATAGGTGCCAGCCAGGTCCAGGTAGAGGGTCGGATCGACGATGTTGGGGCTGGGGCTCAAGCGGGCCTGGGAGTTTTCGGGGGCCTCCAGGATGGTCCACTCGTAAAAGTCGATCTGTCCGTCAGGATCGAAGCTCGAGCCGCCGAGAAGCTCGATGGTGTTGAGCGGAAGCGCGGTGCCTTCGGTGAAGGTGCGGGTGGTGTTGAGGATACGGCCCTCAGCCACGGCCACCGGGCACTCGTTGTCGGTGCCCTCACCGAGCAACGCGATTTCATAGGGCGAGGCAACGGTGTCGTTGCTCTCAATGGTCAGCTTCGCCTCGTACGAAGCCGTCTCGGAGATCGGCGCGAAAAGCACCTGGAAGGTCGCCGAGCGCGAGGGCGCGATCGACACGGGGGCATCATCCGGGTCGCCGCCGAGCGGGTCGAGGTTGAGGTCGAAGATGCTGTTGGGGTTCTCGCTCAAGAAGATGTTGGTGAGCTCCAGCGGGGTCTCCGCGCTGCAGTTGGTGATAACGACCGAGCGGCGGCCGACCTGACCGGCGGAGCTTGCGCCGAAGTCGAGGACTTCGCCCTGGTTGACCTCCATGCAGGGGGAGCCGCTGTTGCCGATGAGCTCCAGCGAGAAGGTCGAGCGGTTGGGGTCGTTGGAGAGGATCGTGACTTCGCCCGAGGAGGGGTTGTTGTTGATCGGCCGGAACCAGATGCGGATGTCGAAGGCTTCGCCCGGCTCCAGCACTTCGGGCCACTGGTCGGTGTCGCTCTCCAGGTCGGCCGGATCGGCACCCGGGGTGGGGAAGGCGATGTCGAAGTCGCTGTTTCGGCCGAGCAGAATCTGGCTGATGCTCAGCGGGGTGGTACCGATGTTCTGGATGGTGGTCAGCGTCCAGGCTTCTTCACCGGCGGGCACGCGATTAAAGCGCACCGCCTGGTTGCCGAAGATCTGTGGGCCGAGCTGCGGGGTGTTGAGCTCGACGATGACCTCGGCGTTATCCGGGTCGTTGGTGCGCATACGAACTTCGGCGCGGGCCGGATCGGGGCTGACCGGGATGTAGCTCACGCTGAACTCATGCGACTCACCGGAGGGAATCTGCAGGGTGCTCAAAAAGCCCTGACCGCGACGGAACTGCGGGGAGGGGCTCTCATCGACCAGCTCCATCTCGGTGATGTTGAGCACGGAGCCGCCGGTGTTGCTAATGATCAGCGTGGCAGTCTCGCGCTCCCCGATGGGGGTGTCGGGGAAGTTGAAGCTCGATGGTGAGACGAGAATTGAGGGGGCGTCGAGCCCGGAGAGGTTGTCGCCATCGCCATCCTCTTCGCCGCAGCCGAGCGTTCCGACAAGCAGCATCATCGCCAGAGGCAACAGAATCGACGAGAGCCGACCGGCGCTCGGGGTGTGGGGGAGAAGCGGGTTGAACATGGGTTCCTCTCAGACTTCGGAGACCGAATCGTGATGCAGGCCGGGGATGGCCCTGGAAGGGAGGGGGAGGAGTCGCGGAGTTGCGATGAGCGCGTCAGGGAGACGCCGCCGCGTGGGGGATTGTCGCCGTTATAAGCGGGTCCGGCGACAGGACCATTCGCGGCGAATAGTAGCTATCTTCTCAAACACATACAAGGATCGAGGCGTTGCCACGGCAGGGGGAGGTGGCGAGTGCTCAGATGCCGGCTTTGTAGAGGTAGAACCAGTTGGCCGCCGGAAGGAGTACGAGCAGCGCCTTGAACATCAGGTCTTCGCGGTGGCTTAAGCTGAGCACGAGGCGGCGCTGGCGCACGTAGGTGAAAAGGCTGAGCACGCCCCAGATGGCGATCAGCGCGTAGAGGGCGATGATCAGCGGCTGAAAGGCGATGGCCGCGAAGATGTCGCCGTGGGTCAGCGCGAGGGTGGCGCGGGTAGCCCCGCAGGTCAGACACGGCATCTCGAAGAGGCGCTTCATGCCGCAGGTGGAGAACTCCCACACGCCGGTGCGCACCGCCCAGGCTCCCAGGGGCATCGCGAAGAGGGGCAGCATCATAAGAGCCCCGACCGGGATCTCCCCCAGGAATCGCTGTGTGGTGTAAATGCGCATAGACGTTGGTGAATGGGGTGGCTACCAGAGTTGCAGGAGGATGCCCACGATTTCTTCGGCCGTCAGGCGCGCAGCTTCACCGGGGGTCAGGCCCGTGTGCACCGCGCGGCGAAGCACCGCCGAGATGGCCACTCCGCGTCCGTAGACGGCACCGGTGGGGGTGGTGATCTCCGAGAAGAAGACGTCGGCCTCGGTCTGGTGCAGGGTGAAGGTGAGCCGGGCGGTGGTCAGGGTGCGCTCCATCGTCTCGATGGCCGCCTGGCGCGAGACGTAGGCGTCGGCCCAGAGCTGCTCTTTTTTGAAGGAAGCGCTCAGCGAGGAGGGCAGCCAGGTGTGCAGCCTCCCGAAGATGCGCTCGGGGTGATCGTGGGTGGCAAGCGCCACCGGCAGGCTGTCGTGCAGGGGAATCACGGCCAGATCGCCGGAGTCGAGCGCGTCGAAGAACTCGTCTTCGTCGACCTCGTCGGCGAGCTGGTCGGCGCTCTCTTCGTCCCGCTCGATCACCGCCCAGAGTCCGGGGGCCAGGCGCGAGTACGCGCCGCCTTCGGGGTCTTCGACCCAGTCTTCGAGAAGGTCGATCCAGGCCCATTTGATGTTGAAGGGGCGGCCGAAGACCTCTTCGAGCTCGTCTTCGTCGAGCTCGTCGTAGACCCGTGCGTTCTCGGTGTCGGGTTGCCAGGTGGGCATGGCCTGGGGGTCGAGACGGCGGCGAGGCTGCATGTCGTAGCGCAACGTCTCTTCGAGACGGTCGACGAAGACGCGGATGACCCCGGCGTCGTCGGCAAAACCGTAGGTCAGCGCAGCGCGGCGCGTGGCCTCGGGACCGACCTCGGTGCCGCAGTTCTCACACTCATAGCTCGCCTTGAGGTAGGCGCGCTCAGCGAGCTCATCGAGAACGTCGAGGCTCAAGGTGTGGAAGGGGGTGCTGTGGTAGAAGCGCTGGTACTGCACATGCCCGCAGAGCTGGCAGGCGCAGTCCAGGTCGACCATGTACATGACCTCGGGCTCGCCAGCCGGGCCGCGCTGAAAATGAAAGACAAAAGGTTCGGCCATGGAGCGCTCCGGGGCGGCGGATCCGAGGCTTGCGGACCCGTGGAGAGGGGGGGCGATCAGACGTCGAGCTCATCGGCGTAGCGGGCGTTCTCCATAATGAAATCAAAACGCAGCGACGCATCCTTCCCCATCAAATTACCGATGACTTTATCGGTGTCGTCGCGATGCTCCTCGCTGACCACGACTTTGAGCAGACGACGCTGCTCCGGGTCCAGGGTCGTGGATTTAAGGGTGTCGGCCATCATCTCGCCAAGCCCTTTAAAGCGCTGCAGGTTGATCTTCTTGGTCTTCTTACTACGCGCAAGCTTCTTGAGGATGCGCTCGCGCTCGACCTCATCGAGGACCCAGAAGGTCTCATTGCCCCAGTCGATGCGGTAAAGCGGAGGCTGGGCGATGTAGAGGTAACCCTCGTCGATCAGGCGTGGCATGTAGCGGTAGAAGAAGGTCAAAAGCAGGGTGGAGATGTGCAGACCGTCGCTGTCGGCGTCCATCAGGAGGATGATCTTGTGGTAGCGCAGCTTGGAGGCGTCGAAGGTGTCGCCCAGGCCGCAGCCCAACGCGTCGGCCACGTCGCTGAGCTCCTTGTTGCTGGAGACTTTGGAGAGGGTGGCCTGCTCGGCGTTGAGCACCTTCCCGCGCAGCGGGAGGATGGCCTGGGTGCGGCGATCGCGGCCCTGCTTGGCGTTACCACCGGCGGAGTTCCCCTCGACGATGAAGAGCTCGCACTCCTCGGGGTCGGTCGAGGAGCAGTCGGCGAGTTTGCCGGGGAGGTTGAGGCGGTGGCTGACGGCGCGCTTGCGCTTGACCTGCCGGGCCGCCGAGCGGCTGGCCTGGCGGGCGCGGGCGGCCTGGATGATACGCTGGGCGATGGCGTTGCCGGTGTTGGAGTTGGCGTTGAGGAAACGCTCCAGCTCCACGCGCACAATGCCGGAGACGATGTTGCGGATGTCCGGGTTGTTGAGCTTGCTCTTGGTCTGGCCCTGGAACTGCGGGTCCATCATAAAGACGCTGATGATGGCCTTGAGCCCCTCGCGGATGTCTTCGGAGGCGATGTTGAGGCTTTTAGGCGCCAGATCGTGGGTGTCGAAGTAGGTGCGCATGGCCTTGACGACGCCGTCTTTAAAGCCCTGCTCGTGGGTGCCGCCGTCGGCGGTGGGGATGCCGTTGACAAAGGCGCGCAGATCTTCGGAGGTGTCTTCGGTCCACTGCAGCGCGATTTCCACGCGGGCGACGTTGGGTGCCGGATCGGTCTCGCGCACCACCACGACGTCGGTATGGATGGGGGGCTGATTGCTGGATTTCTGGATATGCGCCAGAAAATCCTTGATGCCGCCCTCATGCTTGAACTCGTGGAAGGCTCCGCGGAGCTCGTCGCGAAAGAGGATGCGCAGGCCCTGGTTGAGATAGCTCTTGATCTCAAGCCACTCGGCGATCAGCGTGGCGTCGAAGCTGGTGTCCTCAAAGATCTCGGGGTCGGGCCGAAAGAAGATCTCGGTGCCGGAGCCGCGCGCGTCACCCATCTCGGCGATGGGAGCGAGCGGGATGCCCCGGGCAAAGGACTGCTCATGCAGGATGCCGTCGCGCTTGATGCGGGCGATGAGGCTGGTGCTCAGGGCGTTGACCACCGAGGAGCCCACGCCGTGAAGGCCGCCGGAGGTGAAGTAGTTATCGTTGTCGAATTTACCCCCGGCGTGCAGGGTCGTCAGGATGATCTCCAGCGCGCTGCGGCCGTTTTTGGGGTGAATGTCCACGGGAATGCCCCGGCCGTTATCGCTGACGGTCATCGACTCGCCATCGGCGTGCAGGGTCACCTCGATAAACGAGGCGTAGCCGTTGATGGCCTCGTCCACCGAGTTGTCGACCACCTCCCAGAGCAGGTGATGGAGCCCGGCCTTGCCGGTGCCGCCGATGTACATGCCGGGGCGTTTGCGCACCGGCTCCAGGCCTTCGAGGATCGTGATGTCTTTGGCGGTGTATTGACCAGCGGTGGCGCTCATAACTCAGCCGTCGTGCGAGAGGGTTTTTCAAAGGTTTCGGGCAGGCGTCCGGCGACGCCGCCGACAAGATTCATTACAACGGCGCTTTTA
Source organism: Lujinxingia sediminis (assembly GCF_004005565.1). Lineage (NCBI taxonomy): Bacteria > Deltaproteobacteria > Bradymonadales > Lujinxingiaceae > Lujinxingia > Lujinxingia sediminis. Next base: position 247,122 of record NZ_SADD01000003.1, on the reverse strand, counting down.
TCAAGCGGCTCGCCGCGAATACCTGTTAGAATGTTCCGTATTTGTTGCATTTTAGCCGCCGATCGCGAGGGCTCAGGGCCCGAAGAAGGACGACGATGACCTACGTGTTGACCAACCTGGAGTTTGAACTCGCGCTGAGCGGCGCGCCGGTCCCAAAGGCGGTGCGGGCGGTCTCAGAGAGGTGGTCGCATATCTTGAGGTTGCTGGAGCCGGGGGCCGAGGTGGTGGCGTGGCCGCCTGCCGGACAGGCGCTTGAGCCGGGCCGCAGGCTTCTGCCCTGGGGGTGGACCGACGAGGTCGTGGCCTTTGCCAACGCGGCCGGCCTTGAGACGGGGCCGGTGGATGTGGAGGTGGTGCGCGAGGTCAACGATAAGCGTTTCGGCCTGCAGATCGAGGCGCTTCGAGGCTCGGCGATATGCGAGAGCGAGGCTCAGCTTGAGCAGGCGGTACGCGGGCTTAAGGCGGGCTGGGTGCTCAAACACCCTTTTGGCGTCAGCGGTCGCGGGCAGCTTCGGGGGCGCGGCTCCGCGTTGCCAGAGGACGCGCGTAAGTGGGCGCAGCGGATCTTCGCTCAGGGGCCGGGCGTGGTGGTGGAGCCCAGGGTCGAGATCGAGGCGGAGCGCTCGTTGCACTTCGAGATCGAGGTGGGCGGAGCGGTGCGGGAGCTCGGGATATGCGCGCTGATGGCCGACGCGACGGGAACCTTCCGGGGGCTCGGCCTCGGGAGTGCGGTCGAAGCTCTGGAGGAGGATGAGGCGTTGTGGGAGGGGGCCAGGAGCGCCGCGCGGGCGGTGGCCGCACGCGGCTACGTGGGCCCCCTGGGCATCGACGCGTATGTCGGGAGCTATGCTGGCGAGCGGGTGGTGCGGGCGGTCAGTGAGCTCAACGCGCGGGTGAGTTTTGGGAGGTTGGGGCTGGCGCTGCTGGCGCGGCTTGGCCGGGAGGGCGCGCGCTGGGTGCACCCGGCCCGCTCGGAGCGGTCGGGTCGGTCGGAGCGGGGTGCGGGGGGCAGCGCGGAGGTTGGGGGAGGGGAGGGCGGTGTCTGCCTGCCGCAAAGTGTGGATCCGGCGGGGAGGTCGGGGACATATGTGGTGTGAGGGTCGCCGGGGGTTCGCGGAGTGGGGAGTTTCGTGAGGGCGTTGGGGGGCGTGCGGGTTGTGGTTGTGTGGTTATGTGGTTGTGTGGTTGTGGGGCGCCGGGGGTTCGCGGAGTGGGGAGGTTCGTCCCGCGCACGGGTGCCAGGCGTCCGTCCATGCGCGCACGGGTGCCAGGCGTCCGTACATCCGTGCACGGGTGCCAGGCGTCCGTCCATCACGTCGGCACGGGCTTGAGCTTGAGGAGGAGACCGCGACGTATCCGGCGGTGGCCGGCTGGACCTGGACCTGGACCGAGATCAACGGCGCCGATGGCGAGCGCATCAAGGGGGGCTCGGCGGAGGATGACGGCTACACGCGCATCGATGGCATCGCGCGCATCATGGAGGGGAATGAAGCGCTGACGATGCGGACGTCGTCGTGCGGAGGTTTTTGAATACGTGTTGAGGCCGAGGTGGAGCCCGGAAGCGAAACGCCCACATCCGAAAAAGGACGTGGGCTCATGTAAAAACAACGAGATTCGGGAATCGAAAATCAGAAGACTTCGACAAACTTCATGGATATCTCGCCACGGTAGTCGGTCACCAGCGCGATAGGGGAGTCCAGCGCGTCGAAGCGGACGACATAAAGGTCCGTAACGCGGTCGGCGCCGGAGCCTGTGGTCGTGGTCATCGTCAACCATTCGCCGTTCGGCGAGACCGCGGAATCCAAAAGAAGCTCAGATCCGGGCAGCGTTAGGGCGACTTCCGCCATAGCGGGAGTCTCTAGATCGGTGCGAAAAATTGCCTTCTGATCCGTACTCGGATGGTTGCCTGTGAAATAGATAGAGTCCGACTGGAGAGCCACAAACCCATCCGGCTCGCCATAATATCGGCCTGCGATTTGATCGGCGATCTTGTGGCCGGTCGTCGGGTTGTCGCGGTGAATCAAATAGGTCTCTCGATCATAAATCGTCAGGCTCTTGTAGCAGAGGAGCACATCGCGATGGTGCGGTTCATGCATTGTGATCGTACCCAGTCCGTGCAGCGCGTTGGAAAACTGGGAAAAACAACCCGCGGAGCCTTGGCCGAGTGAAAAGTTATGAGCGATGACCTCGTCAGTCTCAATATCCCTCCAGTTTATATATGCAGTGGACGTGGCTGGCTCGTAGGTGATGAAGACGAGATCATCGCCACCGGGACCCCATACGAAACTCTCGAGTCCACCGATACCGGAGTCGAAGGTGAGCGTCTCGCGCTCGGTCCAGGTGTCGAGGGAGCCGACTTCCAGCGTGCGCACACCGTTCTTTTCAACGATCAACGCGATGCGTCGGCCCTGACGGTCGAGACTCCATCGGTACAGTTCGCCATCAAGGGTGAGCTGCTCTAGCGCTGTCGAACCATCAAAAGCCCTCTTGTACAAGCTCTTAACGCCGTCTTCATAAACCTCAACGACCGAGGTCTGCCCGTCGGCTGTGACGATGGTGCCGTCGCTGTAGCCTATTCCCTCCATATCAGGGGCTAAGGGTTCATAGGAGACCGGAGACACAGGCAGAAAGCTATTGGGGGTCGAGCTCGTTCTCGTTCGGCGCACTGAGATCCGCAGGCGTTCGCTTCCTTCCGTCGTAAAGATTTGCCCGCCAGGGAAGTTTGCGTCGATGACGCGCTCGTTTTGCAGAGTGTCGAGATCCACGCGATACAGGACATTCGACTCGCCCTCCTCACGGGCGTAGACCATGGCGGTCGCGTCGGAGGTAAACGCATTCGTCCTCTCCATAATGGGCTCGGTTTTTGAGGCGTCGTCGATGCGAATCGCCTGCCCCGGATTAGCGAGGTCGACGTAGTAGAGTTCTTCAAGCCCCTGATCGCCGCCTAAGGAGTAATGAAGGCAGGTCGTCTCAGCACAGGGTAAAATCGAGTCGTTCCCACCGCCGTTATCACCCGAATCGGCGTCGGTTCCACTATCGCCCGTATCGGCGTCGGTCCCGCTATCGCCCGTTCCGCTATCGCCCGCATCGACGCTGGCATCACCCTCGACGCCGGTGTCGCTCACTACATTGTCGCCGGCCGGTTCGCTGCATCCGGCGATAGCCAGCGACGCCGTCAGTAGAAGTACACGACATCGAACACTCATTCTTAAATTCATCATAAAGCGGGCCCGGGGCGCGAATTTCGGTGACATGAAACAGGATTTGGAGAGAGTCCGAGAAAGCACAACATAACGCAACCCTTGATCAGCTTTCAGGAAACGACCAGATAGCCACCCTTCTCCCCTCCCTCCCTCTTTGCTACCCTCGCTGGCATTACACCCAACCTGCAGTCAGCGGCGAGCATGGCGGTCATGCGCGCTGGTGAGGTTGCGCTACCCTCAAGGGGAGGTATCGCAATGCGCATTGTGTCTCAGAGTGAATTCTTCAACTCCTACGCTCTTCCGCCCTCGCGCCTGGGCTGGGCCGCTCGCCGCGCCCGGGAGGGGATTGGGAAGGTGGAGCCGGCGGCGCCGCCGGAGATCGGGGCGTGCAATGAGGGGCTGATCGCCATGACGGAGCATTACGCCGAGCGCCACCGCGCCTGGCAGACCGCGCGTCGCGAAAGGGCGGCCCCCGAGCTGGCGTTGAGCGACAACAAGCTCGACAAGAGTTTTTCCAATTTCGTGAGCCGCGCCCGCATGGAGGTCGAGGACCACGGCAAAGACTCGGTCCGCGCTAAGGCCGCCCAGAAGCTGCTCGATGGGCCGCTCAACGTGGAGGTGTTCGCCGTGACCAACACCGCCCGCGAGGACCAGGAGGCGATTTTGCGCTCCATTCTCAACGACCTGGAGGCCAGCTATGCGCAGGATATCGAGGCCTGCGGCCTGAGCGCGTCCTTTGACGTGCTGCAGGCGGACTTTAAGGCCTTTGCCGAAGCGATGAGCCAGGCCATCAAAAGCGAGGCCGCTCCGACCACCGAGGAGCTCCAGCAGCTGGCGGCCGATATCTCGTCCAAAAGCGTGGAGCTGATCCACCGCGTCAACGGCGCCTACCCCACCACCAGCGAAGAGGACCGCAAGAATCGCTCGCTGATTCTGGGGCCCTTCGCCCTGCAAAACGACCGCGCCGCGGCGTTCTACCGCCGAAACCGCGGCCAGAATACCCTCCCCGACGTCGACCTCGACACGGGCGTCGACGTCGTCGTCACCGACGAGAACGCCCAGGCTCCCGTCGGCGACGTGAGTGAGCCGGCAAACGCCTGATGCTGAACAGGCTTTCAAGATTTATGATGGCGAAAGTGTTCTAAAACACCCAAATCGCCATTCGATGAAGCGCCCGGGCGTTCTAGAACCCCCGGGCGCTTCATAGATGATCAAAAAAAGGGTTCGCAAACCTTCGATGCGCTCATCCATGAGCAGCACCGGGGTTCGCAAACCCTTTTTTTGATCATCGAGGAGGAAAATGAAGGTTCACAAACCTTCGATGCGCTCATCCATGAGCGAGATGAGGGTTCGGGAGCCTTCGGCACGCTCATCTACGAGTGGGCGCCGGTGGTTCGCGATGTGGGTCGATTCGTGAGGGCGTTGGGGGGTGCGCGCCCGAGCCCGAGCCCGAGATCGAGCTACCCGCTCCCCTCAGCGATACTCGTCGCTTAACCCCTTCGGCATGCAGGCCGGGCAGGGGCAAAGCTCGCGCAGGCGCTGGAAGGCGTAGATGCCGGTGTCGTGCCCGTCGGCAAACACGATGTTGATGGCGTAGTTGCCCACCTGGCGTACGTCGACGACCTCGGCCTGGGAGGGCTGATGCTCGATGAAGCGGTGGGGGCCGCTGGTGTGGCCCTGGCAGCGGGCGCAGGGGCAGAAGCCGCGCAGGTAGCGGGTGGGGTAGACGGCCTCGTGGTCGTCGCTGAAGACGATGCGCAGGGCGCGGGCGGCCGATTTGTATTCGATTTCGGTGGGGTGGGGGACGTAACCCATGAGGTATTCCCGGGGTTTGGGGGAGGTTGGGGAGGAGGGCCTGTGGCGGGCGGATGATAGGCGGTAGGGGCGGTTGGGCCAAGGGGTTCGTGCTCGACCTCGTACTCGTGCTCGAACTCGTACACCACCGGCCGCTCACACGAATCGCCCCACATCGCGAACCCCGGCGCTTCACAACCACCCAACCACCCAACCACCCAACCCCAAAGCGAACCCGCCAACGCCCACACAAACTTCCCGACCCCGCAGACCCCGGCGCTTCACAACCACCCAACCACCCAACCACCCAACCCCAGAGCGAACCCGCCAACGCTCACACAAACTTCCCGACCCCGCAGACCCCGGCGCTCACGTGTGGGTAGCGGGGGGGGCTTGACCGGCTGGCGAGCGCCTTAGCTTTGAGGTGAACTGAGCGCGTCGAAAGTCGTGCTGGAGCCAACCCCTCGACCTGATGATGTACTTCCCGCTGAGAGAAGGAGCCCGTTATGATCGAAGCCAGTGAGTTGATGACCGGAAATCCGGAGCGTGCTGAGGTGACCGACCCCTTGCGGGAGGTGATTCGTAAGCTTATCGAGCTCGACGTGCGCCACCTGCCGATCGTGGAGAATAACGAGCTGGTGGGGATGATCAGCGATCGGGATTTGCAGGGGCTGATGGTGCCCGATGGCTCCGATCTGGAGGTGATGCGGCTGAGCGATCCGCGCTTTGATCAGTCGGTGAGCTCGGTGATGCAGGGCGATGTGATTTCGGTGCATCCGGAGACGGACGTCAACGATGTGATCGAGCTGATGATCGACCAGAAGATCGGGGCGGTGCCGGTGGTCGACCCGATCACCGGGGCTCTGTTGGGGATCGTGAGTTATGTGGATGTGATCCGCCACGCCCGCGATTATTTCAGCGGTGAAGAGAGCGCGGCTCCTTAACGCGCGCGTTCCAGATCGAGGGCCCGGAGTGCCCTGGACGCATGAACGTCTGAACGAAAAAACGCGCCGCGAGAAGCGGCGCGTTTTTTTGTTTTTTGTTCAGGGCAGAGGTTGTGGATCTGGCGGGTCGGCGAGAGCTGCACCGGTCGGGCCTGATTGAAGTTATTCGTAGAGGGCGGGCAGGGTCATCAGGCGTTGAACGACCTGGTCGGGCTGGAGTTCGCCCTGGATCAGGGCGTGGGCGCCCTGCAGGAGGTGCAGGTCGAGGTCGGCGCGCTCGGCGCTTTTGTGGAGGGTGTCGACGAGCTGCAGGGACTCGCGGGCGGAGGGGCCAAAACGCTCGACCAGCGCGTCGGCGGAGGTGTCGGGGTGGGCTCCCAGGTGGCGGCCGATCTGGAAGTCGACCGAGCCCTGGAGGTGGGTGTCGGCGTAGAGGGAGCCTGCGCCGGCCAGGCCGAAGGTGGTGCGCTCAAAGCCCTGGCGAAAGACGACAAAGCGCGACATCTCGGCGAGTCCCCGGGCAAAGAGGGTGGCCTGGAGGCTGGAGCCTAAGGAGAGGGCGTCAGCCAGGCCGCTGAGCAGGGCGATGGCGCGGGCGTAGGCCCCGCAGATCTCGGCGCCGACGATGTCCTGGGAGCGGTAGACGCGAAAACTCCCCGACATCAGGGCGTCTTCCACCAGGTCGTGGACCTCGGGGAAGAGGGAGGCGCAGACGGCGGAGGCGGGGTGCCCGGCTTCGATGTCGGTGCGCAGCATCGGGCCGCCCAGGTAGCCGATGCGCTGGGTGGGGGTCTCCTCCTGGAGGATGGTGGAGACGCTCTTCAGCGTGCCCGGCTCCAGCGCGCGCAGGGTGTGCACGATGACGTGGCGACCGCTGATGACGTCGCCGATCTGGCGGGCGATCTGGCGGCAGCGGGCCATGGGGGCGGCGAAGATGATCAGGGTGACCTCGGCCAGGTCTTCGAGTTCGACGCGTTCTCCGGGGAGCTCGTCCTCTTCGCAGACTTCTCCTGGGTGCCAGACCTTGATGTCGCAGGCGCCCATGGCGAGCAGATGGCGAGCGACGTCTCCGACGCCGGTGGAGCCGACAAATCCAACGCTGATCATGGGTGAACCTCGGGGGAGTAAGGGGTATAAAAACTCTGTCAAAGGGCGTTGTAGCCGGGCCCAAAGCCTGATAGAGCGCGGCCCACGGGAGCGTGCTCTGGCGCAGAAGTTGCGCGGCACGAAGCAAAGAACGCGGCGCGCGGCGTCGAGATGATGGTACGAGACAAGGTGTAGGTCCAGATGGAAGAGCTTTCAACCTCGACGGTGCCCGAGGGCGCGTTTGTGATCGCGACGGGCAACGCTGGAAAACGCCGCGAGCTGTCAAAAAGCCTTGGCGAGCTGCTTGATGCGCGCTGGGAGGTCTTTGACCGTAAAAGTTTTCCGCACACGCTCGAAGAGGTGGTGGAGGACGCCGACACCTTTGAGGGCAACGCCATCAAGAAGGCGTTGTGGACGGCGCGCGATACCGGTCGTGCATCTCTGGCCGATGATAGCGGGCTTGTGGTCGCAGCGCTGGGTGGGGCGCCCGGGGTTTATAGCGCGCGCTACAGCGGGGAGGGGGCCACGGATGCGAGCAATAACCAGAAACTTACCGAGGCCATCGCGAAGCTGGATGCGTCGACGTGGGCGGGGGAGGCCGGACCGGCGGCGCGTTTTGAGACGGTTCTCTGTCTGGTGCTCGGCGCCGACGTGGTCGGCCGCACGCTGCTGGCGCGCTGTGGCCTGACCCTCGATGAGGTCCCGATGGGCGCGCCCCGCAATGAGGGGGAGCTCGTGCGGGTGGGGGAGTGGGCGGTGGTGTGGTTTCGCGGCCGGGTCGAAGGGCAGATCGTCTGTGAGGCGCGCGGGGAGGGCGGCTTTGGCTACGACCCGCACTTCTACGTCCCGGCGCTGGGCCGCACGATGGCCGAGCTGACGCTTGAGGAAAAAGGCGCGATCAGCCACCGGGGGGTGGCGGTGAAGAGGTTGCGGGCATTTTTCGGAGTGTAGGTGCCGAGCGCCCCAGGACGACGCTGGCGGTGTCGCTGCGTCGTCGCGGTAGCGCTGCTACTCGCTCCTCCTGGCTCCTTGCCAGGTGCCGAGCGCCCCAGGACGACGCTGGCGGTGTCGCTGCGTCGTCGCGGTAGCGCTGCTACTCGCTCCTCCTGGCTCCTTGCCAGGCGTCGCCCTGGATGCGCTCGGGTTGGGGGGCATTTGGGGGAGTTGCCATAAGCGTTGTGGTTGTGTGGTTGAGGGGCGCCGGGGTTTGCGGGGGAGGTCGATTTGTGAGGGCGTTGGGGGGTGTGCGGGTTGTGGTTGTGTGGTTGTGTGGTTGAGGGGCGCCGGGGTTTGCGATGTGGGGCGATTCGTGTGATCGGCCGGTGGTGTACGAGGTCGAGGACCTGATCGAGATCGAGCATGAGGTCGAGGTCGAGGTCGAGCACGAGGTCGAGTTCGAGGTCGAGTACGAGGTCGAGTACGAGGTCGAGCACGAGGTCGAGTACGAGGTCGAGTTCGAGCTACGAGCCCGAGCACGAGCCCGAGCCCGAGCCCGAGCTACCAGTACGAGCTCGAGCCCGAGTTCGCCCGCCCTCACCTCCCATAAAACGCGTTTTTAAAGGGGGGGACGGATGTCTTAGCCCCGGCCCTCGGGCCTGTGGTAGAGCTCGGGCACGCACATAAGTCTGTACGATGTCATGTCGAAGGGCCCGGTTCCCTTCCCTCATTCTGGCGAGTCGCTGTGATTTCAATTCGGGTACGTTGGACGGTGTTGGCACTATTCCTGGTCCTGCTCTCAAGCGCGGGGTGTACACCCACGACGACGTTGATGAGCGCGCGGCAACTGGAGGCGGGGGAGGTGGCGCTGGGTGGGGCGGGGGATTGGCCGGGGCAGGAGTACTGGCCCCGGCTGGCGGCCTACGGGGTGGTGGGGGTGGCCGAGAAGGGCGATCTGGGGGTGTTGGGCGGCTATGATTTTGTGACGGCCAACCTGGGGTTGAGCGCGCGGGCCTACCCCGGAGAGGGGTGGATGCTGGGGGTTCAGGTGGAGGGACGGCGCGATGTGTGGCGAAGCCGGGACACGAGCGAGCGGCCGGATCCGGTGGCGGATCGATTCGTGGTGACCTCGCGTATCTCGTCGGCGGTGCGTAAGCGGGGCGGCGCGTATGTGGGGGTGGAGGGGACGTTGCTCAGCGCGCGCTTCTACAATTCGGAGACGGAGACGTCGACGCTGCGGCTGTGGGGGGTGGGCTTTGGGGGCTTTGTGGGGGCGGAGCGACGCCTTTCCAAAGGCTGGAGTTTGCAGGCGGAGATGATGCTGCGTCCGCTCCTGATCAACATGTATTACGAGCAGATCGACGTCTTTGAGTTCATGGAGGAGGGCATCGGGTTTCAGGGGAGTGTGGGGGTGAACTACCGTTTCGGGGGCGGCGATGCGCAGCCGCCGCTCCGGCCCAGTGAGGCGGTGCCTGGCGAGGGCGAGTCTGGCGAGAACGAGTCTGGCGAGAACGAGTCTGGCGAGGACGACGTGTCCGGGGAGGATGGTGTGCCGAAGTATGGCGAGGAGGGGGTTCCGCTGTACTAGCATCGCGCTGTGATAATGCCGGTGATGTAGGACCGTGGGTTGAGCATCGACCCGTGTTTATGCGGGTGAGATGCGATCGTGGAGGTGGCGGCTTCTCTGCTGTGTATGAAGTATTGCGGTCGGAACACGTAGCTGTGTTATGACGCCGTGGGCTACCGATAATGCCGCGTCTGCTGCATCGAGAGCAGCGCGGATGGGCCTCGACGACGCGAAAGCAGCGTCTGCGTTTTACGCCGTGTTCGGTATGTCACGCGCGATGGTGCATGTACCGGTATCAGCGTCTGCTTGCGGCGTCGGAGCAGGTTGGTGTGTTGAGTTGAGAGTGAATGAACCGAGGCGCGTTTTGCGCCGAGTGAGCCTGGCCAGAGCACAGTATGGCGTGTGCGGCCGGCGATATCAGGAGATTCTGGGATGATGGTGACGAAGGTGGGTGTGAAGGTTGGCGCGCTGGCGCTGGCGTTGAGTCTGGGGGCGGGGTGCTCCTTTACAACGATGGAAACCGCGCGCCAGCTTGAGAGTGGCGAGGCGGTGGTGGGCGGGGGCCTGGACTGGCCGGGGATTTTGTACATCCCGCGCGTCTCGGCCTACGGCAAGGTGGGGGTGGGGGAGAAGGCCGACCTGGGCTTGCAGGGCTCGTTTGCTTTTGCGACGGCCAACCTGGGGGCGACCGCGCGAATCTATCCGACCAACTGGCTGACGATGAGCCTGCAGAGCGATGCGATCTTCGTGGTCAACGACTTAAGTGGCTCCAGCGGTCCGCTGGATAATACTCGGACGCTGCTGGTGTTCACGCCGCGGATTTCGACGGCGGTCAACGGCGATGATTTTCTCTACGGGGGCATTCAGTCCAACGTGCTCACGGGCTGGGAGCACACGGAGAATGGCAGCGATACGGCCTACACCTTTCAGGGCGCCACCATCGGCGGGTTTGCGGGCATCGAAACGGAAATCTCGCCGGGCCTGAACCTGCAGACCGAGCTTATTTTGATGCCGGTGACCGTGGGTGATGACGGGGTCAACGTGATCTTCTCGGAGGGGGGCGGGCTTCCGGCGCTCTTTCAGTGGAGCGTGGGCTTGAACTACCGCTTTGGTGGAGAGCCGGAGGCGGTGATGTATCTGGAGCCCAGCGAGGAGCCGCCGGTGCAGACGGGTGCGCCGGCGAACCCGCAGTCTGAGCCGGCATCGAAAACCCTGCCGGAGCCGGAGCCCGCTCCGGAGTACGATAAGGGCGGGGTGCCGATCTATTAAACGCGGGTGGGGCCGGAGCGGATCCCGACAGATGACGTCTGGCGTCGGGGGCGCAGAACACCATGGTGATCGATGGAGCTGATACCTGAGAGGGCGGGAGATGATGATGGCGAGGTGGCGTTCGAGACTTTGTGTGTTGGTTCTGGCCCTGGGCGTTGGGGCGGGGTGCTCGCTGACGAGCCGGGAGACCGCGCGTCAGCTTGACCATCATGAGGTGGTGGTCGGCGGCGGCATCGACCTGCCGGGGAATGAGACGGTTCCGCGAATCTCGGGCTACGGCAAAGTCGGGGTGGGAGCGCGGGCGGACCTGGGGGTTCAGGGCGGGTTTGCGTTCGCGACGACGCATGTGGGCGCGTCGGCGCGTTATTATCCGACGCGCTGGTTGACGCTGAGTCTGCAGACCGAGGGAATCATTGTGGTCGACAGCCACGCCGTCGACTTCGAGGACTACGCTGCGGGGCTTGTGGTGACGCCGCGGATCTCCACGGCGGTTCGGGGGAAGATGCCACTTTACGTCGGGGTGCAGGCCAACGTGCTCAGCGGCTGGCAGTATCTGGAGAACAGCAGAGAGACGCGCTTTGGGTATGAAGGCACCTTTGTCGGCGGGTTTGTGGGGATGGAGGGGACCATCATCTCGGGATTGGGCGCGCAGATGGAGCTGATCGTGCTGCCGCTGACGTTACATGAGGGAGGAGCCTCATTGTTTTTCGGGGGAGATGTGGTGATCCCGGTCCTTCAGTGGAGCGTGGGTCTGAACTACCGCTTTGGCGGAGCGTCGGAGGCGAAGGGGTTGGAGCCCAGTGAGGCACCGCCGGTACAGGCGAATTCGCCGGTGAAGCCGCAATCTGAGCCGGAGCCGGAGCCCGCCCCGGAGTACGATAAGAGCGAGGTGCCGGTCTACTGATCGCCAGGGAGGGAGAGGGGGGGCCATCGAGCGCAATTTATCTGCGTAGAATCTGGCTGATGTGCAACTCCCGGACGGGCCATCTTTCGACGACCTCGGGTGAGGTCAGGGAGAAGAGGAGGGGCGATTCTCGTCGTGGGGGTGGGTGCGGTCGTGGCGAATCATGACGATGACCGCGTCGTGGTGAAGAGCCTGGAGGCGCTCCAGCTGGTGATCGGCCCGGTCGCGGAGCTCGGTGAGGGGAAATGTTTGCAGTTCGGGGTGGTGGTCGCAGGCCAGGAGGAGGGTGCGCCAGAGGCATTGTTTGGCGCGAATACCGCCCTGAAGCCCCTCAAGCTCCAGGACGCGACTTAAGGGGGAGTAGCGCACCACTTCATTGTTGAGTTTGAGCCGGCCGAGCTTTTCGGCGACGCGGGCGCTGGCGCCTTTGACGAGGGAGGGAGAGACGTCGAGGGTGCGCAAAATGTTGCGCAGCACCGTGGCTTCGTCCTCGAGCTCATCGGCCAACTCGCCGACCGTATGGCCGACGGGGTTGGCGGTGTTCTGGGAGGCGATACGCCTGGCCAGGCTTACACCGGCGGTGGCCGCGGCGTAGTGATCCTGGAGGTAGGTTTCGAGGTAGCGTTTTTCGCTCATGGCAGAGTCCGTCGGGGGGCGAAGCGGGGTGAGTGTCGTTTGAAAGATGCGCACGTGGGGGCACCTACCAACACGCGGGCGGCGATGGGCGTTACTACGCCGTGAGCCAACGTTGACGCCATGTCTGCTGCATGGAGAGCCCCCTGAGCTGCGTTACAAATCCTCGAAGATGCTGAAGCATCGCCTGCGGTTTGCGCCTTGCTCAAGACGCTCTCAATCTCGCATCCAAAGGCGTCACCATGGCCTCACGGCGTTATAAGGAGGGATGAGAGCGGGGCGAGGAGGTGGGGACGGAAGTGTGACGATGAGGCAAAAGCGCGACCGGGGGTCGTGCGTTTGCCAGCTGCGATGATGGGGGAGGGATGAGCGGGGGGCGCGTAAGGTCGCGTGTTTATGCGAGTGATGCATGACCGTGGGTTGGACATCTTCGCCGGAGACGCTGCGGCAAATTGTCGGTGCGACGTTCGCAGCGTTGCCACTGTGCGGCCGGCGCGTTATCCCAAATGGGTGAAACGCATCGTGCCCATTGATTCAGACGTGGTTTGCAGACACTGGCCGGAGAGACGCTATGACGCTTGAGTACATGACCGGGTTTGGCAACGACTTTGAAACCGAAGCGCTCGAGGGGGCGTTGCCCCGAGGGCGCAACTCGCCGCAGCGCGCGCCCTACGGGTTGTATGCCGAGCAGCTCTCCGGCTCGCCATTTACCGCGCCGCGCAGCGCCAACGAGCGCAGCTGGCTCTATCGCATTCGCCCCTCGGTGCGGCATATGGGCGAGTATGAGCCGGTGGAGGTTGCGCACTGGCTGAGCGCGCCGACGACTGCGGGAGGGGGACTGCCGATCGGGCAGCGGCGCTGGGATCCGGTGGCGATTCCCGAGGAGCCCACCGGCTTTGTTGACGGCGTGCGCACCATCTCGACCGCCGGCGACGTGGTGGGTCAGACGGGCATGTCGGCACACCTCTACCTGGTCAACCGGAGCTCGGAGGATGACTATGTGATCAACGCCGATGGCGAGCTGATGTTCTTGCCCCAGGAGGGCTCCATTCGCCTGGTGAGCGAGCTGGGCGTGCTGGAGGTCGAGCCCGGTGAACTGGCGGTGATTCCGCGCGGCATGGCCTTTCGCTTTGAGCTCGTCGACGGGCCGGTGCGCGGCTACCTCTGCGAGAATTACGGTGGCAAATTCACGCTTCCGGAGCGTGGCCCGATTGGCGCGAACTGCATGGCCAACGCCCGCGATTTTAAATACCCGGTCGCTTATTTTGAGGATGTGGAGCGCCCCTCAACGATCCATATCAAATGGTGCGGGCGTCATTATGTGACGGCGATCGGCCATAGCCCGCTTGATGTGGTGGCCTGGCATGGCAACTACGCCCCCTACAAATACGATCTTCGCGACTATTCGCCGATCGGCGCGATCCTCTTTGACCACCCCGATCCCTCGATCTTCACCGTGCTCACGAGCCCCTCGGGGGAGGCAGGCACGGCGAATATCGATTTTGTGATCTTCTCGGATCGCTGGCTGGTCGGCGAAGACACCTTCCGGCCGCCCTGGTACCACCGCAACATCATGTCGGAGTTTATGGGGCTGATTTACGGGCAGTACGACGCCAAGGAAGAGGGCTTTTTGCCCGGGGGCATGAGCCTGCACAACATGATGCTGCCGCATGGGCCGGATACCGACGCCTTTGAGAAAGCCTCCCGCGCCGAGCTCAAAGCTCAGAAGCTCGAGGGGACGATGGCCTTTATGCTGGAGACGCGTCTGCCCCAGCATCTGACCGACTACGCGGCCGGTCTCAAGACGATGCAGAAGGATTATATCGACTGCTGGAAGGGGCTTAAAAAGCGCTTCGACGGCACGATCGAGGGCGACTGGAGCTAACGCAGGTCAAAGGGGCGGGTGGCGAGAGGGTGACCGACCTGGAATCGAACCCTTCGGCACCGTCGGCACCGTCTTCGGCATGAGGATTGGCGACGATCCGACCCCGGGTCGTGACGATATGCGATCCGGGGTCGGGCAAAACCCTCAGTTGCCGGCATGCTCGTTGAGCAGTGTTTTAAGATCGTCGGGGATGGGCATCGGGCGCAGCGCGGAGACGTTGGCACCGCCGGTGTTGCCGGTGGGGATGGTGCCCACGAAGGATTTAACGCCGCCGATGAGGAGGCGAGGGATCTGGCCCAGAACTTCGCGCCAGGACTTGATGTGGAGCCCGAAGCGCAGCATGCGCCAGTGAGCTTTTGAGTGCTCCAGGGGGAAGGCCTGCCCCAGGATATGCGCGCGTTCCAGGTGGCGCCAACTCTCGGCGAAGCGCTCTTCGGCCAGAGCGAGGGTGGCGCTGGCGAGCTCGTGGTTGAAGAAGGGGCGAAGGGGAGAAGGCATGGTGGTGTGGAGTTTCATCAAGGCTCCTGTGCGCGTCTGAATCGTCGACATATGTCGGGGGGGAATCAGGGCGATCTTCGATCGTCGATGGCGCCCTGAGCTCGCGGTGCTGCCGTGTCTGCTGCGTTGAGAGCATGTGTCGACGTCAGCACCTGCCGGCGTAGTAACAAAAAGACGCACGCGGAGGGGGGCAGCTTACATAGTGAACACTGGCTTCGTCCCGGGGCGCTCGGAGAATGCCCAATACGTTATTGAGATGTGCTTAATAACTCTTTACAAGGGGGGCCGGTTCGAGACGAATATGGAAACGATGTGACACGAATGGGTGAAAGACGGAGCATCGGCTTCGTCATCTGCATGAGGTTTGAGATGGTAAAACGAGGTCTCTATGGGCTGGCAGCCCTCGGGATGACGGCGTCGATGGTGGTGCCCGCGGTCGCGTCGGCGGATCAGGTGTTGGTCTTTGGGGACGCTAGTGGGTCCCGTACGTCTGTCGAGGTCGAGTTGAGGGCTCAGGGTCATACGGTGAGAAGCGTGGCCACGCTGCCGGCAACTCTCGATGGGTACGACTCGATCTGGTCGTTCTACGCGTTCGATGAATTGCCAGCCTCCAAGCATTCTGCGCTTCGGGCCTTTGTGGAGGGGGGCGGCGGACTCTACCTGAGCGGGGATCATGATGGCTGCTGTGGGGCGAACAACGACTCGGTTGAGGCGGTCATCAACGCCCTTACTGCCGATGGTGTTCAGCTGGGCAATCAGGGGACTATCGATGCCCCCTATGTTTTCAGCGCGGTAGCGCCCGGAGGGCTTACGACGACTCCAAACACCCTCACGACACTGGGACCGGGTATGCCCGGAGGCATATCTCAGGTTCCTGAGGAAAACATCTTTCTTCGGAGCGCCGGAAACACTCCGGTAGGAGCGGCCTGGACCGCCTCGGATATGGTGAGGGGTAAGGGGCGCGCGGTCGTACTGATGGACGTGGACTGGTTTCGCCGGAGCGGTGCCAACGCGTTTATCGAGAATGTTCAGACCTTTTTATGCGATGACAGCGACGGCGACGGCGTCTGTGCTGCGCGCGATGCTTTTGACGCTCAGCCCGATGCCTACAGCACCCTTGAGGATTCGTCGCTCGACGTGGTCGCGCCCGGGGTGTTGGGCAATGACGTGTATGAAGGCAACAGAACGAAGATCGCGCAGCTCTTGAGCGAACCGACCCACGGTCAGCTCGTGTGGAACACCGATGGTTCGTTCAGCTACTCGCCCGACGCGAACTTCAACGGCACTGATTCGTTCACCTACCGGGCGACGGACGGGGTGAAACACACATTGCCGCTGACGGTGACGATCACGGTGACGCCGGTCAACGACGCGCCCTTCTTTGTGGACCCCACCCCCGAAGACGGCACGGTGTTTGAGGTTGGCGAGGGCGAGCTGCTGGAGATTCAGTTTCTGGCCGACGATGTGGACGGCGAGTTGCTGACCTACAGCGCCGGGGCTCTTCCCGCGGGGGCGCAGCTCTATGCGATGACTGGCGAGCTGATGTGGTCGCCGACCTGGGAGGCGGCTGGAAGTCACGAGGCGGTGATCTGGGTGAACGATGGCTATCTCAGAGATGAGCGCACCATCACGCTGATCTCCACCTTCCTGGATAACGATGAGGATGGCCTCCCCGACACCTGGGAGCTCTCGGTGGGGCTTGATCCGACGACTCCCGACAGCGACGACGACGGCATCTCCGATGGCGAGGAGGTGGGAGACGATCTGGCGAACCCCATCGACACCGATGAGGATGAGGTGATCGACGCGCTTGATGACGACAGCGACGGCGACGGCATCCCCGACAGCGAAGAAGCCGGCGACAGCGACCTGGCCACGCCCGCGATCGATAGCGATAACGACGGCACGCCCGACTTCCGCTCGCCAGATAGCGACGGCGACGGCGTCGACGACGGCGATGATAACTGCCGCCTGGTGGCCAACGCCGATCAGCTCGACACCGATGATGACGGCGAGGGCGACGCCTGCTCCGACGATAAGGATGGCGACGGCGAGGACGATGCCTTCGACAACTGCCCGCTCATCGCCAACGCCGACCAGGCCGACCTCGACGACGATGGCGTGGGCGATGTGTGCGACGGTGACCTCGATGGCGATGAGGTCGATAACGACGACGACAACTGCCCGCTTATCGCCAACGCCGATCAGGCCGACCTCGACGGCGACGGCATCGGCGACGCCTGCGACGAGGACATCGACGGCGATGGTCTGACCAACGACGAAGAAGACGAGCTGGGCACCGACCCGGAGAATTCTGACACCGATGACGATGGCTATGAGGATGGTGAGGAGGTCGAGCAGGGAACCGACCCCAACGATCCTCATAGCTTCCCGGGAAGCTGGGAGTCGCTTTCTGGCGAGGGCTGCTCCTCGACGGGTTCGACGCCCTCAAGCCTTGCGTGGGTTCTGGCGGCGCTGGGTGCGCTGGGTTGGCGTCGGCGCCGCGCTGAGAAGGGCTGCTAAGCCGGCCTGATACGACCTGCGCTCATGAGCGCAGACGCCCCGCACCTTGTAAAAGAGGTGCGGGGCTTTTTTATGCGGCTGCGGGCTCGGGCTCGATGACTGACCCGGGCTTGATGACCGACCCGGGGACGGACAAGGTCCAGTTTTTATGCGGGTGATCGGGCATTCATATGCGCGTTGATGCGGGAGATTTTGGGGATGTGCACGCGAATCTTCAACAACCATAGCTCAGGACACGATCCGGGGGGGCGTGGGAGCGTCAGCGAGCTCGCCGCGATGCACCTACCGGGGGTTGTGCATCATCGGGTGATAGCATCGAAGTCGAGCCCGAACTTCTGGAGGTATTTGCGCAGGCGGTCGGCGTCGTTTCGCGATTTGCGAAGGGTTCGGGAGTGGGCAAAGAGCTCGCGACCGGCCTCCGAGAGCGATGCGCATCGGCGACAGATCGTGATGACATGCCGAAGTTGCGCGGCGTCGAAGTCGTCGATGTCGCCCACTCCCAGCTCCGAGAGCACATCGTTAACTCCTCCCATCGCCGCGCTCCGACCGACCTTCTCAACCGTGGTGTGTCCGACCCCCGGACGTGCCTGTTCGGCGAGGGCGCTCGCGCTGAGCGAGGTCTGTCCGACCCCCGGACGTGCCTGTTCGGCGAGGGCGCTCGCGCTGAGCGTGGTATGTCCGACCCCCGGACGTGCCTGTTCGGCGAGGGCGCTCGCGGGTGCCAGGCCCCAGCGCACGCGCAATCTCTCGATCTCGTCGGTCACCACCACCTCATCGATCACCCCGGCGTGGGCCAGGGTGGCCATGCGGATCACCGAGGCGTTTAAGTCGCGAAAATTTGCCGTCCAGGTGGCCTCGTCGCGGTGTGCGAAGTCGAGGTAGCGCCGGCGTGCCTCCAGGTTGATGCGCACGCGCTCGCCATGGCGTTCGGCAAAGGCTTCGAGCTCGTAGTCGAGGTTGGGCTCGATGTCTTCACGGCGCGCGGCCAGCCCCGGCAGCTCGAAGCTCCAGAGGTTGAGGCGGGCGAGGAGGTCGGCGCGAAAGCCTCCGCGCTGCACCTCACGGAGAAGATCGGCGTTGGTGCCGGCGATGAGCACAAAGTCGCTCTCGATCTCCTCGTCGGCGCCCACCGGCAAAAAGCGGCCGGTTTCCAGCGCGCGCAATAGCATGGCCTGCTCGTCGGTGCCCAGCTCGGCGATCTCGTCGAGGAAGACCACCCCGCCGTCGGCGCGCTTGAGCAAGCCCTGGCGGGCGGCTACCGCGCCGGTGAACGCCCCGCGGCGGTGACCAAAGAGCGCGCTCATCGCGCCGTCACCACGTAATGTGGCGCAGTTGATGGGCACAAAGGGGCCATGGATCTGGCGGCGTTGTTTTTTGAGATCGTAGATGCGCCGCGCCAGCTGCGTCTTGCCCGCGCCGGTGGGGCCTGTGAGCAGCATCGGCTCGCGGGAGCGCTGGGCGACGATTTCGATGTTTGCGATCAGCGCGTTAAACGTCGCGTTACGTGTGGCGATGCCCCCTTTGAGCAGGGTGGTCGCCTCGTGCTGCTCGCGTGCAAAGCGGGCGGCCAGCCGGTCGTAGCGCGAGAGATCCAGGTCGATGAGCCGCCAGCCCCCGGCGGCCCGCATCGGACCCTTTTTACGCGGCGAACTCTGTAAGAGACGAGCGGGGAGGTGGCGCGATTCGGCCAGGAGAAACATGCAGATCTGGGCGACGTGGGTGCCCGTGGTCAGGTGCAGCAGGTAGTCTTCGTCATCCTCAAAGGGGTAGGCGCGGCTGAAGTCGTGGAGCGCGCCAAACACTTCTTCAAAATCCCAGGGATCGTTGAGAGGAAGCTCACGCAGCACGACCTCGGTCGATGGCGAGCATTGCGCGATGTCGTCACGGACCTGTCTGGCGAGCTTGCGATCGCCGGGCTGGCAGAGGAGCTCAAAACGGTCGATGAGCAGGTCGTCCTGCTGGCAGATCCCCACCGAGGGTCGCCAGCGCTCCCAGCGGATTGGCGCAAAGCCGCGATCGAGCTGGGAGCCCAGAAGGCCGAGCACAACGGTGGGTTTTCGGACGCTCATTCCGACTCCAGGCCAAGGTCGAAGGTGCCATCGCCGCGCGCGCTCACCTCGAACTCGCGGCCCGTGAAACGCGGCAGCAGCTCAAGTTGGGTGCGGGCGTGCGAGCTCAGCGGCCCGCAGCGAAAGCGCCCGCGACCCAGCGCCGCCAGCACGACGAGGAGCTGGTCGGTGAGGTGTTCGCCCACCGGGGCGTCGTGCCCGAGGTAGGTGCGAAGCTCGTCGGCCAGGCGCTCGGCGACCGCCTCGGCGCTCACGCCTTTTTGACCCGGTATAAAAAACACCTCGCTGACGTGCTCGAAGTTCAACGTGGCGATAAGTGCGTTACCCGGCCCGGGGCTTGCGTCGTGTCGGAGCACTTTGCTGCTCCACCCGAGGGTGGGGTCGGGCAGGGGAGGCGCGGCGCTCAAAAAGGTCGCGATCTCCCGCTCGGCGATGGAGGTGGGGATATGGGCGATCAGCGCCTCAAGGGAGGCGTCGAGAAGAGCGCCGCGCGCCCTCAGGTTGAGGGCAGGTGAGGGGGCGATCGCCTCGTATGTATGCGGGTCTTGCACGACCCCGGGTCGGTCATGGGTCGACGAAAACCGAACAAAAACCTCGCCGCCGCCGGCCGGCATAAAGCCCGGGCGGCGCAGCTCGGCCTCGATGGAGAGGCCGGCCTCGCGCAGCACCTTCAGGTAGGTTCGGGCGATAAACTCGAAGGGAGGCGCGGCCGGGTTATGCGTGCCCCCGCTGATGCTCAGCGTGGCGGGCTGCCCCCCGAGGGCCAGGGGAAGGAGCACCGTTTGCAAGACCAGCATGGCGCTGCCGGCCGAGCCCACCTCAAAGCGGAAGTCGCCACCCTGGAGGTCGCCCGGCGTAAAACGCAGGGATTGGCTGCCCAGGGTCGCGCCCTCCACCTCGGCGTTGCAGATCGCTGTGGCGGCCCGCACGCAGGTCAGGTGCTGGCGCAAGAGGCCGCTTCGACGTCGGCCGGCGCGGATCTTCTCCATCGCGAAGGGACGGCCGGTGAGCATCGCCATCGTCAGCGCGCTGCGCAGCATCTGGCCGCCCCCCTCGCCAGCGCTGCCATCGATGAGGATGGGGTCAGGGGTGTGAATCGTCGTCATACTCAATCCTCCGCCGGTTCGCCGGCCGGCGCCATCTTGACCATCCGAGGGTCGAAGCGGGCCACGATCTCCACGAGGTCATTCTGGGCGTCCATGACCTCTTCGATGTTTTTATAAACGTCGGGCACCTCGTCGAGCCCGGCCGAGAGAAGTCGAACCTTCTGGCGCGCCAGGCGCTCTTTGACCGGGGCCCAGTCCATCGTCTTTTTGGCGCGGGTGCGCGACATCACGCGCCCGGCCCCGTGGGCGGCGCTCTCCAACGAGAGCGCGTTTCCTTTGCCGCGAACCACAAAGCCGGGGTCCGCCATCGAGCCCGGGATCACCCCGAGCACCCCCTTACCCGCCGGCGTCGCCCCTTTGCGATGCACGATCAGCTCTCGCCCGTCATGAACCTCCTTCCAGGCGTAGTTATGGTGGTTCTCGACCTGCGCGAGCGCCTCGGCGCCCAGGTTACGCAGGATCTGGCGATGAATCACCGCGTGGTTCGCAGAGGCGTAATGCCCCATCAGCTCCATCGCCGCCCAGTACTCCTGGCCGGGCTCACTCTTGAGGTCGAGCCAGGCCAGGTGGCGCAGCTCCGAGGGAAGCTCCGGGTGCAGCTCCATCGCCAGCTTCGAGTAATGGTTGGCTACCGCCGCCCCCGTCCCACGGCTGCCGCTATGGCTTAAGAGCGCCAGGTAACGCCCGGCTTCAAGCCCCAGGTCCGGCTCGGTGAGCGTCAGCACCCCGAACTCCATGAAGTGGTTGCCGGAGCCGCTGCTCCCGAGCTGCTTCCAGCCCTTGGACTTGCCGCGCGAGGTGATGGGGGAGACCTCCCAGTCTTCATCCATCACCTGATGATCGTGGGGTTTCTTGAAATGCGCGCCGATGCCAAAGGCCGTCTCCCGCTCAATCGCGCGCTCAAAACGCTCGGGATGATCCTCAAAGCTCTGAAGATCGACATCCAGCACGCTCAACTTCACCCGGCAGGCGATGTCCACGCCGACCGCGTACGGGATCACCGCCCCCTCGGTGGCCAGCACCCCGCCAATCGGCAGGCCGTAGCCCAGGTGCGCGTCGGCCATCAGCGCGCCGCGGTAGGCGATGGGAAGGCGCGAGGCCTGCTCCATCTGTTTGACCGCCTGCGGCTCCAGATCCTGACCCCACTGCGCCCAGGGCGCGCGGGTCTCGGGCTCCTCCCAGCTCGCGACTTTTTGCAGGTAGTCGGCAAGCTCCGCGAAGGCCTCGCCGCGGTAGTCTTCAGGGGCCTCCACGATCGCCCGAAGCTCGTCGTAGGCCTCATCCGGGGTGGTCTGCCCGCTCTCGATCATCGTCCCGATGGTCTTGAGCAGGTTGGGATGGAAGTGTTTGGGGATGTTCAGCTTTCGAAGGTGGTGTTTCATCTGCGTTTTCCTTGCGGCAAAACCTCGCCGCTGTGTTCGAGAGATGGTGAGGAGGCTGGTCGGGCGTCTTTTCTAAGCGTCGACGCCCCGGCCTCCCGGCTCGAACGTTCCCATAGCGAGCACCGTGCCACAGGTTTCAATCAGGGGTTTTTTCATCAGGTTTTTCAAAGAGAGTGTCAGGTGCCTTCGTGGGTAAGTTGTTGATGCCCATGGTTTTTTTGGGCGAGTGTGTCGCGGACATAAAAAAGGTGATGGGCGCGTAAAGGATGCAGGGATCAGGAGCGAAGACGCGCATGATGTCTATGGGTTTATAAAACTCGCGCGAATCTTATCATTTTATCGCGCAGGGCGCGCGCTTCGGAGTCTTGATTTTCCAAAAACGCCTGCCTAGTTTTGAGCCGTCGTGTCGCCGCCGATCGTGAGGTCGCGCTGGCCACCGACTTCCCTCCCCCAAACCCCGAGTCAGCTGGTGAAGTAACCCCCCTTTTTAAGAGCGCGATGATTTGCAGGTCCTTCGTGTTTGGGATCTGCGCCCATTCTCTTGAAAGGAGGTCGTATGACTTCAACGCAGGTGTCGGTGCGCCTTGAGCGCGTCACTTTTTCGTATTCCCGCGCGATCCACACGCTCTTTCGGGGCCTGGATCTGCATCTGGAGGCCGGCTGGCACGGGCTTGTGGGCCCGAACGGCGCAGGGAAATCTACATTCATGAGCCTTCTGGGCGGTGCGCTGGAGCCGACCGAGGGTCGGATCGTGCGTGAGTTTGAGGGGCCGGTGGTGTGCTGTGAGCAGCGCGTGGAGGTGTCCGGAGCGCTGGTCGATGGGGCGGCGCAGCGCTGGGATAAAGAGGCGATGCGCCTGAAAAGCCGCCTTGATCTGGACTACGAGGGATGGACCCGCTGGGAGACGCTCTCACCCGGGGAGCGCAAGCGCTGGCAGATCGGTGCGGCGCTGATGGCCCGGCCCGATCTGCTGCTCCTCGATGAGCCCACCAACCACCTTGATGCCGAGGGGCGCGCCTGGCTGGTGGAGGCGTTGCGCCTGCACCGGGGGATCGGGGTGGTGGTCAGCCATGATCGCGAGCTTCTCGACGCGCTCTGCCGCGCCACGGTGTGGCTGGAACCGGGGCCTGGCGAGGTGGCGCTGACGGTCTATCCGGCGGCCTACAGCGCTGCTTTTGACATGAGAGCGTTGCGGATTGCCGGGGAGGTGCGGGCCCGCCAGAAAGCCGAAGCGGTGCGCGATCGTCTCCAGCGAGCGACGATCGAGGCGGCCGAGCGCCGCCAGGCCACCGAGCGTTCGCTCAGCTCCAGAAGCCGCATGACCTCGGTGCGTGATAACGACGCGCGCAGCATGGCGCGCAAGGAGCGCGCGCTCGACGCGTCTGCGAAGGCCAGTCGGGAGGCCGGCGTGGTGAGTCGCGAGCTCGCAAAGGCCGATGAAACGTTAAGGGAGCTTCCCATTCACAAAGCGTTGGGCCGCGCGTTGCTCGTGGACTTTGAGCCTTCGCCCAAAGATCCGCTGGCGAGCCTCACCGGCGAGGAGCTCAAGGCTGGCGAGCGGGTGCTGGCCGGCGATCTTCGTCTGGCGCTGGGACGACGCGAGAAGATCGCGTTGACCGGCCCCAACGGCGCGGGCAAATCGACGCTTCTACGCCTGATGATGCGCCACCTGCATGTGCCCGAAGATCGGGTGCTCTACCTGCCTCAAGAGCTGACCGAGGCTCGGATATCGGCCAGCATGGATGCGCTCAAAACACTGCATCCCGATGAGCTCGGCGAGCTCATGAACATCGTCGCGGCCCTGGGAACCGATCCCTCGAAGCTGCTCGGTGGTGCGCCTCCCAGCCCCGGGGAGGCACGCAAGATCATGCTGGCGCAGGCGTTTCATCAGCGCGTCTATGCGCTGATGCTCGATGAGCCGACGAACCATCTCGACCTGCCCTCGATCGAAGGCCTGGAGGAGGCGCTGGTCGCCTACCCCGGGGCGCTTCTGCTGGTGAGTCACGACGTGCGCTTTCGTCGGCGCGTCACACAGACGACCTGGCGTATCGGCGAGGGGCGCGTGGAGGTTGAGGATCGGAGGGAGGATGAGGAGTGAGGGGCTAAAACGACGCCGAATGGTACGTCCCGGGGTCGAACACCATCGAGGGCAGCTGACACGTCGAATTGAGCGCCCGCCCGGGTGCCAGGGCACCGTACACATCGAGTTGAGCGCCCGCCCGGGTGCCAGGGCATCTTACACGTTGAATTGAGCGCCAACCCGGGTGCCAGGGCACCGTACACGTTGGTTTTGAGCGCCAACCCGGGTGCCAGGGCACCGTACACGTTGGTTTTGAGCGCCCGCCCGGGTGCCAGGGCACCGTACACGTCGAATTAAGCGTCAGTCCGGGTGCCAGGGCACCGTACACGTTGGTTTTGAGCGCCCGCCCGGGTGCCAGGGCACCGTACACGTCGAATTAAGCGTCAGTCCGGGTGCCAGGCCGGCTGACACATCGCTTTTGAGCGTCACCCCGGGTGCCAGTGCAGCTGACACGTCGGTCCTGGCCGCGAGCTGGCTTCGGGGGGGAATGCGACGGGTGTTTCACTTTGAAATATGCCTTTCATGCTCACGCGATGGCGAGTCTGCGCCCTCACCACCCTCGGGAGTCGCAGAGCAGGAGAGGTGGCGCTGCGGAGTAAGGTGGGAGTCAGGATGGGAGGCGTGCTGAGCCCGAGAAGGGGCGTGTGAGCGGGAGGGGAAGGCGTTTTTCAAAACAAAACGCCTCTCCGGGCAGGCTCAGTCGCGAGGTGGAGTCGGGGAGCAGGGTCAGAGTCAGGATGGGAAGTTTTTTTTGACGGCGTACGCGTTGAAGGGGGGTACGACGCCGAGTTGCCCGACCGAGGGTCGGACCATCCGAGGGTCGGACCATCGGCAGAGATGACGCCGAGTTGCCCGACCGAGGGTCGGACCATCGGCCGTCATAGCGCCGAATGGTACGACCCGGGGTCGACCGTCATCGCGCTCAAACGTCGGAAAAACGACCGGAGCGAGATTATTCGTCGGGTGTGTCGAGGGTGTAGGCCGGGACCGGACCGGCGATGGCGGGTGCCTCGTCATCGCCAATGAGATCGGTGTGGCCGTAGCCGAGCTGGCCAAAATCGTTAAAACCCCAGCAGCGCATCGTGTCGTCTTCGAGCAGCGCGCAGGTGTGGTAGTTGGAGGCCTCGATGGCCACGGCTTTTCCGCCCAGATAGACGTCGGTGGCCCAGGAGGGGGGCGCCTCGGTGCCGACGGAGCGGCGATGCCCGTAACCGAGTTGGCCAAAGCGGTTGTCGCCCCAGCAGCGCACGCGGCCGCCCTCTAAGAGCGCGCAGGTGTGCAGGCCGCCGGCGTCGATCTGCAACACGGTGCCACCGGCGTCGATGTCGCCGGCGGTGGCCGGGGGCTCGTCGTTGCCGATGGTGTCGGTGTGGCCGTAGCCGAGCTGGCCGTGCTCGTTCCAGCCCCAGCAGCGGGCGCGTCCCTCAGGGAGGAGCGCGCAGGTGTGGCTGCGGCCGGCGGAGACGGCCAAAACCTCATCGCCCACATCAATGGGCTTGATGTCGGCGGGGTGCTCGTTGTCGCCGATGTTATCGGTGTGGCCCTGCCCCAGCTGACCGGCCTGGTTTCGGCCCCAGCACTTCAGCTGGCCGCCCTCCAGGAGCGCGCAGGTGTGGAACTTCCCGGCGCTGATATCGAGGACGTCGGCGCCGACGTTGACCGGGTTGATGTTGGCCGGAACCTCCGCCTTGCCCAGGTGGTGGGTGTGGCCAAGCCCGAGCTGGCCGTAGCGGTTGTTGCCCCAGCACTTGAGCGCGCCATCTTCGAGCAGCGCGCAGGCGTGCGTGGCGTATTGCATCGCACCGACGGTCACCGCTTTGACCGGCCCGCCCATCGCGATGGGCTCAATGGCGAGGGGGAGGGGGTCTTCGCCGATGCGGCGCACGTCGCGGCCAAGCCCGAGCTGGCCGAAGTGGTTGCTTCCCCAGCAGCGCAGGTCGCGGCTCTCCAGGAGCGCGCAGGTAAACGACGCGTTGTAGTCGCCGGCGGCTGCGATCGCGATGGCCGGCTCTCCCAGCGCCACAAACCCGGCCTCCGAGGCCGGTTCGTCGTCGCCGACGCGCTCGCGGTGGCCCAGGCCCAGCTCGGCGTCGAAGTTTGCCCCCCAGCAGCGCACCTGGCCCTCGCGCAGAAGAATGCAGGAGTGGAACTTGCCGAGCGCCATCTGCTGCACGTGGCGCGGGGGCTCGGCGGCGATCGCCTCGCCAGGAAGACCGTCGGCGGCAGCGCTCAGGGCAGCTTCGACGGCGTGGCTCGCGTTCGCAATAAGCGGGGCGATCGAGAGGGCGCCGGCGTCTGAATCCGCGCTCGAAATCTCGTCGTCGGGTCCGAGGGACGTCTCGGCCAGCGCCTCCGAGGAAGCCCCACCGCCGAGGAGGGCTTTCAGGGAAAAGGGCGCCGGAAGAACGCCGGGGCCGTAAACGTCGGCGATGCCCACGCCAGCCAGAGTGAGTAGCAGCGCACCCAGAAGAAACGCGGCGGGCTTTCGGGAGGAGGGTGTGGTGGGTTCGTTCTCGTGCTCGTTCTCGTTCTCGTGCTCGTGCTCGTGCTCGGGCTCGTACTCGTGCTCGTGCTCGTGCTCGTTCTCGTGCTCGTGCTCGTTCTCGTTCTCGTTCTCGTTCTCGTTCTCGTTCTCGTTCTCGTTCTCGATCTCGTTCTCGAACACGGGCTCGTTCTCGTACTCGTACTCGTTCTCGTTCTCGTTCTCGATCACGGGCTCGTTCTCGATCTCGTTCTCGAACACGGGCTCGTTCTCGTGCTCGCTCTGGTGCTTGTGTGCTGTGATGACGTCGACGTCGTCGGAGACGTCGGCATCAGCGACGGCGACATCGTTGCCGCTATCGGCAGCGACTTCGCTGGCGAGTTCTTCAGCGCCGGGGACGCGGCGCGTGGCGAGGTCGTCGGGGGTGACGCGCGAGGTGGGTTTTGCGTCGCCGGAGCGGGCAAGAAGCCCGGCGTCAGCCTCCCCGCGCACCGTCTTCAGGTCGAGGAGATCTTGCGAGCCAAGGTGCGCGGTCCGCCCGGGCAGCAGGGTGCCCCGGGGGCCGAGCTGGCCGGAGAGCGCTTCGACGGCCGGGTGCATCGCCCGGCGCAGCGCTTCAACGTCCTGAAAACGCTTTTGAGGATCGCGCGCCAGCCCGCGGGCCAGAAAGGCGCGGGTGACCTCCGGGACGTTCAGATCGGCGATCTCATCAAGGGGATCAAACTCCTCTTTGATCTTCTTAATCAGCACCTCCTGCTCGGAGGCGCCGGGGAAGGGGCGGCGGCCGCTCAGGAACTCAAAGAGCATCACGCTGACGGCGTAAAGATCGGTCCAGGGCCCCAGATTCTTGCGCGAGATCTGCTCGGGCGCCATGTAATTCGGCGAGCCCAGGTGCCAGCGGGTGTCACTCTTGTGTTCGACGAATTTGGCCAGCCCGAAGTCCAGCAGGCGCACGTAGAGGGGGTTGCCCACGACGGCCTGAATCATGATGTTTTCGGGCTTGATGTCGCGGTGGACGATGCTGTCCTGGTGGGCGGCGCCCAGCCCGTTGAGGAGCTGGTTGGTGATGGCAAGAATCTCTTCAGCGCTGAAGCCGCGGCCGTCCTGGGTGCGGGCGTGGATTTCATCGCGAAGGGTGCGGCTACCGTCAATAAACTCCATCACCAGATAGGGGCGCCCGGCGTGAATGCCGTACTTGAGCAGGCGCACGATATTGGGGTGACTTAAGTGCGCGAGCACCTCCGCTTCGCTCTGGAATTTCTGGAGGAGCACCCGGGAGAATTCGGGATCGTCGGTATCGACGTTGATGAGCTTGAGCGCCCCCTTAAGCCTTAAAAGCGGCGACTGGAACGCCAGATACACCCGTCCGAAACCTCCCGAACCCAGGGTGCCCACGACCAGAAAATCGCCGACCATCTGCCCGATCACCGGGTCGGGCTGCTCGGCCGCACCACGGTGGGCCTGCTCCCAGTGGGTGTTGGAGATAAAGTGCAGCCCGCGTTTGCTGCATCCGCGCTCCTCACAGGGCGCGGCGACCTCCCCGCTGCTATCACAGCCGGGACACTTTCCCGTAGTACCACGCATGCATTGTCCAGGCGCCGGAGGTGTTCAGCACGGAAAGAAGAAGCGCATCAGAGTCATCAAAAGGACGTCATCTCGCCGCGAGTATGCCAGAGGGTTCTGGGTCGAACAACGCCGCCGAGCGCCGCCGAGTGCCCCAGGACGAAGCCAGCGGCGTCGTCAGGGATTCGCGGTAGCGCTGCTACAGCTTCATCCCTGCCTCCTTGCTGGGCTCCGCCCTGGATGCACTCGGTGCCGGGCGTCGCCCTGGATGCACTCGGTGCCGAGCGTCGCCCTGGATGCACTCGGTGCCAGGCGTCGCCCTGGATGCACTCGGTGCCGAGCGTCGCCCTGGATGCACTCGGGTTGGGGGGAGTTTTTGTGGGCGATGGGGGGCGCCCGAGGCCGAGCCCGAGCATGCCCTGGCCGCTGTGGGGGCTTGTGAATGTGGTGTCGCCGCACACGAGATTTTGGTGACGTGGGGGGCGGGTCTATTTTGGGTGTAGTACCAGCGACTCAGGCAGACTTCACCTTGAGGGATCCATGGACATCATCACCCGAAGCGCTCTTATCTATCAGGCCGAGGTGCTCGAACCCCGGCGGATCGCCGACGCGATCGCGACCCACCTCAAGGAGATGGGGCACCGCGTCGAGCTTTTTACCGCCAACGCGATCCCCGAGGATCTGGAGCTCAACGGTTATGACGGCGTGATCTTCGGCAGCGCTCTCGATGATGGCGAGTATGCGCCCCGGATTGAGGCGTTGATTGGGGCTCGGCACCGGGAGCTTCAACATATGCCCGCCGCGTTCTTCAGTGTCAGTCTCAGCAACTATGATGACGCCGAGGCACTGCGCGCCGAGAGCCTGGCTTGCATCGAGCGGCTGATTATTGAGACGGATTTTAACCCGGCGATCTTCGCCTCGTTTACCGCCGAGCCGCCGGTCTCAATTCGGGGCTTTATCAAGCAGATGGGCATGGAGCCACTCGGGCGGCGGATGGAAGGTGAGATCGGCTTCGATATTGCCGATGAGGACGACTACGACACCGTGGAGGGGGCCGATGTGGAGGCCTTCGTCGAGGGCTTTCTGGGGCAGATCGCGGCGATGGTAGGCCGACCGGGGGAGTCGGCCTCACGTCCCTCGCCACCGCTCTAAGACAGCGGGCCCCGGGGTGATGTCAGGGCCGACGGCGCAGTATGACCAGACCAAGGGCACCGGCCATCGTCAGCAGCGCCGAGCCCGGAGTGTTGCCGGAGGTCGAGCAGCCGCCCGCGCTGCCCTCACCAGGGTCGGTTTGCTCGTTGCCAGAGCCCGCGTCGTTCTCGTCCCCTGTGTCGGCACCGCTGAGCTCTTCACCCGTATCGCTCTCGTCCCCTGTGTCGGCACCGCCGGGCTCTTCACCCGTATCACCCTCGTCGATGGGGGGCTCGTAGGGATGTTCGGGCTCTTCATAGAAGTTGCGGATGGTGATCTCGATCCCGATGTCGGTGGTATCCGTGCTGACCTCGAAATGGCGAGACAGACTGCTCTCGTCGCCGTACGCGTAGGGCTCTGACAATGCGAGATCGACTGCGAGTTCGTCGCCGGGCTCCAGAGTTTCGGAGATGCAGGCCTCGTTCTCGCAATCGAGTTCCACGATCGAGATAGGAACCTCGCAGGTGTTGGTGAGGGTGAGGGTGCGGCTGCAGATCTCATTGTAATAGAGATCCGAGGTGTAGTTGCCGGCGATGGTCAGGCACTCCAGCTCGGCGGAATGAGTGGTATTCACAGCGCAATAACCGTCGGCGGAGATATCCGTTTCGGCAGAGGCCGCGGCGGGTAAAAGAAGTCCAAACACGACAAGAGCAGCGGCGGTGGTAGAACGCATCATCAGGTTTCCCGGGGTTATTTTGGTGAAAGATGGCGAGCAGCGAAGACAGGGTGTGGATAGATGCCTGTCCATATTTGTGTCTGGCGATCGGCGTCATCGGAGGTAGGTCTACCCCGAAAAAGGGTGTCTGGCATCGGTAGGATGAGTTGAGGCAAGGGCTGTGCCAGCTGTCGCGCGGGACCGGGCCGACATGTGCCATGCGTGTTTTGGAATGCGCCCGAGGGGCGGACGGCTTCGATTCCGTGCACGATAGAAGCCCGCCGCATCTCCATGAATGACGCCCCCGTGCACAACCGAGGGTCACTCCCTCCCCAAAAAAAAGAGCGCCGGCGGTGGGCCGGCGCTCTTCAAAACCATGTTCAGAATGACGAGTTGCGCGTCGCTCCGATGGAGGTGTTAGTCGAGGGTGATCATCTCAAAGCGATCGCTCTCCCGCTGAACCACCAGGGTGTCACCGTCGATGGTGATCAGCGGCCAGATGCCAAAAGAGTCGCTGGTCCAGTTGCCCGTGACGAAGTCGCCGGATGCGTTCACAAGCCAGGCGCTCATGGCATATTCGGTGCCGCTGTAGGTGGTCCACATGCCGGTGCGGGTCCAGTACTGACCCGGCGTCGCGCTCTCGATGCGTCGCTCCGCAGCGGTGGCCGGGTCGGCGAACCAGTCCAAAACGCTGCCCTCGCCGGCGACCGCTTCACCGCCGAGCTCGGTGCGCGAGGCGATGAAGACCGGATCGATGGCTTCCCCCGTGGAGACAGAACCACTGTGGATGGACGTCCAGGCCACGGTGGTGGGCGCGAGGGCCGCATTCAATGCCACGGAGAAGGCGTCGGCGAAGGTCGAGTTGAGCCAGAGGCGCAGATCGCTTGAGTCCCAGGAGTTGGACCAGTCGCTGTTATAAATCCCCCGCGACGCGACGCTCTCGGTGGTGCGCAGGGTCACGGCGTTGGTCAGATCACCGTAGTTATGGTGGACCAGGCGCCACTCCAGAGGGGCATCGTTCCAGAGGGTGGCGTTGTCGACGAGGAGCGCGCCGGTGGGAAGATCGGAGGCGCGCACGACCATCAGCGGGCAGAGCAGCGTCGACTCCTCGCCAATCGTCAGCAGGGTGCCCTCGCCGCCGGGGCATTCTGCGGAGGTGGCGTTGCTCAGCGTGACCTGCGGGGTCAGGCCGTCCTCACCCGGGGCACCGTGGCAGATCGCATCGCTCTGGAGCACCGCTTCTTCAGCATCGAGCGTGCCGTTGGCGTTGGCGTCCAGGCCAAACTCGATGAGGGTGCCGCCGAACTCGCAGGTGGCCACGTCGGCGGCGCTGACGCGCATCGCCGAGTTGAGGCCCGGCGCGCCATCTTCGCCCGGGGCCCCCTGTTCTCCGGTGGCGCCGTTGCAGATCGCGGTGCTCTCGACCACCTCTTCGTCGTCGTCGAGGGCGCCATTGGCGTTGGTGTCGTGACCGAACTCCAGGAACGTGCCGCCGAACTCGCATTGGGCGCTATCGGCCTCACCGGCGCGCACCACCACGCTCATAGCCGCTTCGCCGTCCTCGCCGTCGTCGCCGTCCTCGCCATCTTCACCGTCGCAGATCACGTGGGAGTCGCCATCGAGGGTCACGACCACGCCTCCCTCGGCACACTCTTCGGCCGTCGCGTCGGAGATCTCGATCTCGGGAGCTTCGCCATCCTCGCCAGGGGCGCCCTGGCAGACGACGTGCTCGGCGTCACCGATCAGGATCACCTGACCGCCGTAAGGGCATTGCTCGCCAGTGGCCTCCGTCACGCTGAGCGCGGGGGCGTCCTGGGGGGCTTCGGAGCCGCAGCCGGCGGCAGTAGAGGTGAGCAGGAGGGCGGTGAAGGTTACGAACAACGACGTGCGGTACGTAGTCTGCAAGTGGGGCTCCATGGGGTGAGAGCAAGGCGCAGTGCGGCCGTAGCTCAAGGGGCATGATGCTTGTGCGACGTGCATGGCGGACGTGTTCTAAAAGCGATGAAACAATTCTTTACACTTGCCGAGGCTGAAGTCAATTGCAGGTGAGGGAGGGGGCGAAAAAAGGAGCAGACACGTGACGGTAACGCCCTCGCGCTGCCCGACCGGGGGTTGGACACGCGCCCGGACCATCCCAAAGGGGCCGATTCGCCCCCTTTTGCCGAAACCAACCCTCCACGCTGCCTTCAACGCTCCTTTTCAGCGCCACCCCGGGTGCCAGGGCACCTGACACGTCGCTTTTCGCGCGGAGCAGGCCTGTGGTGGGAATGAGACGTGTCTTTCAATTTGAAATAGGCCTCCTGGTCTCACGCGAACGCGGGTCTGCGGCGTCACCACCCCCGGGAGTCGCAGAGCAGGGGAGGTGGCGTTGCAGAGTCAGATACGCGTCAGGATGGGAGGTGTTCTGAGCGCGAAAACGCGCGCATGAGCCTGAGTGAAAAGCGTTTTTCAAAACAAAACGCCCCTCCGGGCGAGCTGAGGGGGAAGGTGGGGCCGGGGAGTCGGGGGCGAGTCAGGATGAGAGGGCTTTTTGACCCGCGGGCGCTTTCCGGGCTTATCGGCGCTCGGAGCTTGCGGGGAGCGCGCGCCGCGGGATAGCGTTTTTTCATTCAACATAACGACGTCCTGAGCAGTCCAGCCGGCGCGCCGGTGGTCGGTCCGCGGTGCTGGGTGGGGCGATGCATGGGGAGCATGGTCATGGCCAAGATCACGAAAATGGTAGCCAATCGACGCGGCGTCACAAACACCGTGGTGAGCTCGGCGAGTGTCAACAAGGCGGAGTTGGGCGCTCGCCTGGAGCGCATCATCTTCAAGGATCAGGTGCCCGATCCGCTGACGATGGCCGACCTGGTGGTGGCGCTGACGGGCGTGCTGCAGGAGGACTACGACACGATGGAAGCCTTCGATCGGGAGGTGGCCTCGGAGGTCAGCCAGGACGGCGTGCTGCGCGATCGCCGCGACGCCCAGATCGAGGAGGTGCGCCAGCATGTGCTGGCGTTTCGCTCGGCGGTCGACGCCGACTACGGCATGCGGGCGGCGGCGCATCTGGGGCTCGATGGGGTCACCGCCTACAACGCCAACGAGCTGATCACCCAGGGGCGCAACGTGCTGCGCCAGCTGGAGGGCGGTCTTTTGGATTTTGAGCCGCGCTTTGCGGCCCTGGGCCGCCCCGACTACCAAAAGCGCGCCGAGGGGTTGAGCGCCAGCCTGAGCAAACTCGAAGAGACGTCCGGGGCCCTGGTCGAGGAGACGCGGGAGACGCAGGACGCCCAGAATATGCGCAACAAAGCCGAGGAGGTCTGGGCGACGCATTATGCGCCGGTGGCGGCGATCCTCGAAAACCTCTACCGCCTGGCCGAGATGCCGGCCCACGCCGATCGGGTGCGGCCGACGAGCCGGCGGCGCGCGGGGCTGCCGGAGGAGGAGGACGTGGTCCAAGGCGACGAGGTGGTCGAAGGTGACGAGGTGGTCGAAGGTGACGAGGTGGTGGTGGAGGAGTAAACGCCCCGGAACGGCGCTGGTGGGGTAGGGGTTCGGGCCTGGGTTCGGGTTTGGGCTTGGGCTTGGGTTCGTGCTCGGTCTCGGGCTCGAACTGCGAACCCCGATAGCCCACACGAATCGACCATCACCGCAAACCCCGGCGCCCCACAACCACCCAACCACCCAACCACCCAACCACCCAACCACAAAGCGAACCCGCCACCGCGCCCACAAATCGCCCGACATCGCGAACCCCCGGCGCCCCCCACCTGCGAATCTCAGGAGTTTGTATGCTCGACATCGTCATTGATGCCCGCGCTGCCCAACTTGGCCCCGGCTTTGAGGTGGCGCGTATTCTGCCCTACCGCAAGCGGCGGATGGTCGGGCCCTTTATTTTTCTGGATCACGCCGGGCCGGTCTCACTTTCGCCGGTGATCTCCGAGGAGATGGATGTGCTGCCCCACCCGCATATCGGGCTCTCGACGATCACCTACATCTTCCACGGCAAGTGGATGCACCGCGACAGCGTGGGCTACGAGCAGGTGATCAAGCCGGGGGATGTGAACTGGATGACGGCCGGCAGCGGCGTGAGTCATTCGGAGCGTTTTGAGGAGGAGTTTCGGCGTACCGGGGGCGACCTGGAGCTTTTGCAGGCCTGGGTGGCGCTGCCGGAGGAGGTGGAGGAGAGCGAGCCGACGTTTCATCATTACGAGCAGGCGCAGCTTCCCCACGATGATGCATCGGGCGTGTGGTTGCGGGTGATCGCCGGTGAGGCCTACGGGCTTAAAAGCCCCGTGCAGACGCACTCGCCGCTCTTCTATGTGCACAGCGAGCTTGCGCCGGAGGCGCGCTTGAAACTACCCGAAGGCTACAGCGAGCGGGCGATCTATGTGGCGCGCGGGCAGGTGGAGCTTGGCGGGCAGATCTATAAAAAGGGGCAACTCCTGGTGGTGGAGGCCGGAAAAGATCCGGTGATCACCGCCCGCACCCCGGCCACCGTGATGCTGCTCGGGGGGGAGCCCCTGGGGAAGCGGCATATCTGGTGGAACTTTGTCTCGTCGAGCAAGGAGCGCATCGAGCAGGCCAAAGCCGACTGGGAGAGCGGGCGTATCAAACTTCCGGTGCATGATGAGGAGGAGTTCATTCCTCTGCCGGGAAGCTCCAAAAAGAGCGACGCCGAGCCGCTCTCCTGAGCGCATGGGCGGGAGTTAAGGGGGGATGTTCAGCACGCGGCCAGCGCCCGGGCGACCTGCTCGGCCAGGGCGCGGGCGGCGTTGCGACGCGTGTCGCGCGGCGTGGCGTAATGCACGCGAAGTTGCAGGCGACCGGTCGCGGGAACCACCAGCAGGCGGTGGTCCTCGGCGCTGAAAAACACCCACATCGGGAGGCTGGAGGCCTGGCCCCGTCGGGTCAGGCCGACCTCGCGCAGGGCGTCGGGCAGGCGCGTGAGGTCGGTGTCTTCGGGGAGGTCGAGGCGCCAGAGCAGATCGTCGATGCAGGCCCGATCTTTTCGAAGGTTGAGGGGCGCATCGAACGCGGGGGAGCTCATCGGATCTGCCGGGTCACGATGACTTCGCAATGATCGTCACCGCAGCTGACGCAGTGGGTCTGCTCGGCCTGCCACTGGTTGTCGGGATCGTTGCTCATCTCGTCGTAGAACGCCGGCGTGAATGCGGGGGTTGAACTCCAGTCGACGGCGTGGCCGAGCTGGGCGATGGCTTCACACGCCCCTTCAAAGAGGTAGCAGGAGGGGGTCGAGCCCTGGCCGTGGCGCAGCTTATAATAGGGCCCCTCGTAGGTGGTGGGCGCCTGGAGAACCAGCAGGCGGCCCGGCTCAAAGTCGGCCACCGACCATCGCCCAAACCCTAAGCCCCGGGCGATCGTGCAGGCATGAAGCGCGACGGTGAGCGCGTCGCGTTCGCTGGTGCCGGTGAGCGCCTCCCATTCCGGCGAGCCGATGATGCCGCCGAAGGTGTTAAAGCCGCACATTCGGCCGGCCTCGCGCAGGAGTCCGGCGGAGACCCGCGCGAAGCTCTCGTGGCGCTGACTCAAGGTCTCCAGCATCTCGTAGGAGAGGCGGTTGTAGATGTTGACCGGGCTGAAGGTGACAAAGACACCGAAGGCCTCGATCAGCCCGCGCTCATCGCCTTTGACGCTGGCGAGAAAGTCACGCAGGCCTTCGGTCAGGCGCTGGACTTCGTCTTCGGAGCGGCCGCCGAAGCTCGCCGGGAGCACATCGAGCGTGGCCTGCTGGCTGAGCGGGGGGCGCAGGGCGGCGGCGCCTTCGACCCGGCGCAGGCGGAACTCGCAGCTCTCATGACCCATGGCCTGGCAGAGGGTCTCGGTGGCCTCGATCGTGTGGGGGGGGAGGCCGAAGGCCACTGCCATGGCGGCTTCTGCAAAGCCTGCGGCCAGCGCGTCGGCCGGGGAGTAGCGGGGCTGGTCGCCGAACTTCTCGCGCCAGCTGGTGCTGTAGTGCAGGGTGCGGCCGAGGGCCACGCCCCCCTGCGGGGTGAGTCTGCCGAGCTCAAGGCGGCCGTGCCCCCAGGTCCGAAAGAGATCTTCGGCGAGCGAGAGGCGGGCGGCGGGCTCATCGATATGGAGGTCGACGGTGGCACGGTTGAGCAGCGCCCAGAAGAACTCGCGGGCCGCCTCGGTGCGCAGCTTTGTGCCGGCGGCAAGCCCCAGCGCATCGTTGACGGTCTTGTCGATAAAGAGGTTGTAGTGATGGCAGTGCCCGCAGACGGGCGTCTCGGCCACAAATCGCAGGTCGTACTCGGGGCTCCAGCGTTCCAGATCGTGCAGGGGACTCATGGGCGACTCCAACGACAGGGGTGGGGAGACGTAGGGCGATGTTCGGATACGATGCTCAGCTGAGTTCCGGAGTAAGCTGGCGTCGGACGCCGGGGGCGACCAGGCGGTCGACTTCTTCGACGAGCTCGGTGCCGGTGAAGTTTCCTTTGCGCATGACCCGCTCGGTGACCTGCTGGAGCTGGTGGAGTTCTTTATGCGAGAGCTGGCGGGCGGTGACCACGATGACCGGGATGTCGCTCAGGGCTGGCTCGGCGCGCAGCACTTCGAGAAATTCAAAGCCGTCCATCTCGGGCATCATCAAATCGAGGAGGATGATGTCGGGGAGATTTTTGGCATCGAGCGCGCGCAGACGGTCGATAGCCTGTCGACCGTGGATGGCGGTGGTGGTCTTCCAGCCGGCGTTTTGAAGGGTGCGGTCCATGACCTCGCGCGTGGCGTCATCGTCTTCGACAATGAGCGCCTGCAACTCACCGCGCTCCAGCTCGAAGCGCTGGAGGGTGCGCAGGAGCACGTCGCCGCTGACCGGTTTGACCAGGTAGTCGTCGGCCCCCAGCGCGAAGCCTTTTTTGCGGTCGACGACCATCGTGAGCATGATCACCGGGATGTGGGCCAGCTCCGGGTCGTATTTGAGCTCGGCCAGGGTGTCCCAGCCGCTGCGTCCGGGCATCATCACATCGAGGGTGATGGCCGAGGGGCCGACGGCGCGGGCCATGCGCAGGCCTTCATCGCCGCTGATGGCGCTGACGACCCGGTAGCCGGCGCGCCCGAGCTGGCGTCGCAGAAGTTCGTGGACGGTCTCGCTGTCGTCGATGACCAGTACGGTGTGGTCGTTGCGGGCGGCGCGCGGCAGGGCGGCGGCCTCGTCGATGGCGTTCAACGCCTCGCTGGCGACCAGGGGGGCGGGCAGGTGCACGCTGAAGGTGGAGCCTTCGCCGGGGCTGCTGGTGGCATGGATGAAACCGCCCATCATGCGGCAGAAGTGCTGCGTAATGGTCAGTCCCAGGCCGGTGCCGCCGTACTGGCGGGTGGTGGAGTTGTCGGCCTGAGTGAAGGGCTCAAAGAGCTCGTCGATCTTCTCCTGGACGACGCCGATGCCGGTGTCGGTCACATCGAAGATGAAGTGTTCTCCGGGGTCGGATTCTTCGCGGCGCACATTCAAGGTCACGTGGCCGTTTTCGGTGAACTTGCAGGCGTTGCTCAACAGGTTGATGAGGATCTGGCGCAGCTTGATGCGATCGGCACGGATCATGCCCAGGTCGGCTTCGACGAGGACCTCAAAGTGGTTGTTTTTGGCGCGGGAGACCGGCTCCATGGTGGAGATGACATCGGCGATGAGCTCGCCAAGATCGAAGCTCTCCCAGACGATCTCGTGGCGACCGGCCTCGATCTTGGAGAGATCGAGGATGTCGTTGATCAGGCTTAGGAGGTGCTTGGCGGCGGTGTAGATCTTACCAAGGTCGGGGGTGATGTCGTTGTAGCCGAAGATCTCGGCGTCTTCGCGGATAAGCTCGGTGTAGCCGATGACGGCGTTGAGCGGGGTGCGCAGCTCGTGGCTCATATTGGCCAGAAAGCGGCTTTTGGCTTGATTGGCCTCGATGGCCTGGTCGCGGGCGCGGGTGATCTCGTCGTTGAGGCGCTGGAGGCGGTCGGCGACCTCTTTTTGTTCGGTGACGTCGCGGATCACGCAGACCGCGCCTACAACCACCCCGTCGCGATCGATGGGGCTGAGGATGTAGGAGACAGGGAGCGCACCGGAGCCGTTGCGCTCCAGCAGGCCATCGTCGTCGCGAAGGGTAGCGCCGGAGTTGAGCAGCGCCTGGGCGCTGCGCTCCGGTGCCGGATCGGCTTCGGGGCCGCTGCGGTCGACGCCCAGGCGCTCCAGGAGCTTAAAGGTGTCGTCGATGGTGCTGTCGAAGAGGCGAGAGGCGGCCGGGTTGGCAAAGAGCAGGCGCCCGCGGCGGTCGATGGCGCAGACGCCGTCTTCAACCGCGCTGAGCAGAGATTGCAACTTCTCACGCTCCTCGTTGACCTTAGACTCAAGCTGACGCGAGGACTCGCCGAGGGTATCCAGGGTCTGATGGAGCAGAAAGGCGTTATGTTCCGACTCCGCGCAGATCTGATTGATACCGACGAGCATTCGCGCCCAGGTCGCCTCATCGGGCATGGCTCGGGGATCGTCGATGTCCAGCGTATTAAGAAGAGTGCGCAGTCGGGGATGGATCGCCATAGGGGAATTCCCGGGGGGCAGCGGCGAGTAGGCCTGGTGTTTCTGGCGAGATGAAGTTCGCAAAACACAAGGCCGCGCGTTAGCTTAGAGCGGAACGATCGCGTCAGGTGGAGTATTTTTACTATTCACAGCCCGCATTCGTTGCGTCAAGTGTCAAGAGATGGATTACCCCGTAAGGGGGGCGACGTTGACGTGAAATCAAGGCGAGGGCGGGGTGCGTGAGGAGTTTTGCGACGCGGCAATGGGCTCCGGGAATGCCAGGGTGCCGCTCGTGGGAGGAAGGGGTCTTATGTTCTCTATGATGTCGGTGGAGCGCAAAAAGGAGTGTGGAGGGCCTATCACGCGCTGATGTTGCATACCCGGTGGCGTGGCGATGTCGCATGGAGAGACGTTCGAATCGGATTGAGGCGCAAGAACTGGAGGTGTCTGTGAACGTGAAGCGACCCGAAGGAGATGTCAGCATCACGAGCGAACCATCGTGTCTCGCGGCGCAGGTGCGCGAGCAGGTCCCGGCGCTGCACCAGGGAGGGGAGGTAGGGCGGCGCTGGACCTATCTGGACAGCGCGGCGACGACGTTGACGCCGCAGCCGGTGATCGACGTGTTGAGCGACTTTTATGCCACGGAGACCGGCTCGGCGGGGCGAGGAGGGCACTGGCGAGCGCGCCGCTCGACGCAGCGTTATGAGGCGGCCCGGGCGCGGGTGGCGGCGTTTCTGGGGGCTGAAACGAGCAGCTCGGTGGTGTTTACCCGGGGTGCGACGCATGCGCTCAACCTGATTGCGTGCGGACTTCGCGGGGCACTTAAGCCGGGCGATGAGGTCGTGATCAGCGCGATGGAGCATCACGCCAACCTGCTCCCCTGGCGCGCGCTGGCCGAGGAGAGCGGGGCGAGGCTGCGGGTGGTTCCGCTCAACGAGCGAGGGGAGTTGGACCGGGAGGCGACGGAGGCGATGATCGGTGCGCGTACTGCGATTGTTGCTCTGACGCATGTCTCCAATGTGTTGGGGACGGTCAATCCGGTGGCGGAGTGGGTTGAGATGGCGCGTGGGTACGGCGCGCTGAGCGTGATCGATGGGTCGCAGAGCGTGGCGCATCGGGCGATCGATGTGAAGGCGCTGGGCTGCGACTTCTTTGTGTGCTCGGCCCACAAGATGTACGGGCCTACCGGGGTGGGGGTGCTCTGCGGGCGTTCGGAGGCGCTGGAGCGACTGCGTCCGATGGAGCTGGGTGGTGGGATGATGACGTCGGTTCGGGAGGATGAGGTCGTCTTCGCTGAACTTCCAAACCGGCTGGAGGCGGGAACCCCGCCGGTGGCGCAGGCTGTGGGGATGGCGGCGGCGATCGACTGGATGGAGGGATTTGGAATGGAGGCGTTGCAGCGTCACGAGGAGGCGCTTTGTGCCTATGCGTTGGAGCGTTTCAAGGAGGTTGAGGGGGTGGAGGTTGTGGGAAGCCCGGCGGAGCGCTCGGCGGTGATCGCCTTTGGGTTGCGCGGGGTTGACGCGTACGACCTTGGCGAGCTGCTCGACGCGCAGAATGTGGCGGTGCGCGTCGGATCGCATTGCGCCCATCCGCTGGTGCGTGAGCTGGGGCTTTGCGCCACGGCCCGCGCTTCGTTCGGGGCGTATACGGATCGCGATGACATTGACGCGTTGATCGAGGCGCTGGCTGAGGCGGCGCGTTTTTCGCCTTGTGGCGAGCTTGATGGTCAGCCTCGATGATGCTGCCGACGAGGTGGGATGAGTCGGGGCGAGGCGATACGGTCGCGAGATGCGTCGATGTGCCACCCGCATTATGGTGCCATGCGTGGTCCCCGCGCTGGCCAATGTCACGCGGCTGAGTCAGACTCAGGGCCTCCCTCCATGGATATTTCGATGAAACGACGAGTCCCTGCATGAGTGATGCGAACCGACAGCGTCTGGGCCATACGGAGGCCCGTGAGCGCATTTTGGAAGCGGCGGCGGTGGTTTATAATCAGCGCGGTCAGTCGATGACCGTGGAGGAGATCGCCACCCAGGCTGGCTATTCCACCTCGGCGCTCTACAAGCACTTTGCCAATCGCGATGACATCCTCTGCACGCTGTGGCGCTCGGTGCGTGCGCGTATCACTGAGGTGATCGTGCAGCCACCTCCGGACGGGCTGGGCTTTCGGGAGCGCACCCGCTGGTTGCTTTACCGGCTGGCGGAGTTCGCCGAGGAGGAACGCGAGCTTTTTGTGGCGGCGATGGTCAACGCCCCGATGGGGCCTCCTTCGGATAAGGTCGACGAGGAGATTCTGACCACCTACCGCGCCAACCAGCGCGTGTGGCTGGATCTCATGGAGCAGGGTATCGCCGCCGGAGAGCTGCGTGAGGCCGAGCCGATGGACTACGTGTTGGCGCTGGGGGGGCATCTGCATTCGCTGACGATCCACTGGGCGTTTGAGGGGCCTTTTGCGCTCAAGCCGGCCATTGATCGGGTGCTGGAGATTTTTATTGAGGGTGCGGGGCGGCGTTGAGGGGGCGGACCGGGGGATGGTTGAACGCGAGGAATGAAGCGGCATTTGCATGACCGAGGGATGGTCGAACGCGAGGAATGAAGCGGGTGATGCGCGACCGTGGGATGGTCGAACGCGAGGAATGAAGCGGGTGATGCGCGACCGGGGGATGGTCGAACGCGAGGAATGAAGCGGGTGACGGTCGAACGCTCCAGACGTTTGCTCAACGCTCTCTTGCCCCGCTCGGCAGAGGTCGGCTATTGGGAGGTTGGAACAACGTTCGCCCCCCCTCCAGACCCCGTTCCGGGTCCAACCCCCCTCCTTTTATGTGTGGCTCCTGATGAGCGATCTTCCCTCCCCCGACTCTTACCTCAACACCACCATTGACGCCGCGGACTTTACTCATCAGCGTCCTTTTGAGCAGGAGGTTTACGCCTGCGAGTTCGTTGACTGCGAGTTTCTGGGAGCGGATCTTCGGCAGGTTGCCTTCGTTGATTGCACCTTTCGAGGTTGCAACCTGGCGATGGTCAAACTGGCTGGCGCGCGTTTGCAGGGGGTGCGTTTTGTGGATTGCAAGCTGATGGGCGTGAGTTTTTTTGAGGTCAGCGACTTCGGATTCAGCGTGGGCTTTGAAGGAAGCAACCTCAACTACGCGTCGATGCGTTCGCTGAACCTGCGCCAGACATCGTTTGTACGTTGCAGTCTCCAGGAGAGTGATCTGTATGAGGCCGACCTTCGCCAGGCGACGTTTGAGCAGAGCGATGTGGCGGGGGTGAGCTGGGAGCGCGCTAACCTGGAAGGAGCCGATCTTCAGGGAGCGCTTAACCTGGTGCTCGACCCGGCCAAAAGTCGCACCCGGGGGATGAAGGTGCGTCTGGAGCAACTTCCCGGTCTGGTGTCACGTTTTGGCCTGAAGATCGAGGGTTAGGTGGCGAGAAACCTGGGAGATGTCCGACCCTCGGATGTGCAAAGGTGGCGAGAAACCTGGGAGATGTCCGACCCTCGGAGATGTCCGACCTCGGAGATGTCCGACCCCCGGATGTGCAAAGTGGGCGAAAACACCGGGTGAAGTTCGACCGCCGGAGGCGCAAAGTGGGCTAAAATACCGGGTGAAGTTCGCCCCCCGGATGTGCAACGTCAGCGCGGATCTTCGGTGAGTGAGCGAAGCAGCGTAAGTTGCGCGTCAAGCTCGGGCGCCAACGGGGCTTCGATGACGCGATCGTCGGGAAGTTCCAGTCGCAACGCGTGCAGCCAGAGACGCCCCGGAAAGCCCGGAACTCTCAAGAACTTTTTAGGCTTGTAACGCGACTCGCCAACGATGGCGTGGCCTTCTCGCTGAAGATGCTGGCGAATCTGGTGCTTGCGTCCCGTCTCTGGCTGTACCCGCAGGTAGGAGCAGGAGACAAATCGCTCCAGAGTCTCAATTCGGGTCCGAGCGTTAAGTGGCCGCCCGCGGCGCCGATCAAAGAGCGGAGCATCGAGCGTCATGGTGTTGGGAGGCGACCCGTAGACCAGCGCTCGATACTCTTTGCGCACCTGGTTCTGCGC
Organism: Lujinxingia sediminis; assembly: GCF_004005565.1. Taxonomy (NCBI): domain Bacteria; class Deltaproteobacteria; order Bradymonadales; family Lujinxingiaceae; genus Lujinxingia; species Lujinxingia sediminis. The sequence goes on along the minus strand of NZ_SADD01000003.1, from coordinate 204,807 downwards.
GAACCACTCGCCCAACTCCGCGCGAAGTTCAGGGGAAGGTGACATCAGTACGACGCCGCTGGTCTCGCGGTCGAGGCGATGAATCGGTGCGTTTTCAGAGGTGCCGGTCAGCGTATTGAGCCAGCTGACCAGATCTTTCATCGCGGGATCGTTGGTGGGGTGCACCACCCAGCCGGCGGGTTTATTGATGACGAAAAGATCGCCGTCATGCGAGAGCAGCATTGGGTCGTTCATGGAGGAGCCGTGTCGAGGTGCGCGACCGGGGGTTGGTCAACGCGCTGTGAGGATGCGGGTGATAGGTGACCGGGGGGTGGACATCAAGGCGATCGTTTCGTTCACGAGAGAGTCCTTCCTCGCCAGGTTCCCGGGCGGTGACGTGGAGAGAGCGAGTCGGAGGTATGGGGGGCGGTGGGCATCGTGACACGTGGGAGGGCCTTGCTTTATGGCGCGTCGTATCCCGGCATGGATGTGGGAGATTGTGCAACCGAGGGTTGGTCACGTTCAGTGTCTGTGATGTGAAACATGACTGACCGGAGGATGGTCAACGCGCAGGGCCAACCAACGTGATCGGGGCTTCAACCACGTCGGAACGAAAAAAGTCTGAAGATTCACGCAACATCTCCGCCCGGCTGTCGATAACAGAAAAACGACGTCTGACTTCGACTCACCAAGGGAGAAACGCGCCATGACCCTACCTCGCTGCCACACCGAAAATCAGGTCGCCGTGATGAGCCGTCGCACCCATGATCGCGAGTTTTTGCTGCGGCCGGATGTCGTGATGAACGAGATTTTTCGCTACGAGATCGCACGTTCCGCCTCGCGCCACGGTTTGCGCATTCACGCCTTCGTCGCCATGTCCAACCATGTTCATGTGCTGGCCACCGATGTGCACGCCACGCGGAGTGGATTTATGCGAGATGCGATGGCCGGGGTGGCCCGCGCGCGAAACCGCGACCTCGATCGAAGTGGCTACTTCTGGGATTCCCGCGGGTACCACGACATGGTGGTCCTCGATCAGGCGGCGCTGGTCAAGCAGTTGATCTACATCTGGCTCAATCCGGTGCGTACCGGTGAATGCGACCACCCTGAGGAGTGGCCGGGTATGATGATACTGCCTCGAGACTGGGGAAAACCGATGCGGGTCATGAAGCCCGAAGGCTACGGGAGGCGCTCCGAGAAGTACGTGGAGTTTACTCCGACACCTCCCCCCGGCTACGAGCAGATGAGTTTGGAGGAGGCACAGGAGCACTTTGAGGGGCTCCTGGACGATGCGCTCAAGGAGGTGCTCGCGGAGCGAGAGCGCGGGAAGGTCGGCGCGGAGGGTGTGCTCAGAGTTCTGGGGTTACCGACGACCACGCGGCCTTCGACCCCCTGTCCGCGCGTGCAGAAAGCGCCGCGATTTGTCGCAACGTTCCCGGCGCTGCGCGAGGCAGCGGAGCTTCAGTACGCGTCGTTTGTTCGCGTCTACGAGCGGATTCGCTTGCGGTGGAAGGCCAAAAAGACCGGAGTCGTGTTCCCCTGCGGTACCCTCTGGTTGAAGCAACACGCTCGTGTTAGCTGCAAGCCGGCGGGGCCAGAAGAGTTGGCGCTATGCCTGGGGCATTGCCCTCCGGGGAATCATGTTCTTCTTCCCGACGCGGGCTCGTGAGGCTGTTTGCCGGCTCTAGATGCTAAGGCACCGGTGCTCTTCGAGTGCCCACAGCGATGGAACATATACGGGGGATTTTGAGTGAGGGGCGTTTTTTTCAGCCCGCGCGACAGGTTCCAATCTCCTCCGGCCCGGGTGAGGCTGACGAGGGCCGGGTTGTGTCTGTTTGTGGCCGGTACGGGCTGGATCCAGGCACCAGAACGGAATCTCACGACTCATGATGCGCGTCCGAGGTCGCAAAAAGCGCAAAAATGCACGTGCTATTGCGACGCACCACACCGACGTGATGTCCAACCCTCGGTTGAGCATAATCGCGTGATGTCCAACCCTCGGTTGGACATCACGCGCACTGGCTGTCGGTGCCAACCGGCAGGTCTTGTGAGCCCGGTTGTTGGATCGCGGGGGATGTCATCCTCTCAGCATGTTGTTCTCCACTCCGGCGCGGATCATCTGGGGGAGATTATCGTTGAAAAATGCGAGCATCGCGCGCTCGTCTTCTAAAATATCTGAGCAGATGCTGGCGATCTCGGCTTCTCCCAACTTCTCCGCCAGCGCGATGATGGCCTGATACATCGAGATCTCTAACTCTTCGCTGGCGGCCCCGATCATGGTGTCTTTGACAAAGGTGTTGTCCAGAAACCCCGTGAATCCGGCCTGAGCCGCACCCGCAAAGCCCGATGCTTTCGCGCGCCACTCCGGGGCCTCGGCGCCGAGGTCTTTCAGGCAGTGCTTTACAAGCTCGCAGTGACGTTTGGTCTCGCGTGTGTGCTCGTGGAGACGGGCCTGCAGCTCGGGAAACTCCCGGGCGTGTTTGGCCTGTCGGGTAAGTGCCTTGCTCAGAGTTTTCTCCAGTGTATATGCGCCTTCAAGCCACTTGATCAGTAGCTGATGATGAGGGTCGGTGCTCATGATGCCTCCTGTAAAAACGCCACCCAAAGGTGTGGGTGTGTCGAAGAAGACCCCTGGTGGGGTTCTGCGATAAACGTTGGCACCAACACTGGTCACCAAACCGGAACCCCTGCCATGGCAGGTGAGGGGAAGCGGTCAACGGGAAAAAGGGGGGGGAGAGGTGAGATGCGAGAAGGCGTCGGAGCGCTTGGAGCCGACGTATTGCTCAACCGAGGGTCGGACACATCTCAAAGGTGTGGGTGTGTCGAAGAAGACCCCTGGTGGGGTTCTGCGATAAACGTTGGCACCAACACTGGTCACCAAACCGGAACGCCTGCCATGGTAGGTGAGGGGAAGCGGTCAACGGGAAAAAGGGGGGGGAGAGGTGAGATGCGAGAAGGCGTCGGAGCGCTTGGAGCCGACGTATTGCTCAACCGAGGGTCGGACACGTCTTAAGATGGTCGAACCGAGGGTCGGTCAAACTTCGTGGGAGGTGACCAACTCTCGGGCGAATGAGCCGACCGAGGGTTGGCCGCCAGCACGATGATCAGCCGAGGATGCGACACTGCACCCCTTCGACGAGTTGCTCATTGTTGTCTTCGTTGCACTCGTTGAAACGGTTGTCCGGATCGGCTCCCACGCGCAGCTCGAATTCAGCCTGCAGCAGCGCGTTGGTTACCTCCACGCTCAGCTCAAAGCGTTCGGTGTTGCCGGGGAGCAACGCCTCGCTCAGCTCAAGACGCTCATCGAGCAAAACGGTGCTGTTGCGTGAGAGCGTCACCACCACGGGGGTGCCTTGAGGCACACTTCGAGCCCCCTGATTGCCTACCACCACGCTGATGCGCAGTTCGCCCTCCGTCCCACAGGAGACCTGATTGGTGGTGACCTCCTCCACGACCAGATCCGGCGCGTCGAAGAGGCCATCGGGTTGGACGTTCTGGCGGAAGTTGTTGAGCCGGCCGTTCTCCCAGTTTCGCTCGGGGATTCGGGGCACACGTGCGTCCTCGGTGATGTTGGTCACCGAATACGCGTGCTGGTTCCAGATGCGTCGGGTGCGTACCCAGTTGTTTCGGGCGTCCTTCCAGACCCACAGCCCCGGGCGATCGCCGCGATTTCCATACGCCGAGGCCACCAGCACTTCGGCCGAACCGTCGTTGTCGACGTCGGCGATCACCGGCATCTCAATGCGCGTATTGCTCTCGTGTTGCCCGTCCTCAAAGAGCACCTCGCCCGAGGTTCCATCCAGGATGTAGAAGTTTTGCTCATCGGCGTAGACAACCTCCGCCTTGCCGTCACCCTCAAAGTCGAAGACGCTGGAGGCGGTGGCGCGGCTGGAGCAGTCCTGGTTGGGGGTCTTCCAGAGGATACCGCGATCGGAGCAGCCCAGAGCCTCCCAGTTGTCGACGTCGCATTCCCGTTTGGCGACCACGTAGAAGTCGGCGCCGGCAGTGCCGATCTCGGGGATCCCGTCGCCGTCGAAATCTGCGATCGTGGGCGGGCCAGCCTCATTGCCGTTGGAGCAGTCGTCCAGCGGCACACCGATCTTCCAGACCTCCTGGCCCAGGTGGTCGAGCACGATGATCTCCCCGCGGCGCACCAGCACGATGTTGGGATGATCTCCTTCGTTAAAACGTGCCACGGCGTTAAATCCGTCACAGGTTAAGGGACCCTGACAGCGGGAGTTCTGCGAGGTGAAGGCGTACGTCCATAAGACCTCCCCGCGGTGGTTGTAGAGGGTGTTTCCGGCGATGATCTCCTGGGTGCCGTCGAGCGTCACATCGGCCACCGTGGAGGAGGGCCCCAGAAACGCATTGTTGCCGATGCCACCGGGACCGCCGGTGTGATCGGCGCTTGTGACCACGCCATCCCATTTGAGAATGCCACTCTGACCGTTGAGCACCACATTGCCGATGATAACCTCCGGTTGCCCGTCGGCATCGAGATCGGCCACCGAGGTGTTGGCGCCTCCGCGGGTATGAACATTCCAGGCGGGATAGTCGGGGTTATGCCACATCGGCTCCCACTGGCTGGCGTCGTCGCTGATGCGACGAAACGCCACTGTGCCCTGGGGCTGGCCGGCGGCGTTGCGCGTTACGCCGATGATTTCGGCGACGCCGTCGCCATCGAGGTCTGCCAGCGCCAGGCCGGAGTCGTTGTTGACGGGAGGCTCGCTGATCGAGGCGATGGTGCGCATGGTGCCGTCTTCGGCGCAGCGCCCCTCCACCACGCGCACCGTGGCGTCGACGTTGCAGCAGCCCTGGCTGTTGCGGTTGAACGATGGGAAGACGATGTCGGGGATATCGTCGGTATCGGTGACACCGTCGCCGTTATCATCGCTGAGGTTTGCGACAACCGGCACGGCCACCACATCGCCTCTGCCTTCGAACTCCAGCCCGTCGGGCACCCAGGTGCAGCCCGGCGAGGGCTCCAATTCCCCGACCGGAGGTCGGTACTCGCAGACGGCGATCTGGTCGCGGGGAAGGCACTGCCCGATGGAGGGCTCGCAGATCTCGTTGAGTGCGCACTCCTCGGTGCGCTCACACTCCCCCCGTGTGTCGACGCATGCATCTCCCAGACAGACCTGCTCGGCGCTACAGCAGACCCCGGCACACGCGCTCTCATCGACGCCGCACTCCAGCGGGGCATCGGCGTCATCCCGGGCATCATGGCCGCCGTCCTCACCGCCGTCGAGCGCCCCGGTGTCGGTGTCGCCGCCGGCGTCGTCCTCCACGCAGCGGTCGGCTACGCACCGTTCAGCACCTGTGCAGTCCTCGTCAGTTGCACAGATCTGAGTGCCGGTGAGATCTTCATCACTACAACCCGAGCAGGCCGTGGCACCGAGCGCAACCAGGAGCGAGAGCGCGCTTGTAGCCAGGCACGACGACAGTGAAACACGACGACCCATAAAAAACCTCCGAGAGAGACCCCTTCGATGACCTCTCTCAGAGGTAGCCAATGGTTTGGCTCGCGTCTAGCACAGGCGTCGGGATTACTGCGTTTGGGCGAGACGTGTGCAGATTTTGCCAGCAGCATTGCTGCAGACGGTCCGACCGAGGGACGAACATCGCGGCGTGATTGCTGAAGCTCGTTCGACCGAGGGACGAACATCGCGGCGTGATTGCTGAAGATCGTTCGACCGAGGGTCGTGCACCACCCGCGTGATTGCTGAAGATCGTTCGACCGAGGGTCGTGCACCACCCGCATCGTTGTTGAGAATCGACCGACCGAGGGTCGGCCATACCCTCTCAACTTCCGGGTACCTCCACCCAGAACCAACCCCGTAGATCGCCCTCGGCATAGCCGGTGGCTCGATCTTCGGGATAATACTCGGCGATCGCCCGGGCGACTTGCGGCGCCAGCGACTCGCGATCGCCGTGGCAGGTAAGACACGGCGCGGCGATGCGAATCGGGCTGAGCACCGCAAGCTCCTGCTGAGGCCCCACGCCCACGCGTGGCTCGCCGGCCTCGTTGGCCACCGCCGCGGCCCAGGGAGGCGGCTGGTTATCTGCGTTTCGCAACTTCTCGGAGAAGCGGCCGATGCGCACCCCGTGCTCCTCACCCACCTCCGCGGTCAGGGGACCTGCCTCGCTATGGCAGACCTCCACCGCCGCCGGTGCCCCCTTCTCCTGGACCACCCCCATCACCCGCCCCATCAGCGTGCTCGCCAGGGCCTTCCGCGCCGCTTCAGCCCGCTCCAGCTGCGCGCGTTGCTCAGCGCTTAGACGTTCCGCCTGAAGAAGGTTCCAACCCTCGGGTAGGGCAGGCCTGTCTTGAGCTTCCTCCTCCGAAGACACGGTGTCGGGAGCATCAGTGCTGTGCTTTTCTTTCTCGGTTTCGGCCTGTGCCGCCACCTCTTCCGGAGCGGCCGTTTCGGGTCCGCGCTCGCAGGCACCAAGCACCATCGCGCCACCCAGCAGCAGGGCCGGCCACCGGGGGGCGATGCTCCATATCCGTGTCCCATACTCGCCATCACGCTTCATCAGCATCTCCTTAAAAAACGACACATATCAGGGCATCGGCCTTCGTCACCCGCTCAAGGTAAGCCTGACGCAGGCGTGGATGGTACAGGTACCGCGATAAAGCCGGTGGTGCTCGCCAGGGCTCATCGCGGATGACCACCTCGAAATGAGCCTCCTCAGAGAGGTCGGGCTCGCCGGGGCGTCCTCATCCACCAAATAGTTTTTTGAAAAATCCAGGCGGGCGATCCGGGTTAATGCGCTGCGCCAGCGCCACGATCTGAGCGGCTCTCTTCGCCCCGATGGAAACCTCCTGGATCTCCCCATCTCGCACCGCGATCAGTGTCGGAAGGCTGCGCACGTTAAACGCCCGGGCAAGTGCCGGATAGTTCTCGGTATCGAGCTTGTAGAAGGCCACAGGTTGGTCGGCCATCTCTTCGGCCGCCGCCTCAAATTGCGGGGCCATCATCTTGCAGGGGCCACACCACCCCGCCCAGAAGTCGATCAGCGCGGCCGGTCCGTCCGGTGCCATGATCGCCTCGATCTCGGCCTGCGTCGTCAATGCTTTGACTGCCATCGTGTTCTCCTTAAAAAATGCCGCCCTATAAGGCGCGTCTATGAAATCCCACCCTCGCGCTCAGCAAACATTATACCATGCCATCTTAAGAGATGGCGCTGGCGACGGACCGGCGGCCGACCCCCGGCACGCAAAAAGTGACGCGCATCACGCAAAGTCCCGTTAATACTCGCGATACTAACACGTAGGGCGCTGACGCTGGTCCGCGCCGCTGAAGCCTGCTGCTTTTGAGAGGATGAGGATGTATGCCGATGATTTGAAACGTCTGTCGCAGAGTTGAAACGGATTTGCGACGTGCAAGGGCTTCTCGCCGCGCGCTTGAAACAGGCCCGTCTCAGCGGGACATCCAGCATGTCTCACCCGCTCGGGGCAGGGGGTAGGCCTATGTAGGTAACATGTTGCAATCTCTGCGGGCTTTTGAGTATGGTGCCCGGCACTTTGATGGACATCGACGCGCGGCGTCATGGCGCTCCACCGCGCCTGCGCGTTCCACGATAACCCTGCGTTTTTTGCATCTTCTTTTGAGAGACTCTTTATGGCGATGAACACCAAGAAGTGGTGGTTGCTGGCGATCGGTACGAGCCTTGTGCTCGCGAGCTGTGGTGAGGGCACCGAGGTTGAGGGGCCCACTACCGACAACAGCGCCGTCTTTGCGCCGCCGCTTGAAAGCCTCGACACCCTTCTTGACGGCGCGCCCGAGAACGCCTCGCTTCAAAACGAAGCCAAGGGCGATGAGGTCTTTGAGCCGACCAACTACGAGCTGCTTGCGCTGCAGTCGCCCACCGCCAACCAGGGAAGCCGCGGGGTCTGCTCGATCTTCGCTGCGGTCGCCCTGATGGAGCACCTCTACATCAAGGAAGGCACCTTCCCCGACAAAGACTTCTCCGAGCAGTACCTGCAGTGGTCGGCGAAGTTCGAGGTCAACTCCTTCCCGAACACCTCCGGCTCCAGCTCCACCTACAACCTGCGCGCCATCAGCGATTTCGGGATCGTCGAGGAGGCCTTCTGGCCCTATGAGTCGCGTCCCTGGGGCGCGTCGAATGACGAGCGTTGCGCCGGCGATGAGGCCGAGCGCCCCACCGAATGTCACACCAACGGGCACCCGCCTCAGGAGGCCGTGGACGCCGAGAAGTGGAAACTTCCGTCGAGCCGCTGGATCTCCACGCGTGAGCGCGACATCAAAGCGATCATGAAGAATAAGGGCACTGCGGTGGTCGCCGGGGGTGACTTCTACTACCAGTCGTGGAACCACGGCGCCTCCTCGCTGCCCACCAACCGCGAGTACGCCCGCAAAGGCTACGTCCTCTACCCCAATGAGGCCGATAAGACGGATAGCCGCGCACGCCGAGCCGGTCACGCCTTCCTGCTGGTGGGTTGGGATGACACCCTGACCGTTGAGCGCCTCGATGAGAAGGGCGAGGTGATGCTCGACGAGAATGGCGAGCCGATGACCGAGTCGGGCTTCTTCATCTTCAAAAACAGCTGGGGCACCGGTAGCTGGGGCACCGACCACGCCGACGAGCGCGTGCCCGACGGTTACGGTTACATCTCGTACCGCTACGTCGAAGAGTTCTTGAGCGCTCGCGCCACCGACCTCCCCGTCTTCGAAGAGCCTGAGCCCGAGCCCGAGCCCGTCTGCGGCGACACTCTCAGCTGTGCCGACGACGCCTGCATCGACTCGCCGCTTTGCGAGGGTGAGCCGGCGACCTTCTCCAGCGACGCAGAGCTCGCGATCCCCGATGACGATGCCAACGGCGTCCTCAGCACCATTGAGGTCACCGGTCAGGGCCCCGCGCTGGAGGTGAGCGTGGATGTGCTGGTGGCGCACAGCTTCATCGGCGATCTCGAAGTTCGTCTGATTCACCCCAACGGCGACTCGATTGTACTGCGCCAGGCCGATGGCGCGGCCGGCGAAGACTTCTTTGAGAGCTACCAGGCCGACGCGTTCGTCGGCCTTGAGGCCGCGGGCAGCTGGTCACTTCAGGTCATCGACGCTTTCGGCGCCGACACCGGCAGCCTGCTGGGCTGGGATCTGACGCTCGTGCGCTGAGACGTCAATTGAAAGTACCAGGTTAAAACCCCGGAGCGGCTTGCTGCTCCGGGGTTTTTTGTTGCGCAGTGTGCGACCGAGGGTTGGGCATCACCCGCAAGAGCACGTCGAGATGTTCGACCGAGGGGCGGACATCTCCCCGAAATTCGGCGTTGAGATGTTCATCCGAGGGTCGGTCACCATCGTGGACGCTGGCGCGCAGGCCGCTGGCGATTTACACTTCCGGCATACGACATGCTCTGCTTCCCGCCTCGTTTGCAATCCCCGCCCGACTCGGAGGACGAAGATGCGCGACACGGTGATCGATCGCTTTCTGACGCAAGTTAACCGGCGAGGTGACGCGCCGGCGATGTATTACAACGAGGAGGGAGTCTGGCAGGCGATCTCGTGGGCGGAGTACGGGCAGCGCGCGCGGGCATTTGCCGGAGCGCTGGTCGCGCTGGGCATTGAGGCCGGCGAGCGCATTAATATCTGCGGCTACAACTGCCCCGAGTGGGTGTTTGCCGACGTCGGTGCGATGCTTGCGGGTGTGGTCCCTTCCGGCATCTACCATACCGACAGCGCTGAGCAGATGGCGTACATCGCCGGGCACTGCCGCGCGCGCGTGCTCGTGCTCGAAGACCAGATTCAGTGGGAGAAAGCCGCAGCGATCATCGACGGGCTTGAGCACCTTGAGCAGGTCGTGATGATCCGCGACGCCCGGGGGATTGACGACGAACGCGTGGTCAGCTTCGACGACTTTTTAGAGCGCGGGCGGGCGTTTCAGGATGAGGTCGATCGTCGCGTGGAGGCATTGGTCGGTCAGGAGCTGGCGACGTTGATCTACACCAGTGGGACAACCGGAGCTCCCAAGGGGGTGATGCTCAGTCACGACAACCTGGCGATCACCGCCAACATGGCTTTTGAGGTCGTGGGCGATGCGCTGATCGGTGAGACCGGTGCCGGTCCGGGCGACTGCGTCGTCTCGTACCTGCCTCTTTCACACATCGCCGAGCAGATGTTTACCATTCACCTGGCGATCACCCTGGGCTACCCGGTCTACTTTGCCGAAAGCGTCGAGAAGCTGCGCGACGCGCTGGTGGAGGCGCGCCCGACGCTCTTTTTTGCCGTGCCGCGGGTCTGGGAGAAGTTCCGCGCGGTGCTGGAGAGCCGGCTCAATGAGGCGACGGGGTTGAAGGCCTCGATTGTGCGCTGGTCACGTGAAGCGGGCGTGGAGGCCGGGCATGATATTGTCGAGTATGGTGCGCCGCGCGGTGTCACCGCGCTTCGCTACGCGGTGGCCAAAAAGCTTTTTTTCGACAAGGTCGCCGAACCTATCGGCCTTGACCGCCTTCGCCTGGCGATCAGCTCGGCAGCCCCCATCGGTGCCGATGTGCTGGAGTTCTTTATGGGTCTGGGCATCGTCATCCGCGAGATCTACGGGCAGTCCGAGGGCTCCGGCCCCACGACCATGAACTATCCTCGGACGGGCCTGAGCAAACTCGGCACCGTGGGGCGCGCGATGCCGCGGGTCGACATCGCGATCGCCGACGATGGCGAGATCCTCTTTCGCGGCCCCAATGTCTTTATGGGCTATTTTGAAGATCCCGAAAAGACCGCCGAGACGCTCGTCAACGGCTGGCTCCACACCGGCGACATCGGCAGCCTGGACGCTGATGGCTTTTTGAAAGTCACCGACCGAAAGAAGAACATCATCATCACCTCCGGCGGCAAGAACATCGCACCCGCCCCCCTCGAAGCTCGCCTCAAAGAGCTCGATGTGATCAGTCAGGCGGTCGTCATCGGCGACCAGCGCAAGTATTTGAGCGTCCTTCTGACCCTGGATCCCGATCTGGCGCCGGCCTTTGCAAAGAAACATGACCTCCCCACCGACCTCCGCCAACTCGCCGACGATCCGGAGTTTCAGTCCCATATTCAGGGGCATATCGACCGCATCAACCGCAAGCTCGCCAGGGTGGAGACGATCAAACGCTTTACCCTTCTCCCCGAGGATTTTGCGGAGTCCCGCGACGAGCTGACGCCGACGCGTAAGGTGAAGCGCCGGGTGATCTTGGAGCGCTATGCGGCTCAGATCGACGCGATGTACGGGTAGATGTTTGCGGCGAAGTGCCCGACCGAGGGTCGGACATCGTCCCCGCACTTCGGGTGCGAAGTGTCCGACCGAGGGTCGGACATCGTCCCCGTACTTCGCGCTCAGATGAAGCGATTGGCCCCTTTGACCTTGCCCTCGTGGCCCTCCAGGCGCTGGTGGCGCTCGTCGAGCAGATCGTTGATGCGATCCATCACCAGGTCGGTCATCCCCCGGAACGCCGCGGCGTGGTCGCGTTCGGCCTCCAGGGTAAAGGGGGTGTAGTCCTCGGCGATCGAAAAGGGCGCGAGGTCGCCTTCAGGCGTCATCGGTTCGCCCAGGCGATAGACGATCGTGCCGCCGCTGGAGAGGGGGCTGTTGCCCGGGTAGGCAAGGTCTGAGCCGTTGCAGCCCACCGGCACGACGGTGGCCTTCATGCGCAGCGCCATCTGCGCAAGCCCGGTGCGTCCTTCCTGCAGGCGCACCGAGCGGGTGCCCTCGGGGAAGACCAGCACGTGCAGACCAATGCCGAAGGCCTCTTCGTTGAGCTCGACGAAGCGATCCATCATCTTCTTAAAAAGCTCCGCGATGCGCTCAAGGTAGTTATGGGTCTGCGGGTCGAAGTTCAGCCCGAGCAGGTCGCGGGGCGTATCGAGCAGAGCCACCACATCGGAGAGGACGCCTTCCTCGGCAGCCTGCTCGCGCAGCGAGCGGGTATCGGTGCTGCCGCCGTCCACCGCCTTACGCACCATTCGGTAGGCGCGCTCGGCCGGCGGCCTTCCCAGCAGGCGCACCGCGTCGGCGGTGATTAAATAGCCGCGTGAGGGCACCGCCAGGTTGTTCATCTTGATCATGAAGGTCTGGATCGCCGGGTTATTGTAGTACTTCCCTTTGACCCAGGTCGTGGTAAACATCCCCTCATCGCGCCAGAGCCGCCACTGGAAGGGCCAGTAGTTGTAGCGGTCGGTATGGTTCATCGCGAAGATCACCGGCCGGTCGCGCGGTAACTTCTCCATCCCCTCGATGTGGATATCGGTGCGTGTCAGAGGGTTTTTGAAGTTCGGCGTGAGCACACCAGACGCAAACATCACCTGGCCCAGGGGTCGACGAGTCAGCGAGATGGCCTTGAGGGTATCGAGGGTCAGCATAGACACCGTGCGCAGGGGGAAATCGGGGGTGGACCCACAGGGGGAAAACGCGGAAAAGGTAACACAGCCCTCCGCGCAAAAGTAGCCGCGCGAGGGCCCCGGGGAGCACCTTTGCCTCAACGAATAGGAGCGGTATGCGAGCATTGATTCAACGCGTTCATCAGGCCCGGGTCGAGGTCGACAATGAGACGGTCGGCCAGTGTGGGCGCGGACTTCTCGTTCTTCTTGGCTGCGGGGAGGGCGACACCGACGAGGACCTCGATTACGTCTTTGAGAAGGTGATCAACCTGCGCATCTTTGAGGATGAGGCCGGCAAGATGAACCTCTCCCTGCTCGATATCGGCGGCGAACTTCTGGTCGTGAGCCAGTTTACGCTCTACGCCGACACGCGACGTGGGCGGCGACCGAGTTTTGGGGACGCGATGAAACCGGAGCCTGCCGAGGCGATGTACGAGGCCTTTGTGGCGCGCGCGCGTGCCCGTGGCATCACCACGGGGACCGGGCAGTTCGGGGCGATGATGAACGTCTCTCTGACCAACGCCGGGCCGGTCACGATCATGATCGACAGCCGCGCGCGCTGAGACGCGTGAACGATGGCCGTTTAGAAGGGAAGCTCCACCCGAAGTCCGGCGCGCCAGGTCCCGAAGAAGGGGCTCTGGTCGGCCTCAAGAGGGCGGTAGTCGCGGGTGGTGTAGAGGGCGTCGATAAAGGGCCCGGCCACCAGGGGTGACTCGCCAAATGTGGCGAGTTTCAGCTCGGCGGCAAGCCCGCCACGCACCTCGTAGCGCCAGCCCCCGGGCAGGCTCGCAAGCTGCGCGCTGGAGGCCCACAGGCGCATCACGTTGGCGTAACTTCCGAAAAGATGCAGCTGCCCGCGAAGTTGCAGATCAGCGCCCAGCAGCGCACTGCTTTCACGGTGGGCGTCAAAGCCCACGTAGGCGCCCAGGCCCACGACCAGATGGTTGACGTCATCGCGGGCGCGCCACAGGGGCATCAGGAGCGTGGGTGTGGCTGTGAGCCCGAAATAGAGATCGCGGCGCCCGTCGTGGCTCACTCGAAGATCGAGTCCCCAGCCGGCCGCGTCCAAAAAGCCGCGCCGCACCGCCCCGTAGGTGCGCTGGAGGCTGGCGTAGCGGAAGATCACAAGATCGGCCTGCAGGCTCTCGGCTGTTTCCCGAAGGTCCGGGCCTATCTCGGCGGCCAGATCCAGGCCGAAGATGCGCGACTCGATATCGCCGCGGTAGCCGCGCTGGCGAACTTCGCCCAGGCGATCTTCGATGGGCGAGTAGGAGAGCTCCAGGTGCGTTCGGAGCTGGTTGGTGGCGCCGCCGCCCAGGGTGAGGCGATGGCGGCCTGAGGGGCCTTTCGAGCGCGCGTCAATGGCCTTCATTCGCTCCAGATACCGCTGCGCGCGCGCGTCGAGGTAGGCCACGCCGTCCCAGTCGGGAAGATGCGCATCGATGAGCGCGGATTGGGCTTTAAGCGCCCTAAGGTAGCTTGCGCGGGTCTGGGCCTCGTGATCGAGCACGGCCTGCTCGTCCGGGTTCCACACGACGGTGGAGGGATCGATGTCGATGGTGTTGTGAGCGGCCCAGTGTGCCTGAGCCTCGGCGCGGGCGATGAGATCTTCATCGCGGTAGAGGGCGCGTCGTCTCGCGATGAGCTCCTGCGCGCTCAGGCGAGGGCGAGGGCCCTGGGCAGCAAAGAGCAGGGCTCGTCGGGCGTAGTGGGCGTTGTCCATAAAGAAGCGCTCGACGAGCACGCTGTTGTAGAGCGTATCGACGAGCAGCCGGGCCTGGTCCGGATGTGCGGTGGCCAGCTTGGAGAAGAGCGCTTCGGTAGTGGCGTAGGCGCGCTCGCGCGTGGCCGGATCGGGATCTTCCAGGGCTTCAAGCAGCGCGTCGAAGTGGGCGCGGGTGGGGCGGTCGGCGTCGATGGCGTCAGCCAGACTGAGCAGCAGCGCGCGTCGTGTGCGCGCGGCCTCCTGAGCCACTTCACGCCCGCTGCGCAGGGTGTCGGGGCGCTTGATAAGAAGTCGCCCCTGCTCGCCATTATCAACCGACGCCAGCAGATCGAGCACATCGGTGGGCATGATAATGGCCCCGTCGCGCTCGGGAAGATCCAGTCCCAGGGCCGGCTCCATCAAGTCGACCAGAAAAGACGCGCAGTTGGCGTTGAGGAAGCGGTAGGGATAGAGCGTTCGTCGCTCGCTCTCCCAGAGGCGCTCCAGCAGGCGGTGGGACTGCTCTGGATTGAGCTGCAAGGTGAAGCGGCGAAGATTGCGTTTCTCGTACTGCAAAAAGAGCCGGTCGACGCCCCGAAAGGAGTTGAGCTCCAGCACCGTGGGAAAGCCCCCGACGACCCCTTTGATGAGGTAATCGATGGGATCGACATCGCTGTCGGTGAGCGCACCGAACTGGTAGACGGGCTCAAAACCCACCCCGCGCACAAGCCCCCCACCGCGATACTTCACGTGGAGGAGCAGGTGTCCGTAAAGGGATTGGGGGCGCGAGGTCGCCGCGGCCAGCAGCACATCAAAACCATCGAGATCGTCGTGGCGAGCCCAGGCTTCAAAAGCCGGACAGCGCGCCCCGGCCATCGCCGCGCGCGGCAGCACGCGCTCGGGCTCCTCCCACCCCGGCGCGCGCTCGGCCAGAAAGCTCCTGAGCGCGCGCGAGGCCGTAAAGAACTGACAGCCCAGCGTGGCGTTCGGATCGAGATCCTCCAGACGGCGCGCCACCTCGGACTGATCCTGCCGCTCCAGCAGCAGATCTTCGGGGCGAACAACATAGGCCTCGGCAAAGGTCACAAAATCCAGGTGTGCGCTGCGCATGCCCATCGGCCGCGCGTAACCCCAGACATCCTGGTTATGGGGCCCGCGTAGGGCCGCATGCCAGCCGTTGACCTGCTGCCAGTCAAAGGTGTTCGACCAGCCCCGCGCGCGATCTTCGAGCACCATCACAAGGTGCACCACTGCGCGCCGAAGTTGCAGCTCGCGCTGTTCCTCGGCCCGCAGCACCGCGTATTCCTCGACCGGCCCTTCCCCCAGAAGAGGCGGGCTGTCGTAGATATAAAACACTCGCCCATCGTCCCCGAAGGTGGGACAGCGCTCGCTGTAGCGCCCCATCCCGTAGAGGCAGGCCTGCCGACGCCTGACCAGACGCACCGGCTGGCGTTGTAGTTGCTCAAAGAGCGTCTCAGGAAGGGCGCGGGCACCCCGGATCAGCGCGGCGATGTCATCGGGCTGCCAGCGCTCCGGCGTATCGACGATGAGCCCGAACTCTCGCTGCAGCTCGGCGACGCGTGCCTCGTTTTGAGCGGCCAGCACATCGCGCGCCCCGGCGCGCGCCAGAAGCGCCTCGCTCAACTCGCCGGCCAGCCGGGTGGACTGCTGCGCATGCTGCGATCCCAGCTCGGCGGCGGCCCGGGCGAGGCGCGCACGCTCAAGGGCTCGCTGCGCGCCGGCAGCGGCGTTGTCGTAACGCTGCGCGGCGGTGGCAGGCAACGCCAACGCATATGCCATCGCCACGGTGACCATCGCCACCGCGACCCGCGTGCCAGAGCCGCGCGTCGGCCTCAGACCACATCCCATCCACCACGACCTGTACGTCACGTCGCTACAATCCCGGGTACGAGTTCAAAATTCGGCGGAACCTTAGCACCCGAGGTACGCCTCGGCCACCGCTGCGTTGGGCTCGCTTCGAGATGCACGTCGCTCTGGCGAGGGCAGGGTCTGTGCATACCCCGAGGCGCTCGACCGAGAGACGTGCATCGCCCTTATTTGATGCGGCCTATCGTCAAACCGGGGTCATACACATACCCCGCAACGATCCTTAATTGCGGGCTGAATCACGCGCGCTCAATGAGTCCGGCATCGCTCAAGACGCTGAGAAAGCGGGTCGCCTCCTCCACCCCCACCTGATCGTGGGAGAGTGAACCCATCAGCGCGTGACGCTCCTCAAAAAGCGCCTGCGAGAAGGTGTGACGCTTGTCGGCCTCTACCCCCATCATGCTCGCCAGCGCGTCGATCGACGCCCCGCCCCCCAGGGCCAGATCCTGCTGAAGATCGCGTTGATGGTCGTTGAGAAAGGCCACCATCTCGCCGGACGCCTCACCGCTGTCTGCGAAGAGCTTCACGGTGGTAAACATCGGCGCGAAGAACGCCGCTCCTGTCGTCGAGGTCGACGAGGTCAGGCTCATAAAAGGGCCCGGGATCAAGATGATCGACGTCGTCGAAGAATGACCATGATCCGCGCTCGCCAGCGAAGGCAGCGCCAGGGCAACGAGGGCGATTCCTACAAAAGATACGTGTCGTGCGCTGCGCAACAGTCGTGTCGGCATTCATAACCTCCCGGTCGTCATTCATCAGTGAATGTCGAGAAGTTAGTCGCGAACGCACAAAGTTTTTGTGCATTTTTTATTCAGGGCGGCTTTTTGATGAGGAAAATAGCTGTGGGCTCTGCTGCTATCCGGGCCGTTTAAGACGCGGCACCACGCGCTCCCCCGCCCCCCCACGCCACGCGCTCCCCCATCCGCACACACGAATCGACCCACCCCGCACGTTGCCCGGGTCCCTCAACCACCCAACCCCATAACCACCCAACCACTCCCCGCGGACCTCCATCTCCCCACCCGAAGCTCCCCACGTCGCACACCTCACTCCACAGCCCCTATTTCCCGACGCAGAACTCCGAGAAGATGCGCTGCAGAATATCGTCGGTGCGCACCTTCCCGGTGATATCACCCAGGGCGTCGAGGGCTTCGCGAAGATCGATGGCGATGAGCTCATGCTCCATCTCCATCTCCAGCGCCTGACGGGCGCGTGCCAGGGCGTCGATCGCGGCGACGACCCCCTGAAGATGGCGCGCGCGGCTGAGTAGCACGCCCTCGCCAGAGGTCAGTTCGCGTGCCAGGGTCGACAGGCGATCGATGAGCGCGTCGGTGCCCAAAGGCGGCGAGGCACCCAGGGCGCAGTCGACGCGGTGGGTGAAGCGTGCGCAGAGCGCCTGATCCTCCGGGCTTCGTCCGTCCGGAAGATCGCTCTTATTGCAGATCAGCAGGGTGGGTCGCCCCGAGCGAAGATCCTCATGAAGAGCCTCGCGTTCTTCGGCGCGCAGCGGGCGGCTGCGATCGATGACGCGCAGGAGCAGATCGGCCCGCTCGCCAAGCTCGCGGCTTCGCTCAATGCCGATGGCCTCCACGCGATCTTCGGTCTCACGCAGCCCTGCGGTATCGATCAGGCGCAGCGCCACGCCTTCGAGCTGAATCTCCTCTTCGAGGAAGTCGCGCGTCGTACCCTCAATCTCGGTGACGATGGCGCGGTCGGTTCCGTGCAAGGTGTTGAAAAGAGTGGATTTTCCGGCGTTCGTGGCGCCCAGAATCACCACCCGAACGCCCTCGCGTTGGCGACGTCCCTGGTCGAATTTCGCGCGCAGCTGCTGAAGTCGCGCGCTGGCCCCATCGATGCGCTCGCCGATCTCATCGCGCTCGATCTGGTAGACGTGCTCCTCGTGGCTGAAGTCGAGGGCAGCCTCAATGAGCACCGCCGCCACCGTGAGGCTCTCGACGATGCCGCGGATCTCCTCACCAAGCGACCCCTGCAGATGCTCCAGGGCCAGGCGATGGGCCGCATCGGTGGTGGCGTTGACCAGGTCGGCCACCGCTTCGGCCTGGGTCAGATCGAGGCGTCCATTCAAAAACGCGCGTCGGGTAAATTCTCCGGGCTCGGCGATGCGCGCACCCAACTCCAGTGCGCGATCGAGCACGCGACGCAACACGATGGGCCCGCCGTGGCATTGCAGCTCCACGACGTCATCACCCGTATAGCTGCGCGGCCCGCGCATAATCACGGCCAGCGCCTCATCGATCAGTTCGCCGGCTGTGTCGACAATCCGGCTCAGACGCATCAGGTGGGTGGGGTGAGACGACGGCCAGCCCGGCACCATCTGCTCAAGAATCCTCTCAGCGTGTCCCCCGCTGATTCGCACAATCCCCACCCCCCCGCTACCGGCAGGTGTGGCGATCGCGGCGATCGTCGGCGCGTTGCCCGTCATCATGGTCCTCAAAGCGAAGAGCGCCCCCTTCAAGGGGCGCTCGTCAGGTCCTTCGCTCAGCTCGGGTCGATCTTCAACTTGCGGAAGATCCCGTAATCGGTGCTCTCGCTTTTGACGCCGTCCATATCGTCGATGCGCTTATGGATCACGCGGCGATCGAACGCGCTGAGCCCCGCCACCAGAAGCGGCCGCCCGACCTTCAGTGCCGCCTCACCCAGGCGCGAGCCGACGTGGCTTAAGTGCGACTGGCGCTTCTGCTTGAATCCGCCGATGTCCACCACGACGCTGCCCCGCGCCTCGCGCCCCAGGAACTCCGAGAGCATCGTCTGCATACCGGTCAGCACCCGCGGTGACTGGCTGGAGCGTCCGACCATCAACTCGGTGTCCGCCCCGCTGATGTTGAAGATGTAGTTGTCTCCGTCAAAGCTCCCGGAGGCGCTCAGGTTGAGCTGCATCTTCTCAAAAAGCTCCCCGAGCCAGGCCTCACCACGGGCCACGACGGGATCTTCCACATCACCCCGGCGCGTGGCCCTGGGCTCGTCGTCCTTCTTTTTGCCGGACTTCTTGGACTTCTCGGACTTCTTCTTGTCCTTGTCGTCGTCCTTCTTTTTGTCAGACTTCTTGGACTTCTTGGACTTCTCGGACTTCTTGTCGTCCTTGTCGTCGTCCTTCTTCTTGTCGGACTTCTTGGACTTCTCGGACTTCTTCTTGTCCTTGTCGTCGTCCTTCTTTTTGTCGGACTTTTCGGACTTCTTGTCGTCCTTGTCGTCGTCCTTCTTTTTGTCGGACTTCTTGGACTTCTCGGACTTCTCGGACTTCTTCTTGTCCTTGTCGTCGTCCTTCTTTTTGTCAGACTTCTTGGACTTCTTCTTGTCCTTGTCGTCGTCCTTCTCTTTATCGTCCTTTTTGGACTTCGAGGTTTTCTTTGCCTTCGGAGCCTCTTCGCTCGTTTCGGCCGCCTCGATCACCTCGTCCTTCTTTTTGGAACGGGTGCGCCGGGGCTTCTTCTCGGTCGCTTCGGTTTCGGCCGCGGCGGTGTCGGCGCTGACCTCAACGCTGCTCTCATCACTCTTTTTGGAGCGGGTGCGCCGGGGCTTCTGCTCGGCGGCCGGCTCCTCTTTTTTGGCCGACGTCTTCGTCGACGAAGTCTTCTTGACCGCTGCGGCCGCCTCCTCGCCAACGGCCACCTTCTGATCTTCGTCGAGTTTGGTGGCGCGGCGGCCACGGGCCGAGCGGCGTCCGCCGGAGGCTTCCTTCGTCTTCTTATCGTCAGCCATAGCATTCATCCTTGGAAGGTGGCCGCCCGATGCGGCCGCAACGTCGAGTCAAGTAGGGGGACGCTCAGGTGGTGGTGGCGCCTTCGTCGGTCGCCGCAAACTGCCGCTTGATCATGTACTGCTGCAGAAGTCCCAGCACCAGGTTGAGCAGGTAGTAAAGCACCAGACCGGCGGGCAAAAAGAGCATGAAGGCGGTGAACATGATGGGCATGATCTTCATCATCATCGCCATCTGCGGGTTGCTCTGATCGACCATCGTCAGGCGCTGCTGAACCACCATCACCGCCCCCATGATGATCGGGAGCAGGAAGATCGGGTCGGGCGCAGAGAGGTCGGTGTACCACAGGAAGTCGGCCTGATAGAGCTCCACCGAGTTGTAGATCATCACGAAGAGGCCGTAGAGGATCGGCATCTGAAGGAGCATCGGCAAACAACCCAGCGGGCTGACGTTATGCTCTTTGAAGACCTTCATGGTCTCTTCGGTCATGCGCTGCTGGTCGTTCTCGTACTTCTCGCGGATCTCTTTGATGATGGGCTGGATCTGCTTCATGCGCTCGGCGCTCACGTAGGCCTTCTGGGTCAGCGGCCAGCTCAGAAGCTTGATGAGCAGGGTGAGCAAAATAATCGCGATGCCCCAGTTGCCGGTGAAGCCGAAGAAGAACACCAGGAGCGCGCGCAGCGGACGCGCCAGCACGGTGAGAAGCCCGTAGTCGACGGCCTCTTCGATGCGGTAGCCCACGTCCTTGAGCACGCCGAAGTCTTTGGGGCCCAGGTAGAGCAGGTGGCTCTCGGTGTAGCGCTCGTTCGGCGCGATCGAGAAGCCTTCATAGGCCAGGTTGGTGCGCAGGTAGTCACCGTCGAGGCGCTCAAAAACGCAGGATTTGGCGCCCGACTCGGGGATCGCCGCCATCAGGAAGTAGCGGGTGTCGGCACCGGCCCAGATCACCGGGTACTGGCTAAAGGTCGTCGTCTCTTCGAGCTGCTCAAAGAGGGTGCGCTCCATATCGTCGCTGTTGCGACAGACCGCCTCGAGCTGGTCGGGGCGGAAGTCCAAAAAGTTGGACTTGCGGTTGGGGTCGTCCTTGCCGATCACGTCGACGAGCAGCGTGTCGACCAGGCGCACATCTTTAAGGCGGTTGTGAACCACCACGTCGAAGTCTACGACGTAGGGCTTCTCGCCATTGATGGCGTAGATCTTATCGACGCTGAAGCGCCCGCGCGGATCGGTGTAGCGGTAGGTGATTTTGTTGAAGGTCTCACCGTCGGCGTTGAGCTCGCTTAAGTCCTCAATGAGCTCGTAGCCGGCGTCCGGGGCCACCTGGACGTTTTCGGCGCGAAAGCGCGTGGTGAAGGGATAGGCCGGCGCATTCTCTTCAAAGGAACGCAACAGATCGCCGCCCTCGCCAGCGTACTGATCGGGGGAGGTGACCTGAATGTCGGTGGCGACCGCGCCCTGGTTGTTCAGGGTAATACGCACCATATCGCTGGCCAGCACATCGGAGCGCTCTTCGACCACCGGCGCTTCGACCGGAGCGTCGTCGGGCTCGGCCGCAGGCATGGCCTGCGCGCTTTCGGACTCAGCTTCGGTGCCTTCGGTCGACGCAGTCTGGGCACCCTCACCACCGGTCTCAGCCTCCTGCGCGGTAACGGCTTCGCCGTCCTCCGGGGCCAACTCGCCGGGATCGGGGCCCATGACGGCCTGCCAGACAATGAAGACGACGGTGATCAGACTCATCGCCAGAATGAAGCGTTTTTGTTCCATGACGCGTTCGCAGTTTGAGGTCCGGGGGGCCTTTGGAGGCCCGTCCGATCAGGGGACGGGATCGTAGCCGCCCGGGCGTAAGGGATGGCAGCGCAGCAGGCGTTTAAGCCCGAGGTAGCCGCCTTTAAAGAAGCCGTAACGCCGCAGCGCCTCGATCATATACGAGGAGCAGGTCGGCCGATATCGGCACATCGGGGGGAGTAAAGGGGAGAGCGCGCGCTGGTAAAAACGCACCATGGCGATGCCCCAGGTCGCCAGAAGACCCGGACGCGCCGAAGCCTGCGCATCTTGAAGATCGCCATCGCTGGCAAGTTCAAGATCCTCAGGCCCGGTGAGGTTCCCCTGGTCGTGTGTGGCGTGCTCCTGGCACATCAGCGACGCTCCGCGCGTGGGCGGCGCGGCTTTTGAGCTCGCGCCACCGATTGGAGCAGGTCGGCGACCAGCTCCTCGTACGCCGGATGCTCGCTGCCCGCTTTGACGATCACCACCGTGTCGTGGCTCAGGCCAAAGAGCGCCTTGTTGCGCCGAAAGATCTCGCGCAGGCGTCGCTTCCAGCGGTTGCGACAGACGGCGTTGCCAACCTTCTTGCTCACCGTCACCCCCAGACGAGGATGATCGAGCGTGTTGGCCTTGCAGTAGACCACCGTCCAACGCCCTTCATAGCGGCGTCCCTTGCGGCGAGTGCGCAAAAAGTCGGAGCGCTTCAAAAGACGCTCCGACTTTCGCAGTCGCTGATCGTGTCCCTCCGCCCCGGGAGCGGTTTCACCTTGATTCGAGGGTGTGATCAATGCACTCACTGGCCGGCCTGGAGTCGGAGTTGCGGGTGTGCTTTCAGCCAGCGTTCATTCCGCCAACACGCGTTTGTGGCGCGAGGGGAATGAGGAGCGAGGCATCGAAGCGAAAGACCCATTCTTCGTCCAGGCGTGGGACGCTCAAGTCTTACTTCTTGTGCTTGGTCACAGCGAGCTGCTTGCGGCCGCGAGAGCGACGACGCTTGACGGTCAGACGGCCGCCGACGGTCTTCATACGCTTGCGGAATCCGTGGGTGCGACGGCGCTTTACTTTGCTCGGTTGGTAGGTGCGTTTGCTCATCTTAAACCTCTGAAGTTCAATGTATGCGTTGCAGTGAGTCTCAATGCTACGTGAATGAAGGCACCCTAACCCCGCGTCGATGCATGGATTTCGGGGTGAGGGGCGTGCGCAGCGTCGGTCCCCATTTTTGGCCGGGGACCAGAGCGCGGCAAATAAACATCACCCATGGCCTAAAGTCAAGCTGGGCCCGGGCGATCGTGGGGGCTTATGGGGGAGTTTCAGCGCAGGAGCAACGCTTCAAGCTCCGCGATGGCGGTGGCGAAGTCGTTATTACCCATCTCCACCAGGTCTTCGATCTTGCGGAAAGCGGTGAGCACCGTGGTGTGATCCTTACCACCGAACTTTCGTCCCAGCTCCGGGTAGCTCTCCCCGGTGTGCTTGCGGCTCAAGTACATCGCCATCTGACGCGGTTCGCTGATCGCGCGGGTGCGTCGGCTTCCCTTGATGTCGGAGGGCTTGATGTCGAAATGGGAGGCGACCATGCGGATGATCTGCTCGACGCCCAGGCTGCGCTCATGCTGGATGTTCATGCGTTTGAGCAGCTGGCGGGCCAGATCCGTGTTGAGCGGCACGCCCAGGAGCTGGGCCTGGGCGACCATGCGCAGGAGCGTACCTTCGAGCTCGCGCACGTTGCTGCGGATGGAGGTGGCCAGCAGCAGCACGAGTTCTTTGCTCAGCTCGATCTTGCTGTCTTCGGCCTTCTTCTCCAGGATCGCCACCCGGGTCTCGATCTCGGGGGCTTGCACATCGGCGATCAATCCCCAGGCGAAGCGGCTGGCCAGGCGCTCCTCAATGCCGGGCAGCTCCTGCGGGGTCTTATCGGAGGTCATCACGATCTGCTTGCCGCTCTGATAGAGGGCGTTGAACGTGTGGAAGAACTCCTCCTGGGTGGAGTCCTTGCCGCCGATGAACTGAATGTCATCGATCAGGAGCAGATCGCAGTCGTTTCTGAACTGGTTGCGAAACTCGGCCATCGTCTTCTGGCGCAGGCTCCCGATGAGCTCGTTCATGAAGACTTCGGCCGAGAGGTAGCGCACGCGGGTGCGGGGATCGCGGCGCAACATCTCCACGCCGATCGCCTGCAAGAGGTGCGTCTTACCCAGGCCCACTCCCCCGAAGATGAAGAGCGGGTTGTAGGTCTGACCGCTGCCCGAGGCCACGGCCTGGCAGGCCGCGTGGGTAAACTGGTTGGAGGGACCCACGACAAACTCATCGAAGGTGTAGCGCGGGTTCATGCCCGCCGCGCTCACCAGTGCGTCGAGATCGGCCGGCGATGCCGCTTCGATGAGCCCGAAGTCAAAGAGGGCAGCCTGGCCGCTTTCGTTGTCGAGGCGCGCGGAGCGCGCGGCCATCGGCTCGGCCTCAAGGTCAATGTTCTCCACCTCGATGGGCTCGTCCTGGCCGCTCTCAACGATCTCGATCTTCAGAGGCTGGCCGGCGGCATGCTCCACGGCCTGCTCGATCAGATCGATGTAGTTATCCTGGACCCAGACCTGCACAAAGGGATCATCGACCCCGAGTACAAGGGTCTCATCGTTGCATTCCAACAGGCGCAGCTTCTCGAACCAGTTCGTGAAGTTGTGCTCATTGACCTTGGTCCTGAGTTCGAGCAGGGCGGCGTTCCAGAGTTCTTGCATATGCAACATCGCTTGGGGCTGAGAGGAGCTCATCACAGATTCAACATCTCGAGAGGTACATAGCGACAGGGGGCCGACTCATCCGTGAGCAGCCTGGGGTTCGCGGCATGCGCGAGGCCCTCGACCCGTCGATGTGGTGTTGCCGCAGGCGGCGCGTCATCGGCGTCGCCCGGGCCCTTCAGGTTATGGGGGATGGGCCGGGTAAAGGGAAGATCATTTCGAATGCACCGATGCCTCCGCGGGGCGACTATGACGCGCTGCGGCCAACGAGGAAGCGGGGCTCATTCACTCCGAGGATAGTTTTCCACAGGGGTGTGGAAAAAAAGGGGTTGAAAGCGCTGCGGAGGATGCTGGCAATCCACGGAAAAATTTGCGTCGCAATGAAAGCGCAATGATTTCAGCCGGATAGACTGTGGAAAGCGGGGGGGAGGGGGACGATCGTGGTGAGGATCCGCGGGTGATCACGATCGCCCCCTGTGGATCGTCGGGCGATCGCCCTGTGAAAGCCCTGTGGAAAACCCTGGGGAAAAACTCAACGCAGCGATGATCTGCTGCGCGTTCAGGCCGAGCCGGAGCGCGCCATCATCATAAAGGCCGTCGGGTTGACGCCGATGCGCGCCAGGGCCTCGTCCCACTGCGCGTCATAGCTGGTGTGAAAGAAGCTCTCGGCGTGGAAGTCGTCGAGTAGCCAGCTGCCCTCTTCGATCTCCTGCTCCAGCTGGCCGGGGCCCCATCCGGCATACCCGATGAAGGGTCTGTAATCGCCGGCCTGCATTCCCCGGGCAAAGCCCTCAATGATTTCGCCGCTGGCCGCCAGGTACCAGCCCTGATTGAAGGTGAGCTCATCGTCATCGCTGCGCTGGCGCATGCGACGAAGACGTCGCCGTTGTTCGGCCTCCTGGCTGTCGCCACGATCCAGCCGGCGGTACATCACCCAGAGCTGCTCAATGCGTACCGGACCACCGAAGTACACCGGCATCTCAAAGCTCGAGGGGCTGAGCTGCGGGGTGATCTCCTCGTTGACGCTCTGAATCAACGATCCGAAGTCGATCTCCAGGGGCTTGTTGATGATAAAGCCCATCGCCCCCTCTTCGTCATGATGCACCATGGCGACGACGGCGCGCTCAAAGGGGGAGCCATCGAGGCGAGGGGAGGCGATCAGAAATCCGGGGGCCGAGGAGCGGGGGGCGGGCTGTGGAGGTTCGGACATAAGCTTTGGCTCTCGACAGAGGTCGCATAGGGGCGAATGGACCGGGGGAGATTCAGGCACGCCACCGGTCGTATGGCACCGGTTGTAGCGGCGTCTCCCCTCAAAGTGTACCAGAAGCCTGCCGCCGGTTCTCTGCGGCAGGCCAACGGCTCTAAACGTAGTGCGCTCAAGGTAAAGTCAACGCCGTGGGGCGGGGTTGTTTGCCGGTGGCGAAAAAAATCGCAGGGAGCTGCGCAGGAAACGCTTGACACATACCTCAACGCTCATTAACTTCCCGGCCTGTTCGACGCATAACCTTTCGAGGTCGGCGTCGGCACGGTGGGTATAGCTCAGTCGGTTAGAGCGCTGGCTTGTGGTGCCAGAGGTCACGGGTTCAAATCCCGTTATCCACCCTCCTCGAAGAACGCCTTATCGCAGTTGCGGTGAGGCGTTTTTTTCGTTGGTCCTTATGTCGCCGTGAGCTCGCGTTGAGAGCACCTCGGGCAGCGTTGCAAAGCATCGCCTTAAGTTTCGCGCCTTGCCCGAGAAGCTCTTGACTTCCCAGCCATCGACGTCGGCTTCGGCTCACGGCGTAGTATTAAGGTGGACGCTTCGCGGGGGAAGTATCCGGGCGATGATGTCGGAGGGGGTGGGGCTCAGTCCAAAAAGGGGAAAAAAACACTTGAACGATAGGGGTGGGGGTGGCATAAGACGCTTCGTTTCGCAGTTTTGGCTGTGAAATCCGCGCCTGTAGCTCAGCTGGATAGAGCGCCGGACTTCGAATCCGTAGGTCGCAGGTTCGAATCCTGCCGGGCGCACTCAACGTCAGGAACGCGCCTGCTCCAGCGCGCGGACCCGTTGGGGCCAGTAGCTCAATCGGTAGAGCAACGGACTCTTAATCCGCAGGTTGAAGGTTCGATTCCTTCCTGGCCCATAAAGAGAGTAAGGCGGCGCGCCGACGTCGCCTGCGATGACGGCCAAAGCCGGGTCGAGGCGTCTGCCCGGCTCGGCTTTTAGCGTTTGTACGACAGGCACCGCACGCGAGAGTGGCGGAATTGGTAGACGCGCTGGATTTAGGTTCCAGTGGGGTATCCCGTGGGGGTTCGAGTCCCCCCTCTCGTATGGAGGATGGCCGCCGGTGAGCCGGTCGGCCATCCGCAGCATCACCGGCGCTCGCAGAAGCGAGTCGCCACCACAAACACCAGGCGTTGTGGTCCCGCATCCCAGGGGGGCAGAGCGCCGATGATCAGGCCGATCCCCATCCCCCCGACCCGGGGCTTTTGCGAGGACGGCAGCACTGCTTAAGGAGAGCAAGCCGATGGCACATCAGGTCGAAGAGACTGGCGAGTTGACGCGTAGCGCGACGATCACGGTAGAGGCGGAAGAGTACAATCGTCAGGTCAATAAGGCCCTGCGTCAGCTCTCGAATCGCGTCAAAATTTCGGGCTTCCGCAAAGGCAAGATCCCGCTCTCGGTGATGAAGCAGCGCTACGGGCAGGCGGTGATGCGCGATGTGATCGAAGATCTCGTCAGCGACAATGTCAACAAGATGCTCAAAGAGACCGAGAACGTCCTGCATGTGGGCGTGCCCCAGGTCACCGATATTCCCATGGAGGAAAGCGGTGAGCTGAAGTTCACGGTGGATTATGAGCTGCGCCCCGAGATCGATCCGATCGGCTACATGGGTGTGAAGGTCGAGAAGCCCAAAGCTGAGATCGCCAACGAAGCGGTCGACGCCGAGCTTGAGAACCTGCGCCAGAACAACTCGAAGCTCGAGCCGGTGGTCACCCGCGAGGTCATTGAGACCGGTGATATCGTCACCGTCAACTTCGAAGCGGTGGGCGAGCATCCCGAGCTTAAAGATATGCGCTCGAGCGGCGTGCAGGTGGAGATCGGCTCGGGGCAGACCCTTCCGGGCATCGAAGATGCGCTCACCGGCCAGGGCTTTGACGCGGTGGTCGACTCGGAGATCGACGCTCAGGAGGACTTCCCGGTCGAAGAGCTGCGTGGCCAGAAGTTGCCGATCCGCCTGACCGTGACCAAGGTCGAGCGTAAGGTGCTCCCGGAGCTCGATGATGAGTTCGCCAAGACCACCGGCCAGGGCGAGACGCTTCTGGAGGTGCGCTCGGCGATCCGCACTCGCCTCGAAGAGCAGCGTCAGAAAGAGGCCGAGCAGCTGGCGATCAACGCGATGATGACGACGCTTCTCGAGCAGAACAGCTTCGAGCTTCCGCCGAGCTTCCTCGACGAGCAGGTCACCCAGGCAGCGCGCCAGCGTCTGCAGATGTTCGCCCAGCAGGGCATCGACCCGGCGCAGTTTGGTCTGAGCGTGGAGGCGATCGCCGCGAGCATTCGCGAGGACGTTGTCGAGCAGATCAAGCGTGAGTTCTTGCTCATGGAGATCGCCCGAAAAGAGAACCTCAAGGTCGAAGAAGAGGATCTCTCCGCTTACTTTGAGCGTCGCGGTGCCGAGGTTGGAGCCAACGCGCAGCAGTATCGGGCCTTCGTGATGCAGAATCAGGATCGCTTCCGCCAGGCTCAGGCCTCCGCGCTGCTCGAGAAGGTCCGCGCGAAGTTGTTGGCTGACGCCGAGATCGTGGATGTGGAGTGGCCCACCGAAGAGGCTGAAGAAGCTGAGGCGGCACCGGCCGAAGAGGCCGAAGCCAAGCCCAAGAAGAAAGCTTCGAGCAAGAAGAAGAGCGCCAAGAAGGACGATGAGGGCACGGAAGAGGCTGAGGCCAAGCCCAAGAAGAAAGCCTCGAGCAAGAAGAAGAGCGCCAAGAAAGACGACGACGCTGAAGCCTCCGAATAAGCCCTACGAATGCGCGGAGCCGAGTGTCGGTTGAGCAGTCGAATGATGTGTGCGTCGAAACGTTAAGCAACACCACGAGGAGCGAGCCATGGCCTTTATCCCCAACGTCGTCGAACAAACCCACCGCGGAGAGCGCGGCTGGGACATCTTTAGTCGACTGCTCAAAGACCGGATTATCTTTCTGGGTACTCAGGTCAACGATCAGATCGCCAACTCCATCATCGCCCAGCTCCTCTTTCTGGAGAGCGACGATCCCGAGAAAGAGATCTCGCTCTACATTAACTCCCCGGGCGGGAGTGTGACGGCGGGGTTGGCGATCTATGATACGATGCAGTACGTCAAAGCGCCGGTGACCACGATCTGTCTGGGGCAGGCCGCCTCGATGGGAGCGGTGCTGCTGGCGGCCGGTGAGCCGGGGCGGCGCTTTAGCCTGCCCAATTCGCGGATCTTGATTCACCAGCCCCTGATGGGGGGCTTAAGTGGTCAGGCCACCGATATCGACATCCAGGCCCGTGAGATTCTGAAGTTGCGTGAGACGCTCAACGGCATCCTGGCTCGCCACACCGGCCAGAGCCTGGAGAGCATTGAGCGGGACACCGATCGCGACTTCTTCATGAGCGCCGAAGACGCCCGGGAGTACGGGCTTGTCGATGAGGTGATCAGCCCGCGGGCCAAGCAGGATCAGCCCGAGAAGTAAGGCGGCGCCGTCTGCGGTAGCTGGCTGAAGTTGAAGTTGGCACGGCGCGCTCGCTAGGATGCGTGATGTGCCCCGGTGGGTTTCGGGGAATGCCTCCCTGAAACCCACCGTTTTTCGAGGGTAGAAGCGGCCCGAGCGTGAAGGCACAAGGTCTTCACGGGAAGAGGGCGCAGCATGACCAGTGACACCAGGATATCTCTATGGCGAAGAAAGGCAGCGGCGGTCACGCCAATTTGTGCTGTTCGTTCTGCGGGAAGAGTCAGCGGGACGTGCAGAAGCTGATTGCCGGACCCACCGTCTACATCTGCGATGAGTGCATCGGGCTCTGCGGCGACATCATCGACCAGGAGGTCGAGCGAGAAAGCCGCACAAGTGGCATTGCCAACGTGCCCAAGCCCATCGAGATCAAGGAGATCCTCGATCAGTATGTGATCGGTCAGGAGAAGGCCAAGCGCAACCTGGCGGTGGCCGTGCACAACCACTACAAGCGCATCGACAGCGTGGTGGATAGCGACGGGGTGGAACTGCAGAAGTCGAATATTCTGCTGATCGGCCCCACCGGCAGCGGTAAGACGCTGCTGGCGCAGACGCTCGCTCGCATTCTCGATGTGCCCTTTACCATCGCCGACGCCACCAGCCTCACCGAGGCCGGCTATGTGGGCGAAGATGTGGAGAACATCATCGTCAACCTGCTCCAGGCTGCCGATGGCGACGTGGAGAAGGCCAGCCGCGGGATCATCTACATCGATGAGATCGACAAGATCTCGCGTAAGGGCGAGAACCCCTCGATCACGCGCGACGTCTCGGGTGAAGGTGTGCAGCAGGCGCTGCTGAAGATCATTGAGGGCACGGTGGCCTCGGTGCCTCCCAAGGGTGGACGTAAGCATCCGCAGCAGGACTTTTTGCAGATCGACACCACCAACATTCTTTTCATCTGCGGTGGCGCCTTCTCGGGCCTGGAGCAGATCATCGCGCAGCGTGTGGGCGATAAGCGCATGGGCTTTGGCGGCGATATCAGCAAGGTCGACGATCGCTCGGCCAGCGAGCTCTTTGCCACCTTGCAGCCCGAAGATTTGATGCGCTTTGGTCTGATCCCCGAGTTTGTGGGCCGCGTGCCGGTGATCGCCACCCTGGAAGAGCTCGACGAGGAGGCGCTCGTCGAGATCCTCACCTCGCCGAAAAATGCGCTGGTTAAACAGTACCGCAAGCTCTTCCGCATTGATGGTGTGCAGGTGGAGTTCGAGCCCGAGGCGTTGCGTTCGGTAGCGCGAGCTGCGCTGGCGCATAAGACCGGAGCGCGAGGACTTCGCTCGATCCTTGAGACCTTGATGATGGATCTTATGTACGATTTGCCCGATCGCGAAGACATCAAAGAACTCAAGATCACCGATGAGATGGTCAATCGGGCCAGCGGCGCACAGATTCAACTCGATCCGACGGCGGCCGAGTCGGCTTAAGCAAGCGGCTGCGCCACATGCCGAAGCGGGCATGGACGGAGAGCGGGTAGGATTCGAAGAAGCAGCGGTCGGGCCCGGGGTCGGGTCGCACTGATGCACCACACACGAGAGCGATATGGCGTCTTCCAACGAGCAGCGTTCCGGCGAGGAGTCTCAGGCCACGCTTCCGCTTTTACCCCTGCGCGACATCCTGGTGTTTCCGGCGATGAAGGTGCCGCTCTTTGTGGGGCGCGACAAGAGCATCGCCGCGCTCGACGAGGCGATGAAGCGCGACCGTCAGATCGTGCTCGCCGCGCAGAAGAAAGCCAAGACCAACGAGCCGACCTCCGATGATATCTATGAGGTGGCGACGCTGGCGACGATCGATCAGCTCTTTCGCCTGCCCGATGGCACGGTGAAGGTACGGGTGATCGGCCAGCAGCGCGTGCGGC
The DNA here is from genome assembly GCF_004005565.1 of Lujinxingia sediminis. NCBI lineage: Bacteria > Deltaproteobacteria > Bradymonadales > Lujinxingiaceae > Lujinxingia > Lujinxingia sediminis. The sequence continues at coordinate 174,065 of NZ_SADD01000003.1, read as the reverse complement.
TGGAGACGTATCTGGAGAATGAGAACTTTTTCGAGGTGCGCTTCTCGCTGCTCGAAGATCAGACCTCACCGTTGGATGATGAGCTGCAGGCGCTTTTGCAGACCCTGCGCACATCCTTTGCGGAATACGTCGATCTGAACAAACGCATCCCCTCGGAGATGATTGAGGAGATTGCACGCGTCAAAGATCCCTCGCTGCTGGCGGATACGATCGCCGCGCAGCTTGCGCTGAAGCTCAGCGACAAACAATCCATCCTGGAGATGCTCGATGTATCGGAGCGTCTGAGCCAGCTCTATGAGTTGATGCAGGAAGAGATTGAGCTGTTGAAGGTTGAAAAGAAGATCCGCTCGCGTGTGAAGAAGCAGATGGAGCGCACGCAGAACGACTACTACCTCAACGACATGCAGGGTGCGATGCCTAAAGATCCCAACGATCAGAACGAGTTCAAAAACGAGATCGATGAACTCGAAGAGCGCATTCAGCAAAAAGACATCTCCGAGGAGGCTCAGGAGAAGCTGGAGCGGGAACTCAAAAAGCTCAAGATGATGAGCCCGATGAGCGCCGAAGCCACGGTGGTGCGCAACTACATCGACTGGGTGCTCAGCCTGCCCTGGGGCGAATACACCGAGGATCGCCTGGATGTGAAGGTGGCCGAGGAGACGCTGGAGGCGGATCACTACGGCCTGGAGAAGCCCAAAGACCGTATTCTTGAGTACCTGGCGGTCAAGGCCCTGATCCGCAAGCCACGCGGCCCGATCCTGTGTCTGGTGGGGCCGCCCGGTGTGGGTAAGACCTCGCTGGGGCGCTCGATCGCCAAGGCTATCAATCGCAAGTTTGTGCGCTTGAGCCTGGGTGGCGTGCGCGATGAGGCGGAGATTCGCGGTCACCGCCGCACCTACATCGGGGCGCTGCCGGGCAAGATCATTCAGTCGTTGCGCAAGGCTGGAAGTTCCAACCCGGTGCTGCTGCTCGATGAGGTCGACAAGATGTCGACGGACTTCCGCGGCGACCCCTCCAGCGCGCTTCTGGAAGTGCTGGACCCGGAGCAGAACGCCACCTTCAACGATCATTACCTGGATCTGGACTACGACCTCTCGGACGTGATGTTTTTGTGCACGGCCAACAACCTGGGGCAGATTCCGGCGCCGCTGCGCGACCGTATGGAGATCATTCAGATCCCGGGCTACACCGACTACGAGAAGTTGCAGATCTCGCGGCATTACCTGGTGCCCAAGCAGCTGGAGAACAACGGCATCGACGATGTCGACGTGCACTTCACGGAGAGCGCGATCAGCCAGATCATCAACCATTACACGCGTGAGGCCGGGGTTCGTAACCTGGAGCGGGAGATCGGGACGGTTTGCCGCAAGATCGCGCGTAAGGTGGTTGAGGGCGGAAAGGAACAGTCCTTTAACGTCAATGCGCGCGCGGTAACGCATTACCTGGGGCATCATAAGTTCACCCAGGGGCGGATTGAGGAGCGCGACGAAGTCGGCATGACCAACGGCGTGGCCTGGACGCAGTACGGCGGCGTGATGCTGGTCAGCGAGGTGACGGTGATGCCCGGTAAGGGCAAGTTCATCATCACCGGTAAGCTCGGCGATGTGATGCAGGAGTCAGCGCAGGCGGCGATGAGTTATGTGCGCTCCCGCGCGATGAACCTGGGGTTGAGCCCGGACTTCCATCAGAAGGTCGACCTGCATATTCACTTCCCGGAAGGCGCGCTGCCGAAAGATGGGCCTTCGGCGGGCATCACGATGGCGACCAGCATCGTGAGCGCGCTGACCCGCATTCCGGTGCAGCATGATGTGGCGATGACCGGTGAGATCACGTTGCGTGGCCGCGTGCTGCCGATTGGCGGGCTTAAAGAGAAGGTGATCGCGGCGCATCGCGGCGGGATCCGCAAGGTGATCGCGCCGATGGAGAACAAGCGCGACTGGCCCGAAGTGCCCAAGAAGGTGCGCAAGCAGCTCGAAGTGGTGTGGGTGGAGCATATGGACGAGGTGCTCGCGCACGCGCTCCGGCTGGAGGATCGGGATGCCTTCCAGGAGGCGCTCAAGCAGCCGCTTTTGCCGCCGGATATTATGCTCAATGCGCCGACTGGCGCGGGTGATGGCGCGACTCCGATGCATTGAGATCGGTGCGAATCTGAGTAAGAGGTCGCGCGTAGAAGAGCGTGCGTCGTGGTTTTCCGCATAAAAAGTCCGGGCGTGTGCCCGGGCTTTTTGTGCGTTGGGCGTTGGAGGAAGCATCCTGTTGATGCCCAACCCGTTGATGCCCAACCCGTTGATGCCCAACGCTCAGGATGGTCGCCCGACATCCGAGAGCTGACTTTGAGTGTCGGGGCGATGTCGGTCCGGGACGCGCGTAAGGCGTGCATGCAGGAGCCATGTTTTTACCGAGAAGAGGGTATGGCTGTTGAAAGCCCGCCGACTCTGGAGCATAACGTCGGCTGGCAGCGAGGGTGGTGTTCAACCCTCGATGATGTTCGACCCCGGGTTATGCGGGTTCGCTTGAAGGTTGTTCCAGGTTCTCTCTATGTGCGGCGAGTAGGTTGGACGTCGTGCGGACGACGCGCCTGGTTGATCGGTGTTTCTTGTAACTGGCAGGTAGTAAGGAGTTGTTGATGAAGCGATGGATGGGATTGTTTGTGGCCGTGCTGTTGACCGTTTCGCTCTTTGGGCAGCAGGAAGCCTGGGCGCAGCGCAACACCGGGTTTGGCGTGGGTGTGGGGTCGGCAACCGTGGCCTCCGGGATCTCGCTGAAGATGCCGGCAGGGCCGACCGCTTTTCAGTTAACGGCGGGTTGCTGGGGCGGATGTGACGGGGTCGCGGCGGCGGTGGATTTCTTGATCGGTATGCCGCAGATCGCGTCCGCTGACGTGGTTACGCTGGCCTGGAACTTCGGTGGCGGCGGCGCGGTTGGTCTGGGCGGCGGCTCGCTGGGCGTGGCCGCGGCTTTTGTTGCCGGGTTGGAGTTTCATTTTCAGCCTCTGCCCATTGAGCTTGTGCTCGAGTGGAGGCCCGGGCTCTACGTGGTGCCGGATGTCGATGTGGAGCTCGTGAACTTTGGCGGGCACGCCCGCTGGTACTTCTAAGGTGTTAGAGCTGCTTTAGATGCGTGAATGAGCGCCGGTCCGATAAGGGCCGGCGTTTTTTTTGGGGGGTGGCGAGAGCATGGCAGCGAGAACGCGCCTGGGAGGCGACGTGCGAAGCGCGTGGCGAGCTGGGTGGCTCGCCACGAATCCGATGTTGAACTGTGGGAAGGGGGATGGGTTTTGAGGATGCTCACCCTGGTTGTGGAGGCTTGATGTCGATCAGGACACCTGTCAAACGACCACGGTATGAGCAGGGAATGAGAAGGTGCCTGTCAGGATGGATGGGATTCGTAGGAATGGTCGGATGTGTATCGCGAGGATCGCCCTGCTGGCAGTGAGGTGAGGCTATCGAGGCGTCCGGGTTGGAGCTCCGAGAGGGGGGCGGCTTTGAAGGGAATGGAGAAGATGGTGGTTGATGGGAACGATGTATTTTGCAGGTGCGGAAAGGTGCAGCTGGGTTTAAGCGGAAAAGCGATCGCCTGCCTGTCGTGCTATTGCGACGACTGCCAGGCCGGCGCGCGCGAGCTTGAGGCGTTGCCCGGCGCCGGGCCGATCACGAAGGAGGGCGGGGGCACGGAGTATGTGATGTACCGCAACGATCGCTTGGAGATACGCAAGGGGGCCGCGAACTTGAAGGAGTATAAGCTCCGGGAAGACTCCCCTACGTCGAGGGTGGTGGCGAGCTGTTGCCAGGCAGCGATGTACCTGAGTTTTTCGGATTCGAGGCATTGGGTTTCTCTCTACCGCGAGCGATTTGAAGAAGATGCGCCACCTCTGGACGTGCGTATCTGCACCAGGTTTAAGCCCGAGGGGGCCGAGATTCCCGATGATGTTCCGAGCGTTTCATCCTACTCGCTCACGTTTATGTGGAAGTTGTTGGCAGCAAGGATTGCGATGGCGTTCGGTCGTTAACCCGCCACGGGTGACACGCCGATGATGATGGGCGGGGTGATGGGGGAGAGGCGGAGCTGACGCAGAACGCGGGCGATGCTTTCGTAGCGGATGTTTGTTCCACGGACGGATTTCAGCCGCATAAATACTGGCCGATGTTCGTCCCCGGGTCGGACACGATGGGCGCAACATCCCAAAAAATTGCGCCCCTTTCTTCCCTTGCTAGGCTTGCCGCACGTTTGATCGCGACTGTGGATGGCCAACCTGCGACCAGGGAAGGACGCAATGATGAACCTCGAAGAACTCAATCGCCCCGACATCTCGACCGCTGAGCAGCCGGAACGGCGCCGGCGGCGCGCCGAGCGTCCGGAGCTGGCGCTGGGCTACCAGCTCGATCAGGTGGTGCGCGACTTCGCGCTTCGCTGCTGCGTGCTCGTCGATGAGCAGGGGGCGATGGTGGCGGCCTCCCCCGATTGCCCCTCCGCATTTATGCAGGCGTTGGTCGGACTGGCGCCGACGATGGCGGTGGTGCCCGAGCATCGCGAGACGCACCTGCAGACGTTGCGTCGTCATAACCCGTTGCTGGAATGCGACGAGGTGGCGGTGTGTGCGTTTCGCGCCGGCGGTCGACGTCTTTTTATTGCTGCGGTGGGGCAGGAGGCGGTGATGAACGATGTTGCGATCTTTCGCGCGATCACCGGAGCGCGTCGGATCTTGTAAGGGACGCCGGCGCTTCGCGATGTTGGGAGTTGCCGCGGGCGTTGGGGGAGCGCCTCATCGCTTGCTCGCTCCGAGACGCGTGGAGGTAAAGCGGCGCCGGCCGACCTCCGGGGGCAAGATGGAGCCGATGGCGTAGCCGCTTCCGATATGCGGGTTGGCCAGACGCCCGCGCACCTGGCCGAGTTCATGCTCGCGGCGCGCGAGCGCGATGAAGACCCCGTAGCTGCCGAGGCTCGCGGCGTTGAGACGCGCCCGGGCCAGAAGCGTGGCGGCCTCGCTGAGCTCCTCGCGGGCCAGCGCCACATCGGCGCGGAAGAGGTCGCAGAGGACATTCGACGCCCGCACTCGCTCCCCCGGGCCGGCGACCAGCAGGGATGAGAAAAACTCGCCACGCGCCTTAAAGCCGCTCCCCAGAAGTTGCAGGTAGATGATGTGCGCGCGGGCCACCGCGGTCTGCTCTGCGTCGACGACCTCGTCGGCGAAGGTGACCGCCTCGGAGAGGGCTTCGAAGGCGGCGGCGTCTTCATCCTGGTCAAAACAGGCGTAGGCCTGACGCACCAGGGCGTTGAATGCGAGCTCGCGTTGGCCGGTCTCCTCCCCCACGTAGAAGACGTGCTCGTAATGCTCATGCGCGATCTGCGGGCGGCCCATCGCCAGGTAGAGATCGCCCAGGTGAAACTGCACCCGGGCGCGCCGCAGCATATCGTTGCGGGTGCCGTAGAAGCTCATCGCTTCGACCAGGTGCAGCTCGGCCTGTGGCAGGTTCTCCAGTGCGGCCAGCGCGCGAGCCAGTCCCACATGCGGGGTATGCTCGTCGTGCAGATGATGGGTCGAGGTCAGCGCCAGCGCACGGGTGAAGTTGTCGCGGGAGGCCTCAAAGAGCCCGGCGGCAAAATGCGCCCTTCCCAGCTCCTGGAGGCAGGCGACGACATCGCGGGGGTGATCGTTGTCGTCGAAGATCTCCATGGCGCGTTTGAGGTGGTCGACCGCCTCCAGAAAACGCCCCTGGCGGGTGAGCACGTCGCCCATGTAGCGGTGCTGGCGGGCGCGCAGGGCGTCGTCCTGCAACTTCTCGGCCTTGTCGATGCTCTGCAAGAGGATGCCCTCGGCCTGGCGGGGGCGGCCCAGCAGCACGGCGCAGCGGCCGATCTCCGCCAGGGTCGCCACATAGGGCCTGGCCAGCGCGGTCTTTTTGAAGAGGTCGCGGGCCGCCTCGTAGTGGTGCAACGCGTCTTCATAGCGATTCTGGCTCATGGCCAGGTCCGCCAGAAGTTTGTGGGCGTTGGCGCGCAGGGTGTGATCCTCGTCGCGGGCCTCGCGGATCGCGCGCAAGAGCGCATCTTCAGCCGCACCGTGCTCGCCAAGCGCGCCCTGGACTTCGCCAAGACGCAGCCACACGCCGGGGTGGGGCACGTAGGCTGCCGGCGGGGTGGGAGCGCGCATCGAGAGGTCGTCGAGCAGGGCTTTGAACTGCAAAAAATGCTCGCGGGCCGAGTCCAGGTCGAGCTCCTCGTAGGCCGACTCGCCAGCCTCCACCAGCAGGCTGATGGCGCGCTCAAAATCGTGGCCTTTGATCGCGTGATGCACAATGCGTCGAAGATCGCGCGGGGTGGGTTTGGGGGCGAACTCGTGGAGGAGCTTTGCGAGGTTGTGGTGGGCCTCAATGGTATCGTCACGCTCGGCGAAGACCTGGCGCAGGTTGCGGGCGTACTCCTGATCGCTGAACGCGATGGCGTCGTCGCTGAGGCGGATGATGCCAAAGCGTTCGGCCTGCTCCAGGATCACACCCATCACGCGGGTGGTCTCAAAGGGGAGCACCCGGTGGTAGATGAACTCCCAGAGGGGGCGTTCGATGGCGCGCTCATCGAGCTGGGCCAGGTAGCCGAGTACGCCGTCGAAGGCCTGGTGAATCTCGGCCGGTGGCGCATCCGAGGGTTGGTCCGGGGAGACGAAGGGTTCGCGAAGCTCGGCGCGGGGCGCGGCTTCGACGGTCTCGATGGGGAGCGCGTCGGGCTCGGGGATCAGGGGCTGGGCGCCGTCGGCCATCGCCGCCCAGCGGGCGATCTCCTCCTCGGTGGGTTCGGCGGCGAGTGCCGGCTCCTGTGTTGCGGAAGGGGCGTCGGCCGATGCTTCTCCGGCCTGGGAAGATCGCAGTGGGCCTGAGGATGTGCCCAGGTACGAGCCGTCGACGGTGGCGCCGGAGCTGAGGTCGGCCAGCTCCTGGAGCACATCGTTTGACTCCGCGTGGCCCTCTTTGCGGACGCCGGGCTCCAGCAGCCGGAGCTGGCGCGCATAGGTTGCCGGAGCCTCCACGATGGCGTCGGTGTAGCGCATCATCCCCGGGCGGCGGCTCAGCGCGTCGGGGTGCACGGTGACCACCACCAGGATGGGGGCCGGGTGCACCTGAAGTTCGCGCAGAAAACGGTCGAGGAAGGCCAGGGTGAGGGTATCCAGCGTCTCCAGATTCTCGATGCCCCAGATCAATGAGCCGACGCGTGAGGCGCGCCGAAAGGGCTCGACCATGCGGCTTAAAAAGGCGTCGCGAAGGGAGGTCAGCTCGCTCAACGGGTTGGAGTCGATGCGCACCGGCATCAGCTCGGTGAGCGTGGCGTCGTCATGCTCCCCGTGAAGTTCGCGCAGCAGGCGATTGACCTCTTTGATGCCCTCGCCGCGCAGGCGCAGCCCGGAGACCTGCGCCAGATCGGCCTCCAGACCGGCGGTGGCGTGTGTGGCCGAGGGGTTGGACTCGCGGTGAATCAGGCGCACGCCGAGCTGGTTTTTTTGCTGGCGTAGAAACGCGCGAAGGAGGTTGCTGCGCCCGGTGCCGGGGTTGCCGCGGATGACCGCCAGGCGCAGCTGGGCGCACTCCTGGACCTCGCGCAGCATCTCGGAGAGCACCGAGAGCTCCCAGCGGTAGATCTCTTCGGCCAGCCCGGGGGCTTCAGGCTCCTCGCCGGCCGCTGGCAATGCCACCAGGGGGCGCGGCTGACTGGACTGGCGCAGTCCCGGCGGCACCTCCCTGTGATCCATATAGGGCAGAAACGCCTCCTGCATCAGCGCCTCGAGCAGCTCGCCGGCGTTGCGGATGCGTCGGTAGGGATCTTTGTGGGTGCAGCTTTTGATGAGCTCAAAGAAGGGCAGATCGGCAAAGGGGGCGGGAAGCTCCAGGGGGGGATCGTTGATCTGCTTGAGCATCACGTCCATCGGGCTTAACTGCCCGTCGTAGGCCGCGCGTCCGGTGATCATCTCAAAGGCGATGTGACCCAGGGCGTAGACGTCGACCGCCGGGCTGATGTCTTCGGCCATCGCCTGCTCGGGCGCCATGTAGAGGGGCGTGCCAAAGACGGTGCCCTCCTGGGTGAGCGGGGCCAGCGAGCTTGCGCGGGCATCGCCGAAGTCGCTCAAGGCCTTGGAGACGCCAAAATCGAGGACTTTGACGTGATCGTGGTTGTCGCGATCGACCAAAAAGATGTTTTCGGGCTTAAGATCGCGGTGAATCAGCCCCATGCGGTGGGCTTCGGCCAGGCTACGGCAGACCTGGGTGAGGATCGACCAGACCCGCTTGAGATCCATCGGGCGGCCGTGCTGGACCTCGTCGCTCAAATCGCGCCCGCGCAGAAACTCCATGGCGATGTAGCAGAGCCCCTCTTCGGTCTGGCCGTAGTCGAAGAGGGTGATGGTGTTGGCGTGGGTGAGCTGGCTGGCGAAGAGGGCTTCGCGGCGGAAACGCTCCACGATCTTGGCGTCGGCCGAGGCCCGCGGCTTGAGTACCTTGAGCGCCACAAAGCGGTTCATTCCCTCCTGGTGGGCGCGGTAGACGACGGAGAAGCCCCCGGAGCCGATGATCTCGACGATGCGGAAGCGGCCGGCGACCAGATCACCGGGTTTGAGCGCCGGGAGATCGCCTTTCTGGGCGTTGGCGAAGGCCTGCATGCGGGTTCCCTGGTTGGAAGCGTTGCGTGGCGCGGGCGGCGTCAAGCGTAAGGTTCACTCATACCAATCGTGCGCCGTCGCGAAAAGTTGCATTTAGGCGGTGGGAGGATGAGTATGCGGCCCGAGCTGGCCCGCTGAGGGCCAAATACGATGTCTATTGCATGTGGTTTTGACGTATGGCGGATCTGGGTACGAGCGCCGAGCGGCGGCTGGCTGCGGCCAGGTTTATGGGGGCGAACATCTTCTCGGCTTTCGCGCAGCTGGCCGTGGATATGCCCAACGGCTACTTCGGCGGGGCCGACGAGGTCACCGAGTGGGGGCAGCTCTACACGATGGTGCTGCTGGGCTCGACCCTGCTCGCGCTCTGGGGCTACGGGCGCAACCACCCGCGGGTGGTGTGGCTGGTGGGACTGACCTGCTCGCTCTCCATCGGGGTGTTTATGGCGGCGCTGGCGGTCAGCCCCATCATCCCGGCCGGGGCGATGATCTGGAACCTGGTGGTGTTGGCCTGGACGCTCTTTCCGCTGCGCTTGAGCGGGCCACGCTCCCGGGCGGCGATGGGCGGAAAGCAGCGCGAGAGCCGCCTCGATCGCTGGAGTCGCAAAAACGGCGCCGGGGTGCGTCACCTGCTCTGGGTCTCCCTGATCCTCAACGTGGGGGTCGTGGGCTTTGAGCTCAGCGGTCAGAACTTCGTGGTGATCGCCACGATGGCCTTTGCGATGGCAGTCAGTGCGCTGACAGCGCCGGCGGTGGGCACGATGGTGCGCGAGCGCCGGCTGTGGACGCTCCTGATTCTGGTGCCGCTCTTTTTGATGGCCTTCTTTCTGGGCAGTCCCCAGGTGCTGCTGCTCCTTCTGGGGCTGTATCAGTTCGCGATGCTCTTTGTGCTCTCGGCCCGCGAGCCGATCTTCAACGACGTGCTCGACTATTTCTATGAGTATCCGGCGCTGCTGGTACTGACGACCTTCGCCACGCTCACCGCGGTAGGCACCCTCTTGTTGAGTCTGCCGGCGGCCTCGGCCACCGGAGTGCCGGTCAGCCCGATCGATGCGTTTTTTACAGCGACGAGCGCCTCCTGCATCACCGGGCTCATTGTGCTCGATACCCCGGTGGCGTTCACCTTTTTTGGCCACGTGGTCATTCTGGCGCTGATTCAGATGGGGGGCATCGGGATTCTTGTGCTCTCGACCTTTGCAACACTGCTGCTGGGCAGCCGTCTGGGCATGCGCGCGGAGCGGGCGCTTGAGGAGGTGCTGGATCTGCCCGGATCGCAGAGCTCGTATAGCCTGGCGAAGTTCATTGTGGGCTCAACCCTGGCCATTGAGGGGCTGGGGGCTATCGGGCTGACGGTGGTGTATCTGCGCCACGGCTACGCCTTTGGGGAGGCGGCCTGGATGGGCGTCTTTCACGCGATCTCGGCGTTCTGCCATGCCGGCTTTGCGCTGCAATCGGACTCGTTGATGATGTTTCACGACGATCCGCTGGCGCTGACGATCTTCTCGGTGCTGGTGACCCTGGGCAGCGTGGGCTTTCTGGTCCTGGCGGTGGCCTGGCAGTGGCTGCGCGGGGAGCGGCGCCGGGTCAATGTGCAGGCTCGTCTGATCGGTTTTGGCACCGTCGGGCTGATCGTGGCCGGGATGGTGCTCTTCTTTATCTGCGAGTGGAACGGGGTGCTGGCCGATATGACCTGGCGAGAGCGCTTTTTCAACGCGTTGATGCAGAGCGTAACCCTGCGCTCCTCGGGCTTTAACTCGGTGGACACCACGGTGCTGAGCCCGGCGACGATGTGGTTTATGATCTTCTTTATGTTCATCGGCGGCGCGCCCGGCTCCACCGCCGGAGGCATCAAGCTGACCACCCTTGTGGTGCTGCTCTTTGCGGTGCGCGGCATCGCCAGCGGCACGCCGCGGGTGGTGCTCTTTCGGCGCGAGATTCCCCAGGAGATCGTCTACCGCTCGGCGGGCATCACCGTGATCAGCATCATGCTGGGCTTTGCGCTGCTCTTCATGCTCTTGTTGACCCAGCCGATCCCCTTTGAAATGTTGGCCTTTGAGGCGGCCAGCGCGCTGGGGACGGTGGGGCTCTCGGTGGGAGCGACCAGCGAGCTTAACGATATTGGTAAGCTCTTGATCGTGCTTGTGATCTTCATCGGTCGCGTCGGTCCGCTGGCGCTGGCGCTGGTGCTCGGGCGCGGCACCTCCAGCCGGCTCTCCTACCCGGAGGCCCGCGTCATGGTGGGCTGATCGGAGCGATGGGCGTGATGTGGCAGGGATTCAACTTTTGAGAAAGGTCGCGCTTTTCAGGGCGTGAAGACGTGAGCAGTTATGAGTCAGTTTGCGGTGATTGGTCTTGGGCAGTTTGGCATGAGCGTGGCGCGCAACCTGGCGCATCAGGGCGAGTCGGTGATGGCCATCGACCTGGACGCGGAGCTGGTGGAGAACGCCTCCCAGGATGCCGATGTGGCCATTCGCGCCGACGCCACCGATGAGCGCACCTTGCAGGAGCTGCAGCTGGAGACGATGAGCTGCGTGGTGGTCGCCATCGGCGCCCATTCGATCGAGGCCTCGGTGCTCACCACCGCGCTCCTCAAGCAGGTGGGCGTTCCGCGTATTGTGGCGCGCGCCATGAGCGATCTGCACGCGCGGGTCTTGCGCGCCATCGGCGCCGATGAGGTCGTCAACCCCGAGGAGGAGATGGGCCGAAGGTTGGCCGCGCGCTTAAGCCAGCCCAGCATCCTGGAGCAGGTGGAGCTGGGGGATAGCAACCTGGCGGAGGTCGAGGCGCCGGAGGCTTTTGTGGGCAAAACCCTGGCCGATCTCGACATTCGTAACCGCTACGCCGTCTCGATCATGGCGATTCAGCGCGGCGATCAGGTCATCGCCAACCCCATGGGTGGCGAGTCGCTCCAGAGTGGCGATGTGCTGGTGGTGGTGGGCTCGGTGAACTCGATTCGCAATCTGGCCTCGCTGGCCTGAGCTCGGGCTGCAGGGGCACCGCGCCGGTGTAAGCGCCGGCTTGTGCCACCTCCCCCGAAGATCTTTTTGAGCAGTGGGCTGATGCCATGATGAAACTTCGTACACGTTTGTTGCTGGGCTATGGCTACATGGCCGTGCTCGTGCTCTTGACCGCCGGGGGGGCGGCGTTTGGCTTCTTCAGTATCAGTGAGGCCATCGACCGCATCTTGAGCGAGAATTTTCGCAGCGTGACCGCCTCGGTCGAGATGATGGAGGCGCTGGAGCATCAGAACACGATGACGATGAGCGCGCTGCTCACCCGGGAGAATATTGAGGAGGGGTTGCTGCTCAGCGACCAGTCCTTCTACGCGGCGCTGGGGCGAGCGGAGGCCAACGCTACGATCGATGGCGAGGCGGAGCTTCTGGAGGAGGTTCGCGCGAACTACGTCGGCTATGTCGAGGTGCGCAATGCGACGCTGGAGCGTCGCCATGAGCAGCCGCTGCGCGCCTTCAGCGAGGAGATCTTTCCCTCCTACATTCAGGCGCGCCAGCAGACCTTTGAGCTTCTGGATCGCAACCACCAGGCGATCATCGAGGCCGACCGCAACGCGCGCATGACAGCCCTGCAGACGGCCGGATGGCTGGGCCTTCTGGTGACCGTGGCGCTGGTCTCGATGGTCTTTCTGGCCCGCGCGCTGCAGTCGAAGATCCTCCTGCGTCTGGAGGAGCTCAACGAGGTGGCCGAGGCGATTCTGGTCGGCGAGCATTGGAGGCGTTTTGATATGCGGGAGAACGATGAGCTGGGGGTGGTGTCTCGTCAGCTCAACGCCGCGCTCGATGCCCGCGATGAGCTTCAGGCGGAGATGCGCGGGCGCATTAACCAGCAGAAACAACTGGTGCTCGGACTTATCTGGGGGCTTCCTGGCGAGCGGATGCTGGTGGGGCTGGACAGCCATCTGATCGCCTCGACCTGGACGGTCGATCATCACGAGGTGGTCGAGGCGACGCTGGGCTGGCTGCGGGCGCGTCGGCGCGAGATCCTCGAAGCCTTTCGCGAGACGCATGAGCCGGCGGTCATCGAGGCTCAGTTTGAAGGAATCGACGTGGAGATTCGTCTGCTGGCCACCCAGGATGGCCGCCCGGTGGGCTGGTTGGTGCAGAGGCTCGATGTCTCCGACGACGCCTCAACGCCTGAGAACTCTCCGCCGGAGGAGCCGTCGCCGTCGCCGGGGGCGGGGTCGGTGGGGAGGAGCTCGGTGGACTAAGAGGGCCGCGTTGTGGGGAGGTTTGTGCGGGCGTTGGGGGGTATGCGGGTTGTGGTTGGGTGGTTGTGTGGTTGGGTGGTTTTGGGGCGCTCGGGTTGATGGTGTGGGTCGATTCGTGAGGGCGTTGGGGGGTATGCGGGTTGTGGTTGTGTGGTTGTGTGGTTGGGTGGTTGTGGGGCTTGAAACATGCTCGATGCTGGTCGATTCGTGAGGGCCGCCGGGGTACGCGTTTGGAAGTGTAGATATCTGATTTTGCTGATGAATACGAAAAAAGGAGGGTGTGATGGTGAGCAGTTCAAAGGTTGCAGTGGCGCTGGTGGCGATGTGTGCGGTGATGGGGACGGCGACTCTGGCCAGCGCGCAGGGAAGCCTCGTCAACAAGGAAGAACTCCAGCTGACCAAGACCAGCCAGCGGGTGCATATGCCCGGGCTGCGTTTTGATTACGGCTTCTCGGAGGTGTTCGGGCTGGGCGTGGGCTATATGTACGCCTACGAGACGACCTTTGCCTTTGCCGGCGTCGAGACCCTCTTTCGCGCCGGTGGCGGCGCCGATGTGAGCTTTGTGGTTCCCTCGGACTGGGGCGGGCTGGAGGCCATCACCCTCTACGGCCGCGGCCGCCTCTCGGGTGTGGGGCCCTCGGGCGGCGTGACGCTGGAGCTGGGGCTGGGCGGCGGGGTTGAGCGCCGCGGCGTGGTGCCGGGCGCGACCATCGGGGCGTATTACGCCGGGAAGCAGTTTGAGGTCGGGTATTTCTATCAGGCCGTGCTGCAGAGCTACCGGCCGGCGTGGATGAGCACGCATAATGTGGGGTTGCGTTTTCATATCCCGCTCATGCCACATTGAGTTGGATGGCCGCCCCAGGACGACGCTGGCTGCGTCGCTGCGTCCTCGCAGTAGCGCTGCTACAGCGTCGTCCTGGCTCCTTGCCAATCGCCGCCCTGGATGCGGTTGGGTTTTTGGGTATGCGGAAAAAGGCTTTGCAACGCTTAATGTGTATTTGAACGTTGCGTTAGGTGCGGGGCTTTTTGTTTGTTTGATTTCGAGCATGCGTCTCGATGTGGGACTCGGTGTAAATCTGATTTAAGTGTGGGGTTATCGTAGATGGGTTTAATGAATGATGTTGGCTGTAGGTTGATGTTAGGCTTGGTATGTGTTTTGGGGACGCAAGCTGGATGTGCGTCGGGTTTAACATCAAAGGTAACTCCTGCCATCTCACACCAGGTCGCTTCGTCTTCCATACCTGAATCGAGTACTCCCACCCGAAACGATGCGATCGTCGTGACTCCGGATCACGAAGCATATTCGCGTGTAACGCTGAGAGAAACACCGGAGGAGCACCCGCTCGCAAAGATTGTTTCCTGGAGCCCGTTGCCCGAGGAAGGCGACACCATTCTGGCGATCTATCGAAGCTCAACGTGCCCTATCGCGCAAATGGCGATTCAGGACATCCCCAATCGTGTTCCTGCTTCGCTAAAGCTCATCACGGTCGATCACACGTTGTTGCCTGAGAAGTATCGGTCGACGCTGGCGTATGTGCTCTACCATGAGGGTGAACCTGTTGATATTTCGGGGGGATACCAGCATGTCGACAATCCCAATGCCGATATGATCAATGAAGCTCGCTTCTCGTTGCTTTTGAGGCGAAATGGCCTGCTAGATTCATCGCCCGAGTTTGACGCCGACCCCTGGCATGCGACACGTGGGGTGTTTCATGTGTGGCAGGAAGAGCCCGATATTCTAAATCGCCATATGCATATGGATGTCGATTGGAGTGGGCGCGACCGAAGGGATTTGAATTTTGAAAATGATCGTTTCATCAATGTCGTTTTGAATGATGTTGATTTCAGGGGTTCGGTGTTTGGCGAGACGCTGATGATTTTTGTGGATCTTCGGGGTACGAATTTGAGCGAAGAACAGGCACAAAAGATTCATTTTATCAGTGGATTTTGCCCGGATGGCTCGACGATTGTTTATGAAGGTGAGCCTGGCGGATGCGCCAGTTCTACTGGCGAGGAGTTGTAATTTTCTTTCTATATTTCTCGGTCGTTTGGAGGCTCCCGATAGCTGCGGGGGCCTTTTTTTTGGCGTGTTGACCGCCCCGGGACGACGCTGGCTGCGGTCGGGTTGGGGGGAGCGAGCCCGAGCCCGAGTGCCAGTGTCGCCAGTGTCACCCCCCACCCGAACGTTTTGAATCCCTCGCCCCCCTCCGCGTATAAAGGGCCACGCGCAAACGATGCGTATTTTTTCAACGCGATCGGTTCACCACAATTGAGACTGATTTGGAGAGGTTTGTATGAGCTGGAAGAAGACCCTGATTCTCGCCGCGATGTTTGGAGTGAGCGGCTGCACCCCCACCTACGTCTACGTCACCGAAGCGCCCCGGGAGCGCCCGGCGCAGGGTGATGATGCCGCTCAGGTGCAGCAGGCCTCGACGGCCCCGGCGGAGGTCGAGGAGCAGCAGGTCGCGGCGGAGGTCGAGGTCGAAGAGGTCGACATCGAAGCCGTGGAGGAGCGCTCGGAGTCCGCGCCCCCCCGGGCCAGCGCGCAGGCCGAGATCTGGGAGTGGAAGCTCGAGGTGGGCGAGGAGCTGGAGCTTCGTTACGAAGCCACCAGCGATATTGAGATGAAGATGGGCGGGCAGATGGGGGCCATGATGGGGGCGATGATGGGCGGTGGTGACTCGCCGCTCTTTAAAGATCGCGTCGAGATGAGCACCACCATGCGCATGGAGGTGGTGGGCATGGCCGCCGACGGGCGCTACGAGCTTGCGTTCCACGTCGACGCGATGGAGATGCGCGGCCAGTGGGGCGGTGCGACAAGCGTTGACGATCTGCCCGAAGAGGTGCGCACCCTGCGGGCGTATATGGATCGCAGCGGGCGCCTGGAGTTCTTTGAGCGCGTGGTCGTCGAGATCACCGAGGAGGGGCCCGTCGCGGTGCTGCGCTACGAGGTGGGCGAAGACGGCATCTCGATGAGCTCGACCGTCGACGGCGTGGAGGTGAGCTCTTCGGCCCGCATCGACCCCAACACCGGCCGCGTAACCCTTCACGCGGGGACCCGCCAGGTCGAGCGCACTCGCCAGACCCGCACCGAGGAGCAGGAGCGCCCGGTGCAGCACCTCGACGTGCTGCCCGTGCAGGTGCTCAGCCTGCTGGAGCTTCCCGAGGGCACCGTCGCCGCCGGCGACGTCTTCGAGGCGGATTTCCCCGTCGGCAAGGTCAAAACCACCGCCGGTCCGAAGCGGTCATGTGAGGCGAACTCCTGCGGCACCCTTCGCATCGAGCTCGATGTCGACAGCCAGCAGATGATCGACGGCACCGTCGCCGCCGGCCGGGCCCTCGACGAGAGCGACAATGGCTTCGGCGACGATTTTGGCGATGACGATTTTTTCGATGATGAGTTCGACGCCGACATGGCCATGGTCGGCGCGGCCTCCCCGACGCTGACCTCTGAGGTGGACGCGACCACGATGTTCAACGTGGAGGAGGGCCGCATCCACAGTGTCGAAGGCACCTTTGGGAACGTGGCCGGGAGTCAGGGGGTGGAGATTCGGGAGGCGACGAGGTTTACGTTGGTGTTTTGATGCCGAGCGCCCCAGGACGACGCTGGCTGTGTCGTCTGGGATTCGCGGTAGCGCTGCTACAGCTTCATCCCAGCCTCCTTGCTATCCCCGCCCTGGATGCGCTCGGTGCCGAGCGCCCCAGGACGACGCTGGCTGTGTCGCTGCGTCCTCGCGGTGGCGCTGCCACAGCTTCGTCCTGGCTCCTTGCCAGTCGCCGCCCTGGATGCGCTCGGGTTGGGGGGCTTGCGGTTCGTGAGGGCGTTGGGGGGGTCGCTTTGTGGTTATGGGCTTGTGTGGTTGTGTGGTTGTGGGACGCCGGGGGGGCGCGGGCGGTGGTCGATTCGTGAGGGCGTCTGGGGGAGCGCGGCAGCGTGTGCCCAACCGTAGGGGCACCCCTTGTGGGGGCCCGTGGTGTTTGTGATTGAGGAGTATGGCATGGCGAGCAGTTCGAACGTGGCGGTGGCGCTGGTGGTGATGGGGTCGGTGATAATGACGACAACCCTGGCGAGCGCGCAGGAGCAGTTTCTGGCGCCCTCGGCGTTGCGCGAGACCACGGTCAACACGCGGGTGCATGTCCCCGGCTTGCGCCTGGAGTACGGCCTCAATGACCGGATCGGGCTCGGCGCGGGTTATATGTATGCCTGCGAGTCGCGCTTTCCCTTCGCCCGCATGAACACCATGGTTCGCGCAGGCGTCGGCGTCGATTTTACCCTCGTGGTGCCTTCAAACTGGGAGCGGATCGAGGGGGGCACGCTCTACGGACGCGGCCGCCTCTCGGGGATGGGCCCCTTCGGGGGCCTGACCCTGGAGCTGGGCCTGGGCGTCGGGGTGGAACGCCGCGGGGTGGTGCCCGGCGCCACCCTCGGCGCGTACTATGCCGGCGAACACTTTGAGATCGGGTATTTCTACCAGGCCGTGCTGCAACACGACCGGCCGGCCTGGATGCCGGCGCATCATGTGGGCTTGAGGTTGCATTTGCCGGTTGAGGCGAAGTGAGAGCCGAGCGCCCCAGGACGACGCTGGCTGTGTCGTCTGGGACTCGCGGTAGCGCTGCTACAGCTTCATCCCAGCCTCCTTGCCAGTCGCCGCCCTGGTTGCGTTCGGGGCTTTTGGTGTGCGGGGTGCCGACGCGCGAACCCCGATGGTCCTCACGAATCGCCCCACATCGCGAACCCCGATGCCTCACAACCACCCAACCACCCAACCACCTAACCACAAAACGCCCCCCCCAACACCCCACCCGAATCCCCCCACACTCCCCAAACCCCCGCGCCACCACCCCTTGCCCCCCCACCCCCCTTCGTGGCAAAACCGAGGCATTCGTAAACACACCGTCTCCCCCGGGGGGGAGACACCGCTGCTGGTAATCCGGCGCGTGGCGAGCGGGCGTCTGCAATGGTGCAGCGAGGCTTGCGTGGCGCGCTCGGGGGATGGGCGGAGCTTCTGAATAAGGAGTTATGCGATGTCTGAGACCCATTTTGATCTGACGTTGAAGGCGTGGATGGAGCGGGCTGCGGATCAGGTTCGTACGATGGCGCCCAAGACCGCGCATGCGCGCGGGCAGCAGGCGCTGGTGCTTGCGGCGGATCTGCTCGACGAGGCGCTTTTGCCCTACAGCGCGGCGGTGGGCGAGGCGCTGGCCGAGAGCGAGGAGGCGGCGCGGGCGGCCGAGGCGGTGGCGCAGGCCGATGTGGCGATGGAGGGGGCGTACGAGCGTCTCTATGCCACGGCGCAGTCGAACTATTATCTGGCGGTGGCCGATGTGACGGCGAACCCGGCGCTCTTGAAGGAGCGTCTGGAGCGGGGGATGCCGCTGCCCCCCTCGGGCTTTCGGGCCCTGGGCCTGGACCGCTCGCGGGCGGTGATGGAGGTCGCGCTGACCTACGCCAACGACGCGCTCGGCACGGAGCACGCGGTGGTCATCGAGGCGCAGGTTGCCTTTGATGGATTCGTGCAGGCGCAGAAGGCCGCCAACGCCGAAAACTCCGACGCGGTGCTCGCCATGCAGAAGCTCTTCGCAGCCCGCGACGAGGCTCGCCGCGCCTATGTCGCCGCCCGGCAGTTTGTGGAGGGGGCGCTCTCGCTCAATGAGAATGAGAGCCTGCGGCAGCTGATGTTGCCGCTCAACTCCATGTATCGAAGCTCGGGCCGTCCCGGTGGTGCCGCGAGCGCCGACGCCGACGCCCCGGACGCCGGGGAGGTCGTGTTGAATGACGCGCCGCCGGTGCAGCCGACGCCGGTTGTCGAACCTTCGGGTGAGTAAAGCGTCGATGGTGTAAGCGTGATTTGGAGCCCTTCGGTGAGTCCGGAGGGCTTTTTTTGTGCCGAGCGCCCCAGGACGAAGCCAGCGTCGTCGTCAGGGATTCGCGGTGGCGCTGCCACAGCTTCATCCCTGCCTCCTTGCTGGACTTCGCCCTGGATGCGCTCGGGGTTTTTATCATGCGGGAGAAGGCTGAGTCGTCGTTCTGTCGCGAACAGAACGAGAGGTAAGGGGCCTGAGTAGCCGATCTGTTGCGAACAGAAGGGCAGGTAAGGGGTCTGAGTAGCCGATCTGTTGCGAACAGAAGGGCAGGTAAGGGGTCTGAGTAGCCGATCTGTTGCGAACAGAAGGGCAGGTAAGGGGTCTGAGTCGTGGATCTGTTGTTAACAGACCGGGAGGTAAGGGGCCTGAGTAGCCGATCTGTTGCGAACAGACCGGGAGGTAAGGGGTCTGAGTCGCCAATCTGTTGGCAAAACTCGCCACTCACGCTTCGGAGGGGCCCAGTGCTTCGAGCGTGCTGAGCCAACCATCGAAGAGCGGGCACGCATCGCGGATGACGGGCAGACCGATGTCCAGCGCGGCGATCGAGCCGTGGAGGACTTTGTCGTAGGGGGGATAGTGGACGGCCAGGCGTTTGGAGGGGGCCGTCTGTGGTGAGTCGTTGATATCTTCCGGGGTGGCGAAGGCGTCGCGAATGTCGTGGAAGGCGCCGGCGAGTTGGGATTGGTCGATGCCTCGGGCCAGGGCGCCGACCGCCCCAGGACGACGCTGGCTGCGTCGCTGCGTCGTCGCGGTAGCGCTGCTACACGCTCCTCCTGGCTCCTTGCCAATCGTCGCCCTGGATGCGGTCGGGTTGGGGAATTACAAGAGAGTCGGCGGGGAGGCCGTAGAAGTCGAAGAAGGTGGTGCAGTAGATGGCGGGGTCGCCCAGGATGGCGCGAAGGTCGCGCGTGAGGCGTTGCAGGTTGACGCGACCGCCTTTATGGCCGGGTTTTCCGATCAGGGCGGCCGAGAGGTATACGCCTCGATGCGCAAAAGGGCGGACCAGGACATCGTTGACGAAGGTCTCTTCGGTCTGCCCTTCACAGATGATGCAGACGCGCGTCATTGCCCTGCCCCCCCATCCGGCCCCGGCCTACCCCCCAGCACATTCTTCTCCCACAACTCGCCGACCGTGTACTCCTCTAGCCAGAGTTCAAAGTCCTTTTCGTCGTGGCGACGAAAGACCGAGGCGCCGTTTTCGCGCTCCACGATGATCAGGTCTTCGATGGAGAACTCGTTGACGAGGGGCACCGACTGTGTCGAGACGATGAGCTGCATGCGCTTTGAGGCCGAGCGGATCAACGACCCCAGGAGCGTGATGGCGTAGGGGTGAAGCCCCAGCTCCGGTTCATCGATAATGATGGTCGAGGGGGGCTCGGGCTGCAGCAGCGCGGTGGCCAGGCAGATGAAACGAATGGAGCCATCCGAGAGCTGGCTGGGCCAGAAGGGGTAGTCGCTGTCTTTCTGGCGCCAGAGCAGCCGAATCTGCTCCTCCTCGGTGGGGAGGGCCTGGGGCTTGAGCACGAAATCGTCGAAGAAGGGGATCGCGAGACTCACCGTCTTGCGGATCTGCTCGTAGGTGGCCTCATGCTCGTGCTTGAGCCGGTAGAGGAAGGCCGCGAGGTTGGAGGCGTCCGGGCGCAGATAGTCGTTGTCGTGCAGCGAGCCCAGACGCTTGACGCCGGCGGTGTCGCTGGTGTCGTGGAAGTGGAAGGTCTTCCAGTTGGAGATGGATTCGTAGCAGCAATAGATGTCGTCTTTAACGTCCGGTCGGCGGTGGTAAATTTTGGGGATCTCCGCCTCTATATGTCCGCGGTTAACTGCCGTGTATCCGCTGGGTTCTGCGATTTCCATCCGAAAGGCAAAACCTCCCTCAATGGTTGGTTCTAGAGTGAAGTAGTAGCCGTGGTCTCCAAAAAATAGGTGGGCGCTTAATCTCTTTGTTTCCTTTATGCCGAAGCTCACAATGCGGTTGGCAGATCCTTGCTTGCGGGTCCAAGATTGAAGGCGGCCGGCCATCATCTCGGTGAGCATGTGAAAGAAACTCACGAAGTTACTCTTACCGGCACCATTGGCTCCGATAAGGACGTTGATGGCGCGAAGCTCCAGATCCTCCACGTTTTGAAGTGATTTGAAGCCCGAAATGCTGAGCCGATCGATGGGTTGTGCGAAACTCACGGGTTCACCTTCTGAAGGTGGTTGAGCGCGGGCCGCGGCGAATCAAATCTCGCGACGGTCTCGTAATCGAGTCACAGGGGCCAGCTTCTGTGAGCGCTCAGGCTTCGTCAACGGTCACGCCACCCCCTCCGCCTTCTTGAGCGCCAGGATGGCGCGTGGCGTGACCTTATAAAACTCGCTGACCTTTGCGGGCCAATCGGCCAGCATTGCCTCGGCGATCGGGCTTTTTGTGAGCTCAAAGTGGCGCGCGATCAGGCGGTGCAGCTCGGTGGTGTCGTGGTCGTCTTCGGCGGGGCGGGACAGCTCGACGTCGGAGGCCTGGGTGCGGGTGGGGAGGCGGTCGTGGGGGTCGTGGACGAAGGCCAGGCCGCCGGTCATGCCGGCGGCGAAGTGGTGGCCGACGGGGCCTAAGAAGACGCAGATGCCGCCGGTCATGTATTCGCAGGCGTAGTCGCCGGTGCCGTGGGTGACGCTGAGCGCGCCGCTGTTGCGGACGGCAAAACGTTCGCCGGTTAAGCCGGCGATGAAGAGTTCTCCGGCGGTGGCGCCGTAGAGCAGCGTGTTTCCGGCCAGGGTGTGGTGCGACGTTGTTTCGTCGAGGGGGGTGAGGTCGGCGTCGGGGGTGATGACGATGCGGCCGCCGCCCATGCCTTTGGCCACATAATCGTTGGCGGCGCCGCGCAGGGTCAGGGCGACGCCGTGGTTGAGGAAGGCGCCGAAGGACTGGCCGGCGGTGCCTTTGAAGTGCAGGTCGAAGGTGGCCTCGGGGAGGGGAGTGTCGCGCTCCTGGAGGGCGATGAGGCCGCTTAAGCGGGCGCCGGTGGTGCGGTCGGTGTTGGCGATGGGGTAGTCGAGGCGCAGAGGCTGGCCGGTGGAGAGCGCTTCTGAGCAGTCGCGGGCGATGCGCGCGTTGAGGGGGGAGGGGGCCGTGGAGGGGCCGGGCCAGGTGTGGAAGGTCGCGCCGTGGACGGGGTCGGGGGCGGCCATCAAGGGCGAGAGATCGAGGCGGTGGGCGCGGGGATGGTCGGGGTGGGGGAGGTGTTTGAGGAGGTCGCTGCGGCCGATGATGGCGTCGAGGCTTGGGGCGCCGAGCTGGCTTAAGAGCTCGCGGACTTCCTGGGCCACGCTCTGGAAGTAGGCGACGATCATGTCGGGGTCGCCCTCGAATTTTTTGCGGAGATCTTCGCGCTGGGTGGCGATGCCGACCGGGCAGGTGTCCAGGTGGCATTGGCGGACGTAGCGGCAGCCGAGCGCGACCAGCGCGGCGGTGCCGAAGTTGAACTCCTCGGCGCCGAGCAGGGCGGCGATGATGATGTCGCGGCCGGTTTTGAGGCCGCCGTCGACGCGGAGTTTGACGCGCTCACGCAGGCCGTTGAGGCGCAGGGTCTGCTGGGTTTCGGCCAGGCCAATCTCCCAGGGGATGCCGGCGTTTTTGACAGACGTGACGGGGGAGGCGCCGGTGCCGCCATCGTGGCCGCTGATCAGGATGGTGTCGGCCAGGGCCTTGGCGACGCCGGCGGCGATGGTGCCCACGCCGGCGGTGGCGACGAGTTTGACGCAGACCTCGGCCTGGGGGTTGATGGCTTTGAGGTCGTAGATCAGCTGCGCCAGATCTTCGATGGAGTAGATGTCGTGGTGGGGCGGCGGGGAGATCAGCGGGACGCCCGGGGTGGCGTGGCGCAAATAGGCGATGTAGGGGGTGACCTTATGGCCGGGGAGTTGGCCGCCTTCGCCGGGTTTGGCGCCCTGGGCCATCTTGATCTCGAGCTCGCGGGCTTTGACCAGATAGAGCGGCGAGACGCCGAAGCGGCCCGAGGCGATCTGTTTGATGCGGGCGTTGGCGTCGTCGCCGTGCGCATCCAGGGTGTAGCGCTCCGGGTCTTCGCCGCCTTCGCCGGTGTTGCTGCGGGCGCCCAGGCGGTTCATGGCCACGGCCAGGGCGCGGTGGGCCTCCGGGGAGAGCGAGCCCAATGACATGGCGGCGGTGGAGAAGCGGCGGCAGATGGCGTCGGTGGGCTCGACCTCATCGAGGGGGATGGCCGGGCGCAGGGCGGTGGGTTGCAGCAGATCTCGGAGTTGCAGGGGGGGCAGAGCTGCGGAGGCGGCGGTGAATGTGGCGTAGGCGCCGGGCTTGTGTTTGCGAAGGCGGTTCATCGCGCCCAGGTGCTGCGGGCTCCAGGCGTGGGTTTCGCCGCTGCGGCGAAAGCGCAAAAGCCCCAGATCGACCGGCGCGTCGGGCGCGTCGGGCTCAAAGGCGCGGGCGTGGCGCAAAAGTGCGTCTTCGGCAAGGTCGTCGAGGGTGAGGCCGGCGATGGGGGAGGGGGTGTTGGGGAAGGCGCGCTCAACGACGTCGGGGCCAAGGCCGATGGCCTCGAAGATCTGGGCGCCGCGGTAGCTTCCGAGCACGCTGATGCCCATCTTGCTCATGATTTTCAACAGCCCCAGGTGCTGGGATTTTAGAAAGTTCTGGATGCGCTCCGCCGGCGACGTCTCAAGCTCCAGGTCGGCCAGCAGAGTCTCGATGGCCAGGTAGGGAAAGACGGCGCTCGCGCCAAAGCCCAGCAGCGTGGCGATGAAGTGGGAGTCGCGGGGTTCGGCGCTCTCGACGATGAGCGAGGCGCGCAGGCGAAGATCGGTTTTGAGCAGATCGGTGCCGAGCGCGCCGACGGCCAGGAGCATGGGAATGGGGGCGCGTTCGGGGGCGACCTGGCGGTCGCTGACGATGAGGATCTCGGCGCCGGCGGCGATGGCGTCGAGGGCGTTCTGGCTCAGAGTGTCGAGGGCTTTTTTAAGGCCTGCGGGGCCATCCGCGGCGGGGAACGTGGCGTCGAGGGTGGCGATACGCTCCGGTGGCAGCGCGTGGTGGAGGGCCTGCATCTCGGCGGCGGTGAGGACGGGGGCGTCAAGGGCGACCTGGCGGGCGTGCGCGGGGGTCTCGGTGAGCCAGTTTCGGCGGCGGCCCAGGTGCACGCTCAGCGACATGTTGTGGCGCTCGCGGATGGGGTCGATGGGCGGGTTGGTGACCTGGGCAAAACGCTGTTTGAAAAAGTGCGCCAGCGGGCGTTGCTGCAGCGATAGCGCGGCGATGGGGGTGTCGTCGCCCATCGAGCTGATGGCCTCTTTGCCGGTGGTGGCCATGGGCTCCAGCGTCAATTTAAATTCTTCGCGGCTGTAGGCGAAGCAGGTCTGCAGGCGCAGGCGCCGCTCGTCGTCGAGCTCGGGAGCGATGGTGTCGGCCACGGGTCGTTGGGGAATGCGAATCAGGTTCTCGTCGAGCCACTGCTGGTAGGGCTGGCGTCTGGCGAGTTCGGGTTTGATGGTGTCGCCGGTGAGCACGCGGCCTTCCTGGAGGTCGACGGCGATCATGTGGCCGGGGCCCAGGCGCGATCGCTCGGCGATGCGCTCCTCGGGGAGGTTGAGCACGCCGACCTCGCTGCAGGCGTAGATCAGGTCGTCGTGGGTGCGCAAAACGCGCAGGGGGCGCAGGCCGTTGCGGTCGAGGTGCGCGCCCACAAAGCGGCCGTCGGCGTAGGTGATGGCGGCGGGGCCGTCCCAGGGCTCGTTGAGGCTGGCGTGGTAGTCGAAGAAGGCGCGTACCTCGGGGCTGAGGTTGGCGTCGTGCTCCCAGGCCTGGGGCACGAGCATGGTGAGGGTGTGCAGGGGGGAGCGACTCGAGAGGGTCAAGAGCTCGGCGACGTTGTCGAGGTGCGCCGAGTCGCTAAAGCCGGGCTGTAGCACCGGTTTGAGATCGTCGATGACCTCGTTCCAGAGCTCGGCGTGGAGGTCGGCCTGGCGCAGCCGCGTGCCGTTGGCGTTGCCCAGGATCGTGTTGATCTCGCCATTATGCGCGAGCATCCGAAAGGGCTGTGCCAGCGACCAGGAGGGAAAGGTGTTGGTCGAAAAACGCTGGTGAAAAAGCGCAAAGTTGGTGGGCAGATCGCGCTGCAGATCCGGGTAAAACTCGGCCAGGGCGTCGCCCATCATCAGGCCCTTGTAGACGATGGTGCGCGCCGACATCGACGCGATGTAGGCGGTGAGGCGCCCCCGGTGCAGACGCGACTCGATGGTGCGGCGCAGGGCGTAGAGCCTCTGATCAGCGACCCGCGGTGCGATGTCGGCGTCGAAGGGCAGCACGAGCTGCTCGATGCGCGGCATGGTCGCCGCGGCTTTCAGCCCGAGTACGGCGGGGCGAGTGGGGACGGGGCGCCAGGCGAAGTCTGAAAAGCCGCGCTCGTGGAGGATGTCGGCGATAAGCCGGCGGATCTGGTGCTGTTCGTCGGGGGCATGGCGAGGCAGAAAAAACACACCCACGCCGATGGGGCCCCCCTTGCGGGGCAGCCGGAGCTCGTCGCTTAAGTTGGCGAAGAAGGTCGCAGGCAGCGCAAAGAGCACACCGGCGCCGTCGCCGGTACGGGTGTCGGCGTCGACCGCCCCGCGGTGGGTGAGGTTGGCCAGGGCGTCGGTGGCCATGCGCAGCAGGTCGTGGCGGGGGGCGCCGCGGGTGTCGGCGACAAAGCCCACGCCGCAGCCGTCGTGCTCGTAGCCCGGCTGGTAGAGGGGAAAGCGGGGGTCGGCGAGGGAGTGTGGGGTCACGGGACATCCTGGTACAGCGAGACGACCTGGGCGGAGAGGCGCGGGCGCAGCTCGGGTGTAAGAGCGTTACGATCGGGCCAGGTGCCAAATTGTTGGCGCGGGGAGGTGGGCTTCAAGTGCCGAGCGTGCCGGGACGACTCGGGTTGGGGGGCGTGCGGTTTGTGGTTAGGTGGTTGTGTGGTTGTGTGGTTGTGTGGTTGTGGGGCGATGGGGTTTGCGGAGTGGGTCGATTCGTGAGGGCGCGGGTTGAGGGGGTGGCGTGGCGGGGGCTGGTGGTTGTGAGCGAACACGATCTCGGGCTCGATCTCGAACTCGATCTGGTACTCGTCCCCCCCTGTGTCAGCGTAGTTGCCGCATGAACTTTCCAAACCATTCGGGGGCGGCAACGTGAGGTTATCATGGCGTATTCAGCGGGATTTAGAGAACGTGTGGTGCAGAAGATGTTCGGGCCGGAGTGCAGTTCTGTGGCCGAGCTGATGGAGGAAACCGGTGTGGCACGAGCGACGCTGGGCCGGTGGCGCAGAGAGGCGGTAAACGGAGGTAGTGTGAGCGGAAAGTCCGGGAGAAGGCGCAGCAAACCACCCAAAGAGAAGATTCGCATTGTGATGCAGGCAGCTGGCCTTTCCGATGAAGAACTCGGCGCGTTTCTGCGCCGGGAGGGGCTTCATGAGGCCGACCTGGTGCGCCTTCGGCAGGAGGTTTTAGAGGCTGCCGAGAGAGGGTTCTCGCCGCAGAAACAAAAGAGCTCCTCGCCGCAGGATAAGGAGCTCAAGCAGGTCAAAAAGGAGCTCGCCCGTAAGGAGAAGGCCCTGGCGGAGGCGGCGGCGTTGCTGGTTTTGCGGGGAAAGCTCGATGCGTATTTCTCGGAGGACGAGGACGACGACACGACGAAGAAGAACGACTGACAGTGCTGAGCTGGGTGGAGGAGGCGCAGCGCGACGGCGCCAGGCTCGAAGCCATCTGCGAGGTGCTGGAGCTGAATGTCCGCACGATTCAGCGCTGGCGCGCCCGGGGCGGGGGCTCTGACCGACGTCAGGGCCCGCGCACCTCCCCGGCCAACAAGTTGAGTGCGGTGGAACGTGCGCGGGTTCTCAAGGCGGCGAACAGCCCGGAGTTTCGCGATAAATCGCCCCACCAAATCGTGCCCCTGCTAGCCGACCGCGGCGTCTATCTGGCCTCCGAGTCGACCTTTTACCGGGTGCTGCGCGAGGCGAATATGCTGCGCCATCGAAACCGCGCAAAGCCTGCCGAACCGCGCCCCATCACCGAGCATCTGGCAACAGCCCCCAACCAGGTCTGGAGCTGGGATATCACGTATCTACGCCGCGATATCGCCGGAACGTTCTTCTATCTTTACCTCTTCGTCGACGTCTGGAGCCGCAAAATCGTGGCGCAACGCGTCTTCGAGAGCGAGTGCTCAACCCTGGCCTCCGAGCTCTTAGACCAGGGCCTCAACACCGAGCGGCTCAGCGGCGTGGAACTGGTGCTGCACTCCGACAACGGCACCCCGATGAAGGGCTCCACATTGCAGGCCACCATGGACCGCCTCGGCATCGTCTCGTCCTTTAGCCGCCCCCGAGTCAGCGACGACAACCCCTACTCCGAGGCGCTTTTTCGCACCCTTAAATACCGGCCGGAGTATCCTCACAAGCCCTTTACATCGCGCGAAGAAGCGCAGGCATGGGTCGATGGATTCAGCGACTGGTACAACGACGAGCACCTCCACAGCGCCATCGGCTTTGTCACCCCGAACGCGCGGCATCACGGCCATGACACAGCCCAACTGGCCGCGCGCCGTCGTGTCTACGAGGCCGCGAAACGCCGCCATCCCCAGCGTTGGACCGGTGCAGTCCGCAGTTGGGAGTCCCCGGCTGAGGTGTATCTGAACCCCTCAAAACTCACGCGCTCCAGGCTCGAGATGGAGGGCTGTGCGTAGTTCGATGAGGCGGCAACTATGTTGACACTCACCGGTCCTCGAACTCGATCTGGTACTCGTCCTCGAACTCGATCTGGTACTCGTCCTCGAACTCGATCTGGTACTCGTCCTTGAACTCGATCTGGTACTCGTCCTTGAACTCGAACTCGAACTCGAACTCGAACTCGGGCTCGATCTCGTGCCCCCCAACGCCCTCACGAATCGACGAGCATCGCGAAGCTGGGCGCCCCACAACCACCCAACCCCCTGACCACCTAACCACAAAACGCGAACCCGAAACGCTTCGAACACACCTGCGAACACTGCGAACTTGAGCGCGCTCTCGAACTCGTGCCCCCCAACGCCCTCACGAATCGACCTACATCGCGAAGCGAAGCGCCCCACAACCACCCAACCCCCTGACCACCTGACCACAAAACGCGAACCCCCATCGCCCGTCCGAAGCGCCCCACATCGCGAAGCGAGGCGCCCCATATCGCGAAGCTCAGAGCGTCGTATGCGCCTCAATCGAGGGTTGAAGCGACCAGCGCACCTCGTCGGGGACCTCGGCGATGTCCAGGCCCCAGAGGCGGTTGGTGAGGCAGACCGGGGCGCCGCCGCCCTTGGCAAAGAGCTCGTCGAGGGGAAGCGTCTTGACCTGCAGGTCGAGGGCGTCAGTGGCCCGGCGAGCGGTTGGGGAGAAGGAGGTGGGGGCGATGACGGTGTCGCATACCTGGAGGGCGTTGGTGTCGTAGCCGCGGCTCTCTTCGGGGCTGATGGTGATCAGCTCGATCTCGGGTCCGAGGAAAGCCTGGAGGCGATCAAGCTCCCCGTCGAGAAGGGCGTCGGGGCAGACCAGGCCGATGGTGTCGGTGCGGCGGCGGAAGAACTGCAAAAAGGTGTTGCCGTGAAACCAGGGGTCGGCCTTAAAGCCAATCTGGATGTGCTGGGGGCTTAAGCGGGGGGCGACCTCGGCGTAGGCCGCCTGGGTGGTGCGCTGGTAGGGGCCCTCGCCATAGGTGTGCACGATCTGGTCGCCGTGGGCGGCGCGGATGGCGTCGCCCTGGGCCTCCCAGGTGTGCTGCACACGGTGGATCTGCAGGCCGAAGGTGTCGTGGATAAAGCGCTCGATGAGCTCGGCCTCGGGGCGGCGGTGGGGAGAGGCCATCGTCGGGAGCAAAAAACGCAGGTCGCCCTGCTCGTCGCGAAAAAGCTCACCGCTCTCGGCGGTATATATCAGCCCGGTGAGCGTGTCGTCCTCAGGCGGCATCACCACGACCTCGCCGCCGGCCTCAACGATGGCGTCGGCCAGGGCGCTCCACTCGGCGCGGGCGCGGGAGGCGTCGACCTCGCTGGCGCTGGCCGAGCGGAAGTTGGCGCGGCCTTTGAGGTGCCAGGCGCGGGTGGGAGGGCTCATCAGAAAGATGGGGCGGCAGGCGGGATGGGGGGTGTGGGGCATGGTTTTTTTTTGGGGGGGGTGTGGGGTTCGCGGTGTGGGGAGGTTTGTTGGGGCGTTGGGGTGTGCGGGTTGAGGTTAGGTGGTTGTGGGGTTGTGTGGTTGCGGGGCGTTAGGGTTTGCGGTGTGGGGAGGTTCGTGAGGGCGTTGGGGTGTGCGGGTTGAGGTTAGGTGGTTGTGGGGTTGTGTGGTTGCGGGGCGTTGGGGTTTGCGGGGGTGGGGAGGTTCGTGAGGGCGTTGGGGGGGGGGGCGGGTTGTGGTTGTGTGGCGCGGGGGGGCGTGCGGTTTAAGCGGCTTAAAGGTAACGAACAGGGCTTCGATATCAAGGTACCGAGTGCCGAGCGCCTCCAGGACGACGCTGGCGGTGTCGTGAGGGATTCGCGGTAGCGCTGCTACAGCTTCATCCCTCACTTCTTGCCAGGCGTCGCCCTGGATGCGCTCGGGTTGGGGGGCTTGCGTTCGTTCTCGATCTCGAACTCGATCTCGTTCTCATGCCTCTCCAACCGCCCGCACGAATCGACCCACGCCATGAACCCCGGCGTCTCACAACCACCCAACCACCCAACCACCTGACCACAAAAGCGCCCCCCCCAACCGCCCGCACGAATCGACCCACGCCATGAACCCCGGCGTCCCACAACCACCCAACCACCCAACCACCTGACCACAAAAGCGCACCCCCCAACCGCCCGCACGAATCGACCCACGCCATGAACCCCGGCGTCTCACAACCACCCAACCACCCAACCACCCAACCACAAAAGCGCGAACCCCGGCGCCGGTCCGAACCTCCCCACGTCGCGAACCACCCCGGTTGTCCCCCCCAACGGAACACCGTATAAGTCCGGCGTGTTTTGGCTGAGACGGTAGACCTCGGAGCAGGGCGTAAGCGATGAGAGACGAGCAAGAGCAGGTGGACGACGAGCTGATGGCGCTGGCGCAGAGGCGTGAGCAGAGCTCGGTGTTGCAGCCGATCTTGATGCTTCTGGTGATCGCGGTGCTGGGGTCGGTGATCAGCGACTGGCGCAGCGAGATCGCGTATTTCTTTGAGGACAGTGAGCCGGTCGCGCTGGGCGATGTGACGGGCTGGCCGGCGAAGATGCGCGATGAGACGGGGTGGGAGCCGCCGGTGGCGCACAACACCTTTGTGAGCCTGGAGGGGGTGCCGTCGAGGCGCAGTGAAGGGGGCGACTGGGAGTTCTTTAAGCTGGTCGGTGGCGAGGTCTACGTGCAGCGCGAGGGGCGCATGGCGGGGATGAGCGCGCTGGAGCGGGAGATGGCGCTGAGCTCGAATGAGCCCGGCGACAATGATCGCACGTATTATGAAGGGCAGGGGCGGCTGCTCTCCTTTGCGTCAAGCGGGGAGCGGCTGGCGGGGCTCAAGCGCTTTTATGGCGAGCGCTACGGGATGGCGTTCTGTGAGGATTACGACGCGGCCGGGCTGGAGCGGCTGGCCGAGGAGCGGCGCGAGACGATTCGTCGCAACTGGACGGCCCGCTACCGGGAGGCCTCCGAGGAGGAGCGTGCCGAGGAGGGGTGGACCGAGCGGGCCACCGAGGCCGAGGTGCAGCAGGTCTTTGAGAGCGAGCCGCTCTGTGTCAATGCCTACTTCGTGCAGGATGGGCGCCGGCCGATCGACCACTGGTGGTATGCGGTGATGGCGCTTTTGATGGGGCTTCTTGCGATCTACAACGTGTATAAACTTGTGCGCTGGGCACGGGCCTGGGCGCGGGGGTAACGTGGGGATGTGGCCGGGGGAGGGCACGGGCCTATCCGAGCGTTCAGGCTTGATTGACGCTGATGAGGCGGCGGTCCTATGATGCGGCACTGTATGAGCATGGTGGTTTTACGGGCAGATCGAATAGAGCGACGAGCGCAGGAGTAGTGGCGGTGGCGAAGCTTGTGTACACGGACGCGTCTGGCAGAGAGATGAGCGTGGAGCTTGGGCCCCAGGCTCCAGTGGTCTCGATCGGGCGAGCGACAGATTGCACGATTCGCTCCAACCGAAAGAGCGTCTCCAGGCATCACGCGGAGTTCCATTATTCGAATGGGCGCTATGAGATCGTCGATCTCAACAGCTCCAACGGCACCTACCTGATGATCAACGACGAGCGTAAGCCGATTACATCGTCGGAGTTTTTGCAGGATCAGGATGAGGTATGGTGCGGGGACTTCATTCTGCGTTTTTATCAGCATGCCGCCCAGCAGCCGGTCGGCGCTGCGCCGCAGCTCAACGCAAACTATGGTGTCGGAGGCGGTGGCCTGGAGGTGGATCAGGGCTACGGGGCTAACCGCGTCACCCAGGACTTTGGTCAGGAGGAGATGGGGGGATTTGGCCAGGGCGGCTTTGATCAGGGCGGGTTTGATCAGGGTCAGAACCAGGGTGGATTTGCTCAGAACTCCTACGACTCGGGCGGCATGGGGCCGGGCCAGGGCGGGTTTGGCCAGGGTGGCTTCGATCCGGGTGATGATGACGGGGGCGGGGTCAGCTTTGGCGTGAGCGCCGGTGGCGGGCAATACGCCGGACTCAATGAGTCCTCGGCGGGCTATGATGATGTGCTGGAGATCGACCCGCGAGAGTTGGCCAGTGAGGCCAGCGAGGTCGAACCTTATGCCGCCGGAGGCGGCGTTGATGTGGCGCGCCTGCAGGACGAGAAGCGGGCCATCGAAGAGCTCGCGGCGCGCCAGGCCGATGAACTCGAGGGGCTTCGTCGCCAGCTTGAAGAGGCTCAGCACGCCGCGCCGCAGGGCGGTGGAGACGATGGCGAGGTGGAGCGTCTGAACACCGAGCTCCGAGAGGCCGTAGAGGAGAAAGAGCGCCTGAGCACCGAGCTCCGAGAGGCCCGCGAGGCCTCCCGGGAGGCGACCATCGAGCGGGAGCGCGGCGAAGATCTGGATCGCCGTCTTCAGGAAGCCACCTCCCGCATCGACGAGCTGCGCGCGCGGGCCGAGAAGGCCGAGTCGAAGCTGGAAGAGCGCGGCGGCGATATGGACCTTCTGGAGCAGGAGCTGGAGCGCGCCCGGGAGGAGCTCCGCGCCGCCCGCGGCGGCGGCCAGGCCCGCGAGGAGCTGGAGGCCGCCCGCAAGGAGGCCGCCCGTCAGGAGCGCCTGCTCGGGGAGTTTGAGCGACGCAACCGTGACTTGCAGGCCGAGCAGGTCGAGCTTAACGCCGAGATCGAGGCGTTGCGTGCGGCCGCAGTCGACGCCGGCGGTCGGATGGAGGCGGCGCAGGCCGAGTTGGCCCGTCTGGGCGACGAGCTCGGGGCGCTGCGCGCCGAGCGCGACACGCTCCAGGGGCGCGCGGAGGCTGCCGAGAGCGGTCTGGAAGAAGCGCGCGCAGCGCGCGCCTCACTCGAATCTCTGGAGCGCGATCTGCGCGGGGAGATCGAGGGACTTAAGCAGCGCCTGAAGCTGGAGCGCGAGCGCGCCCGCGGCACGGAGTCTGCCGCCCCGGCCTTGGATTGCGGAGCGCTGCGCGCGAAGATGGAGAGCCTCGACCGCATCGTCGACGCGATCGAGCGCACCGATTTGCAACCCCTCTCGACGGTGGACCGGGTGCGCTTACAGTCAGCCATCCGCGACACCGCGCCCCGGCGCACGCTCAAAGAGATGATGGACGCGCTGAGCGAAGGCTGAGCTCGCCGCTTCCCTGGCGAGTTCTGGGAGTAGCCTTGAGGGGCGCGGAGGTTATGCTCTGCAGCTCCGGTGCGTATGGGGCGATAGGGATTGAATCTTATGGCGGCGCGCCATCTTCTCAGGGGTGCGCCAGCTTTAGCCTGGCGATGCGATGACTGCTTACGACTTCGACTTTCTCACCTACATCAACCGCCAGAATCAGGGGCGAAGCGGCCGCGATGAGAAGACCGGTTTTGGCGAATACGCCTTCGCCGGAGATCTGCGCGTGCTGCGCCGCCTCGATCGCCTGCGCCCGGTACGCATCGTGGTCGAAGCCACGGTGCGCTTCTGGAAGGCCGTGCAGAAAAACGCGCTTCTCGGGAGCAGCGTGAAGGTCAACCGCCGGCAGTTCCCGGAGCTGCATAATCTGGTGGTAGACTGCGCCGAGACGCTCGATATCGCCGTACCCACGGTCTACGTCGCACAAAACCTGGCGAGCCTCAATGCGGGGACCTACGGCACCGATGATGAGGCCTTTATCGTGCTCAACTCCGCGCTGGTCGATCGTTTGAGCCCCGAAGAGCTCAAGTTTGTGATCGGCCATGAATGTGGCCACATCCAGAACAACCACGTGGTGTACCACACCGCGGCGAACTTCCTCTCCCAGGGCGTCATCACCTTCGTGAAATGGGCCGCGGTGCCCGCTCGCCTGGCGCTCAACGGCTGGAGTCGACGCGGGGAGATCACCTGCGATAGGGCCGGGCTTATCTGCTGTCGCGACGAGCAGGTCGCGCTCAAAGTGATGATGAAGCTCGCGCTGGGGAGCGAAAAACTTTTTGAACAGATCGATCTCGACGAATACTTAAGTCAGGTCGATGGCATCAAAGAAGGGGTGGGGCGTTTTCAGGAGTATCTGGCCTCGCACCCTTATCTTCCCAAGCGTGTGCAGGCGCTTCAGCTTTTTGCAAAAAGCGCGTATTACCGCGAACTTATTGACGAACGCGGTGGTCAGGCGCTCGATGAGGTTGACAGAGACGTCGAGAAAGTCATACAAGTGATGTGAGCTTTTGAGGTGCGAAAAGTGCAATGCTCTCAAAGGCTTATAAGCCCGCGCAAGGCGCGGCGAGGAGTCAGTATTCGTCGTTCGTTTGCCCTTAAGGTTGGGCGCTTCATCCCGGCGATGCTCGGGTCTCCAGAGTTGACCATTGCGAGGAATCGACCATCGGAGGTCGAGGAAGGGCATCGGGCGCAGAGCGTCCCGGTGTTCAGGTCTCGGCTCACCCGGTGGTGACGACGACCTCGCGGGGAGTCAACCAGGTGCGATCCGACACGGGGATGAGCCATGCCACAACATAGAGGAGCAGCGAGGATACGGCGGAAGATCGTCCTTGCCCGGTTCTTGCGCGGGCTTTCTATGTTTGGGGCGTGAGCCCACGGCGATGATACAATCATCAGGAGGATGGATGACGCAGCAGGCTGAGGCAGAGGCGCAGGTGAGCGTCAACCGGGGGCATGTCACCGGTTACCTCGATGAGCTGGCGGAGATGGCGCAGCGCAGCGGATTGCGCTCGATTCACCAGGAGGTGGTCGAGGAGCGGCTGCCGGCGCTGGAGCGCGGGCAGGTCTCACTGGTGGTGTTGGGGGAGTTCAACCACGGCAAATCCACGGTGGTCAACGCCCTGCTGGGCCAGGAGGTGCTGCCGATGGGCATCACGCCGACCACCGCAGTGATCACCCACCTTGTGCACGCCGATGCGCCGCGTGCGGCGATCAAGGAACGGCGCGGTGGCGAGCTGCGTGAGGTCAGCTATGAGGGCCTTGGCGAGCTGATTCGCCATGAGGAAGAGAGCGCTGAGGAGCCCGAGTATGTGGAGATCGGCTACCCCAACGACTTTTTGAGCGAGGGGCTGATCCTGGTGGACACGCCCGGGGTCAACGACATCTCGCGCCAGAAGGTCGAGATCACCTACGGGTACCTGCCCCGCGCCGATGTGATTTTGTATGTGCTCGACGCCACGCAGGTGCTCAAGAAGAGCGAGGTGAGCTTTATTCGCGACCGGCTCTTAAAGGCCAACCGCGACCGCATCCTCTTTGTGCTGGGTAAACTCGACGCGCTCAGCGAAGACGAAGCCAGGGAGGTTGAGGCCTACGCCCGCCAGCGCCTGGAGACCTTGATCGGGCCTGTGGAACTCTTTGCGTTCTCAGCCCGCGCGGCGCTCGACGCCCAGAAGAAGGGGCAGGCACCCTCCGGGGAATTTGAGGCCTTTCGCAGCTACGTGCAGCAGTTTGTGCGCGAGCGCAAAGAGGCCATCGTGCTCGACAGCGCGCTGGGCGGTGCGCTGCGGATTGCGGCGATGATCGAGCAGAACCTGGCCATCAAACGCCAGGGCTACCGCCTGGAGCAGGCCGAGCTTGAGGAACGCATCCGCGCGGTGCACGCCCGACTTAAAGAGAGTCGGCGAGTGATCAGCGAGAACCTCGATCGGGTCGATGAGCGCAGCGCCGGGATCGCAGCGACCGCGCGCCATAATCTGCGGGTTTTTGCCGACGGGTTTGCCGAGGCGCTGCCCGTGCAGGTGGAGCGGGCCGAGGCCAAAGACGTCAAACGCTACCTCTCGCGCTGGATTCAGGACACCTTCCAGAAATGGCTCGAAGACGAAGGTCAGGCGATAGCTCAGGGGCTCGAAGAGCTCGCCGAAGAGACGATCGAAGTGACCAATCAGTCGATGCGCGAGGTGGTGGGAGCGCTGCGCGAAGAGCTGGGGATGGGCGAGGGCCTGGATCTGGAGATCGACACGATCGGGTACGATGTGAGCGTGTTTGCGCTGGGCACACTCGGGGTCTCGGTGTGGCTTTTTGCCAACGCGCTTGTGGGCGGGGTGCTTACGCTGGCTACGCCGATTCTGGCGATGGTGCTCAAGGGCAAAGGCGATGAGCGTCTCAAAGATCGCGCCAAAGACGAAGGTGTGGCGGCGGTGCGGGAGGCCACCGAGGCTATTGAGGCCGAGCTGATGCGTATGATTCACAGCTACAGCGACCGCCTCAAAGAGTTCATTGAGCACGCCGGCGACCGCCTCTACGGTCAGATTGAGGAGGCGCTCGAGCAGGTGCAGGCCGACCGCGAAGTCGAGGGCGATCGTGACAAGCTCATCGCCGAGGTCGACGCGCGCGCCGGCGAGGTGCGCCGGCTCGCGCGTATGATCAAGGCCACGCGCGAGCGACTTGTGGTGTAAGCGGCGGCGCCCGGCCAGCGAGAGCGTTAGAACCCGCGCATAAAGGGGTTAAAGCGCTTCTCCTGGCCGATGGTGGTGGCCGGCCCGTGACCGGGAAGCACCCGGGTCTCATCGGGCAACCTCTTGAGACGCTCCAGCGACGCGCGCATCTGCTCGATGCTGGAGCCGGGCAGATCCACCCTCCCGATGCTTCCGGCAAAGAGCACGTCGCCGCCGAAGAAGAGATCGAGCTCCTTAAAATAAAATCCCACCGAGCCCGGGCTGTGCCCGGGCACATAGAGAACCTCGGCCTGGAGATCGCCCACCGTCAAGGTCTGGCCGTCGCTTAAGTCATGATCGATGGGGGGAAGATCGCCCAGCGCGGCAAAGCCAAACATCTGCGCTTGCTGCGGCGCGGCGCGGTAAAGAGGCATGTCGTCGGGGTGCATGTAGACCGGTACGCCGCTGGCCTGTGCGATCTCCGGAAGCCCGGCGATATGATCGATATGCGCGTGGGTCTGCCACACCGCCTTGAGGGTAAGTCCTTGATCGTGAAGGTCTTTTAGGACGGTTTGGGCCTGGCCGCCGGCGTCGATAAGCACAGCCTCGTTTGTGCGCGTGCAGGCGATGACGTAGATAGAGGTCTGCAGGGGGCCGACGACCCAGGTCAGGATCGTGGAGGCAGGGGAGGTCTCACGCATGGGTGGGTCCGAAGAAGCTGAAGTTGAGGCCCTTTTACGGGCCGATGAATGGTGTTGGTAGGCGCGCCGGGCGCCAAAAGAGAGACGATGACACAGCCACAGGATACTCGCCAGATCATCGAGGTCGACCGCACCTCTGAGCTGGGCCGGGAGAGCGCCGGCAAGCGCCGCTACATCGCGGTGGCCGGTAATATCGGCGCGGGAAAAAGCTCGCTGGTCGAGTTTTTATGCCAGCGCTACGACATCAAGCCCTACTTCGAGCCCAACGAGGAGAACCCCTACCTCGAGGACTTTTACGCGAATATGAAGCAGTGGAGCTTTGCCA
The DNA here is from genome assembly GCF_004005565.1 of Lujinxingia sediminis. Taxonomy (NCBI): domain Bacteria; class Deltaproteobacteria; order Bradymonadales; family Lujinxingiaceae; genus Lujinxingia; species Lujinxingia sediminis. The sequence goes on along the minus strand of NZ_SADD01000003.1, from coordinate 137,345 downwards.
GCCAGATCTACTTTCTGACGGCGAAGTTCAAGCTGCATCTGGATCTTGACCAGACCGCGCACAGCGTGATCCAGGATCGCACGATCTGGGAGGATGCCGAGATCTTTGCGGAGAACCTCTACCGTAAGAAGTTGATGACTGAGCGTGATTATCGCACCTACCGCCAGCTCTACGAGGCGGTGCATTCACAGATTCAGCCGCCGGATCTGATGATCTATCTGCGTTGCCCGATCCGCGCGGTGAAAAAACGCATCAAGCTGCGGGGGCGCGAGATGGAAAAGAACATCCCGACGGCGTATCTCAAGCAGCTCGACAGGCTCTACGAGGGGTGGATCGCCAACTACGATCTCTCACCGGTGGTCATCATCCCCAGCCACGAACTCGATTACGTGACGGATCTGGTGGACTGCCACGACATCCTCACCGCGATCGAGAAGTACCTCTAAAACGAGCGGGGGGGCTTCAGGCCAGGAAGAGGGCCCAGCCGAGGATGAGCAGCGCGATGAAGACGGCGATGATGCCGCCGACCACCCAGAGCTGCCCTTCGGAGCTCTCGTCGGTCTTATGACGCTGTGTCTGATGATGGTTCAGCGGCTGGACGCGCGCGGGTCGGGCAAGCTCGGAGTCGGCGTGTGGCATGGCGAGGGCGCGAGCGTCACGGGCGGTGGTATCGCGGGAGTCGGTCGGGAGGTTGAACTCACTGAGCTCCGGTACCGACGCGCCGGGCCGCGAGGGTGCACGCACGGAGGGGCGCGCACCCAGGGTGGGCTCGGAGTCTTCGTCGGCCAGGCCTGGCTGCGAGGGCACGCGTGACGAGGGGCGTTCGTCGCGGGTGCGCTCGAGCTGATGGGCGTCGTCGACGCGCCGGGCGGGCCTGGGAGGTGGGCCGGTGATGCCGGCGCGTTTGGCCTCGTCGATCGCCGCACGAAGTTCACGGTCGGAGAGGTGCAGGCCGGTGACCTCGCCAGAGTCGACGCCGCGATCCACGGCGATGATGCCGGAGCGGCGGCGATCGAACTCGCGGGTCGCCGGCTCTTCGTTGCGTTCAAGAGCGCGCTGGATACGATCTTTGGAGATGGCGTTGGTCGCGCTCAGATCCTCATCTTCGAGTTGCGACGGGTCGGCCACCTGCTGGGTGGGAAGGCGATCCAGGAGGGCGCGGCGGGTGGCGTCGAGATCGTTGGAGGGAACGTCTTTTTTGAGTCTAAGAGGTTGAATGTTCTGGCTTTTTCGGATTTCGGCGATCTCGCGATCGCGAGAAATCTCGTCGAAGGCCCGGGCGCTCATCTCGTGGGTGGCGAGCTCGGCACCCTCGCGGTAGTCGCCGGCCACGTGGGTCTGCTCCGGCAGTGGTGCCAGGCGAAACTGGGCGGTCTGATCCTGGGCGACCTCGTTGGCGGCCATGGCCATCTCAATGAGCTCGCGTGGGATCGGGCGAGTGTCGGTGGTGCGGCCCTCGTCGGGGATTTTGGTCAGCTCAATGAGCGCTGTGGTCATCTGGCCGATGGACTGGAAGCGGTGCTCGGGCTCTTTGGCCAGGGCCTTGAGGATGACCTCTTCGAGACGCGACGAGATGCCGGCGCGGAGCTGTGAGGGAGGCGTAGGCGGCGCTTCGACCTGGGCCATCATCAGCGCGAATTCGCTCGATGCATTAAATGGCACCTCGCCGGTGCAGAGTTTGTAGAGGGTGCAGCCCAGGCTGTAGATGTCGGCACGACCGTCGATGGCGCGAGCGCCCACGATCTGCTCGGGGCTCATATAATGCAGAGTGCCCACGGTGGTGCCGGCGGCGGTCAGGTCGCGGTCTTTGGAGACTTTGGCCACGCCAAAGTCCATCACCTTGGGTTTGAAGAAACCGGCCACCGGTTTGAGCAAGACATTGCTGGGCTTGAGGTCGCGGTGCACGATGCCGCGGGTATGGGCCAGACCCACCGCGCTCATCACCGGGAGCATCAGGTCGATGATCTGAGCTTCATCCAGGGGGCCTTCGCGCTGGAGGTACTCTTCGAGGGTGTCGCCTTCGACGTACTCCATGATGAAGCACAGGAGCGGATCCTGCACGACTTTATAGACGTGCACGATGTTGGGGTGCTGAAGCATCGCCTGGATGCGGCCCTCGTCGAGGAAGCGGGCGCGCACCACCTCGTTGTCCAGGTAATGGGAGAAGAGTACCTTGATGGCTACCGGCAGTCCGGAGTGCTCGTCGATGGCCAGGTAGATCGAGGCCATGCCGCCGTCGGCGATGCGTCGCTCGATGCGGTAACGCTCCAGGAAGAGCTGTCCCGGGTGGAGATCTTTATGTTCGCTGCTGGTGAAAGTTCCCATCAAGGGGGCTCTGCGGACGAAGTGGGCGAGTCGGCGACGGGGGCAGTGTAACCCACGATGGGAGCGACGCAAATTTGGTAGGAGACTGTGGTGAAGATTGGTAAAATCGCGCCTGTGATGGTGCTTGTTATGGGGATGGGGACGGCTGCGTGGTGGGCAAGCACGACGTTGGCATCGGTGGATGAGCGGGACGATGAGGGCGTGGAGGCACCTTTTGTACCCGAGCCTGCGCCGGTGCGTGTAGAGGCGTCGAAGCGGGGCGGGGCGCTCAACGCGCTTTCAAGCGGGACGATCGATGAGGGCGACGCCGGGGGGCGGGCGGATGGCGATGTGTCGAATGTGGAGCAGGAGGTGGGGCGTGGTGGGGCGCTGGCGCGCCTGGAGCGCCAGCGCCGGGTGCAGCGGGCGGAAGATGCGTCGCAGGCCGAAGAGGATTGGAGCGAAGGGCCGCGCGCCGAGGTAGGGCCTGCTCGGTGGATGCCGAAGCGCTTAAGTGAGGAGGAGGCCGGGGAGCTTCAGTCGGAGCTCGATGAGGGAGAGATGCGCCAGGCGCAGCTTCTGGCGATGCGCGAGGATCGCCAGCGATCCATCGATGTGGTGGCACCCGGGGTGCAGGCGTGTTTCGAGGAGCTTCGCGCCCGCGAGCCCCAGCGACAGGGGAGGCTCGCGCTGACCTGGACGATGCTCGCCGGCGGTGGTTTGGGCCTCATCAGCGAGGTGCAGGTGCGCGCCAACGTGGGGCTGCGTGAGCCGGGCTTTGAGTCCTGCGTGATGGAGGCGGTGCAGGGGCTGAGCTTTGAAGCCACTGGCGAGTCGGAGCTTTTGGTGGAATGGGCGTATACGCCCTGAGCTAGCGTTGATGCCGCGACCAGGACTCAGCGGCCCACCCAGAGGTCGTGGGCGCGGGTGATGAGTGTGGCGAGTTCCACCTGGTGGGGATCGCCCTCATAGGCGCTCCGGGCGGCGGTGGCGAGGAGTTCATCGAAGGGGGGCGTCTGGGAGCTGCTGCGGGGTACGCGCAGGCTCTCGGCGAAGGCGGCCACGGTGGCCGCGAAGCGCAGCTGGGCGGGGGCTTTGTCGAAGCTGGCGTGGATGCGATCGGGGGTGAGCGCGCGGCTGACGAGCAGGCTCTCGGCGCCGAGCTCTTTTTTGTAGCGGACATCCACGCGGGCCAGGGCGTCGCCGTCGGTCGGGGCGCTCTCAGTGAGCTCCACTTCGTAGAAGGCGGTGACTGTGTGGCCCGGGCCGAGCTCGGCGGCGTCGACTTCATCGTTGTCGAAGTCTTCGTTGGCCATGGCGCGCTTTTCGTAGCCGATGAGGCGGTAGCCGGTGATGAAGTCGGGGTTGAACTCCACCTGGATCTTCACGTCGGCGGCGAGCACCTGGAGGGTGCCGACGATCTTCTCGCTGAAGATGCGCTCGGCCTCGTTGGGGCTGTCGATGTAGAAGTAGTTTCCGTTGGTGTCGCGGGCGAGTTTTTCCATGACGTCGTCTTTGGAGCCCAGGCCCATGGCGACGGTGGTCACGGTGATGTGGTCGTTGCGGTAGGAGCGGATCAGCTCGGCCAGATCTTCGCCGGGCGGGCCGACGTTGAAGTCGCCGTCGGAGAAGATGAGCACGCGGTTGTTGCCCTCTTTGATAAAGCCCCGCCTGGCGAGCTCGTAGGCGTTGATGATGCCGGCGTCGCCGCGGGTGGTGCCTTTGGCGATGAGGCCGTCGATAGCGCGCAGGATGCGGTCGCGATCGGCCACCGGGGTGGGCTCCAGGATGGTGTGGGTGCCGCTGGCGTAGGTCTGGATGGCGATGGTGTCGTCGGGGCGCAGGCGCTCCACCAGGGTGCGCATGGCGATTTTGGCCGCGGGAAGGCGCGTGTCCAGCCCCATTGAGCCGGAGACGTCGACCAGAAAGACCAGGTTGGAGGCCTTCATCGCTTCGACGGGCACATCGGCGCCGCGGATGCCCACGCGCACAAGCTGGCGCGGAGTCTCGGTGGAGCCGAAGTGGCTGGGCAGCATGTCGAGCTGGATCGAGAAGTCTTCGCCGGAGGTGGGCGGGTTGTAGTCGTACTCAAAGAAGTTGAGAAACTCCTCGGGGCGCACCGAGTCGGGGTGGGGGAGCATATGGCGCAGGATCGCCTCGCGCGAGGCGGTATACGAAGCGGTGTTCACGTCGATGGAGAAGGTCGACGTGGGCTCATGGGCGGCGCGGGTGAAGCTGTGGTGCGCGATGGCGCGAGCGGGCGGATCGAGGGCCAGGCGAGCGGGCGGAGGGGGGGTAGGGGTGTGCGGGGGAATGTGTACGAGAGGAGCGCCCCCGCCTGCTGCGTGTTCAAGAAGTTCGGAACGAGCCGCCTGAATGTGCCTCTTGGACTCCTCTCTGGCGCGTTCTGGGGCGTCTGGATCGACCGGACGATCGCCAAAATAGCAGCTCGTAGAGACATCTTCGTTGGCCTCCTGGAACTTCGAGGCGACGGCGCTGCCGAAGAGTTTGATCGCAACGACGGTAATGACGATCAGGGTGGCAATGATGCCGATGTAGAATCTGGCGCTACGATTGAGAATCATAAGGGCTCCGAGAGCTTCAGCATTCATCCATACATCATCGCGTGGTGAGAGGACTGTACGTGTTTGAGAGCAGAATTCCCAATCGGGCCGTCGCGAACGTGTCGGGCCGGCGGCTTAAAGGGGATTACTCGGCGGCCGGATTGCCTGGTTCGATGCGCTCGACGTCGGCCGGAGCCGCGAAGGCCTCCTCGGGGGCGGGAGGGCCGGTGAGCTTGATGATCAGGATGATCACGATCGCCAGAAGGGCGAGGATGGCGAGATAGAATCTGGCGCTGCGCTCTTTTTCCATGGGGGCTCCGATAGGGGGCGGATGGACGTGGGGTATTCTGGGGAGAGTGCGAAGTGTAGGCATGTGCGGGAGAGATTCCCAATGTGGTGCTCAGAAAAACGCCCGCCCGGCGAAGCCGGGCGGGCGTTTGAGTGAAGCGCTTCTACGACGATGAACTTAGTTCTGAGGCCACAGCCCTTCGGCGATGTCGACGAGTTCCAGAAACTCCTGGTGGTGGGGATCGTCGGCGTCGGAGGCAGCCTGCGCGATGGTGTGGACGTCGGCGAAGCGGGCGCCGAAGCTGAACCCACTCTCTTTGAGAATGGCGGCGAATTCGGAGACGGCGACGGCGAAGCGGAAGTTGGCCGAGGCCTGCTCGAAGGAGTCGAGCACCTGGGAGCGTTTGATCAGCTGTGTCGCTTCGATGCTCTCGTCGCCGAACTCCGGTTTGTGGCGGATGCGCACCTCCGAGAGCATCAGATCGTCTTCGGAGTCGGTGAGTTCGATCTCGTAGAGGGCGGTGACGGTGTGGCCGGGGCCGATGTCGGCGGCATCGCGGGTATCGTCTTCAAAATCTTCGTTGTTAAGCAGGCGTTTTTCGTAGCCGACCAGACGGTAGCGGGCGACCGACTCGGGGTTGAACTCGACCTGAATTTTGACGTCGGCGGCGATGACCTCAAGGGTGGAGGGGAGTTCCTCGCCGAAGGCGCGGCGCGCTTCGGCGACGGTGTCCAGGTAGAGGTAGTTTCCGTTGGCGTCGCGGGCCAGGGCTTCCATGGAGGCGTCGTTGTAGCTCATGCCCACGCCGACGGTGGTGATGGTAATGTTGCGGTCGCGGTAGTCGCGCACCAGCTCAACCAGCGATTCGCCGGTGCGACCGACGTTGAAGTTGCCGTCGGAGATGATGATGACGCGGTTGTTGCCGCCTTCGATGAAGGCGGATTCGGCCAGATTATAGGCAGCGACGATGCCGGCCTCACCGTTGGTGGAGCCCCCGGATGCCATGCTGTCGATGGCGTTGGCGATGGTCGCTTTCTGATCGCCGGCGGTGGGGGGGAGGACGGTGCCGGTGGCGCCGGCGTAGGTCTGAATGGCCACCGAATCCTGCGGGCGCAGGTGGTCGAGCATGGTGTGCATCGCGCGTTGCGCAAGGGGCAGACGGTTGTCCGAGTTCATGGAGCCGGAGACGTCGATGAGGAAGACCAGGTTGGAGGGTTTCATCTCTTCGAGGCTGACATCGGCGGCGCGCAGACCGATGCGTAGAAGATGGCGCGGCGTTTCAACGTCTTCGGGGGCGAAGTAGGAGGGCGCGATCTCCATGTTGATGGAGAAGCGCTGATCGTCGATGGGCTCGGGGTAGTCGAAGCGGAAGAAGTTGATGAACTCCTCGATGCGCACGTGCTCGGGTTGGGGGAGCTGGCCGTAGTGAAGCTGGCCGCGGGTGTAGGTGTAGGAGGCGGTGTTCACATCGACGGAGAAGGTAGACGTCGACTCTTCGGCGGTGTTGACGAAGTCGTTTTCTTCGAAGATGGGGTGATCGTTGTCGAGAGGGGGCTCTTCCTGGCCAAAATCCTCGTCGGCGTAGCCGGCGTCGGCCTCCTCGCTTTCGGGGATGGGGTTTGGATCTGGTATGGGCTCCTGGTGCTCATCGCGGTTGGTGGGGTCTGCATAGCCGCTTTCGCCCATGTCGTCGTAGGAGCCGCAGGCGTTCAGGGCCAGGCTGAGCAGAAGCAGAGGGAGCAGCGCTGAGCGGCGGAGGTAGGGGGAGGATGAGCGAGAGGTGAAGAGGCGCATCGGGCTGCTCCGTGAGGTGAAAGGTGAGTTGAAGGGTTGCGATGGGGGACGTCTGCAGATCTTATGCCAGAGGCTCGGTGGGCGCGGGGGCCTGGGCGGCGAGCGGTTTTTCAGGGGCGGGAGGGGAGGGAGGACGGTTCAAGGGTGGTGAGGTGGCGAGGAGAGGAATGGGGTAGGGGATATCCACTGCGGAGGAAGCGGTGGAGTGAGGGTGCGGCAGCGGGGGAACGAAAACGCCCCCGGCGCGGCGGGCCGGGGGCGTTTTTCGGGCGATGTCGCCCGGAGTGGGGTGAGGGGAGCTTACTGGAGGGTCAGTGGGAATCCTCCCCCTGATAGACGCGGTGGCCTTCGCTGTCGACGCGGCGGACCCGGGCGGCCATGGCCAGGATGAGGATGATGAACATCAATGAGGTCGTTAAGCTGTAGCCGATGACGCCTGCGGTGGGGGAGTCGACAACGTAGCCCAGGCCGATGCCAGCGGTGCTTAAAATCAGCGCAATAATCTGCCAGCCCAGAAACCAGCGTTGATGGTTAAGCACCAGCGCCAGCGCATGGGCTGGCATGGAGAGCATCATGGTCAGAAGTGAGGGCATTAAGAAGCGAGCGAAATGGCCCGAGGCAATCCACTCCGGTCCAAGGATAAACGTGAAGAGCGAGGGGCACATCCATGCGACGATAGGGGCCGGAGCGAGTGAAGCAGCGAGTAGACTCAACGTAATACGTTTGAAATCGGGATAGAGAAGATGACCCTTGTTCACGGCTTCGCTTGCCCGTTGATAGTAGACCTGGTGGATCGCGGAGCCTACCAGCATGGTAGGGGCTTTGATTAAAAGGTACGCCATCGAATAAAGCCCGGCGGTGGCGGTATCGAAAAGGACACCGAAGAGGAAAACGGGAAGGCTGCCAGTCAGACCGCGAATCAGGGAGTTTAGTGCGTGATAGCGGGGGAAGTCGCGGTAGGAGTAGGCGACTTTTCGGACGCGTTCGAGGCTGAATGCACCTCGAATTCGCGAGAAGTCGTCACGAAGCACCCGGGTTAGCAGGACGAGCAAGGCGATAATCTGACCTGCGGCCTGTCCGGCGACCAGCCCCAGGGGGCCCAGCGCGGCGACCCCGGCGCTGATTTTGGAGCCAGCGGAGATGGCCGCGGCGGTGATCTGCGAGATGGAGAGGAGTCTGAATTCTTTGTGGCGCGAGCACCAGTAGCTCAAGATCTGCAGGAGGCCGGAGATGAAGATCAGCGGCGGCACCCACCAGAGCCAGTCGGCAGCCTCGGGCTGGCCCAGATGCTCGGCCAGGGGGACGCGGCCCAGGGTAATGACGAGCAGTGTGATCAGGGTGAGCGTGGTCAGGATGGCCAGGCTTAACGAGAGCAGGTTTGCGGCGTCGTCATCTTCGGCGGGCAGCACAATGGCCATGTCGTAGCGGAGCGAGGTGACGCCGGTCAGGGTGATGACGACCGAGTTGAGTATGGCGAGTATGCCGAAGGCCGCCGGCAAAAAAAGACGGCTGAGCACCGGGGTGGAGGCCAGGGTGATAAGCTGGGCGACGAGGGTGCCGCTGGCGAGCAGGGCGACGTTTTTGAAAAACGCGCTGCGCAGCAGGGTCTTTAGTTGATTTACGGCAGACACGCTCAGACTCGGGGTGGGAGAAGTTGGCCATAGAGCGCGTGAAGATCGCGGGCGATGGCCTCGGGGGTATAGTGGGTGAGCGCGCGGGCTCGTGCGGCCTGGCCGTGGGCGCGGGCCCGCTCGGGCTGAAGGCGGTAGCTGTTAAGCGCGCCGAAGAGGGCGTGGGCGTCGTCGAGGGGCACGGTCCGGCCGGTTTCGTCCTCGATGATGGCTTCTTTGCAGGGGCCGATATCGCTGGTGACGCAGGCAAGCTCCATGGCGGCGGCCTCTAAGAGCACGTTGGGGAAGCCTTCGCGCCGAGTGGGGAGGGTGAGAAGATCGAAGGCGGGGTAGAGCTCGGCGGTGTCGGCGACAAAACCCGCAAGGTGGATGTTGGGGTGGTTTTCAAGGGCCTGACGAACGTGAGGGCTGAGCGCGTCGCGCTCCTCAAAGGGGCCCACCAGCACAAGGTGGGCTTCGGGGGCGATGGACGCAAGTTTATCAAAGGCGCGCCAGAGGGTCTCGATGCCTTTGTCGACTACCAGGCGACCGACAAAGCCGATGACGAAGTCGTCGGGTTGAAGGCCGAGCGCGGCGCGTTGTTTGGCGCGGTGTGTGGCGTCGAAACGCGCCGGGTTAAAGCGGCCGATGGCGTCGACGCCCTGGCCGCTGCCGCCGGCCAACACGCAGATGCGATCGGGGGGGCAGAGGTTGAGCGAGAGTGCGGTCTGGCGCAGGGCAAAGCCCACCGCGACGGTACGGTTGGAGAGTCGGGTTGAGACGTGTTCGGTGGCGGTGAGCAGGGCGCGTCGCCAGCCGGTGGCCGTTTCCAGGGGAAGTCCGCGCATGTGGTAGATGCGCACGGGGGTGCCGGCGGCAAAGGCGCTGAGTGTGCCCAGCAGGCCGCCCTTGGGGGTGTGGGCGTGCACGATGTCGGGCTGAAGTCGTCGGATGGTTTGCCAGAGCTGGCCCAGCGCGCGCAGGTCTTGCACCGGCGAGATGCGCCGCGGCATCTCGACGGTGTGAATGGTGATGCCGAGCTCTGTGGCCATGCGCGTGACGTGGGGGCCCGGGGAGCAGAGGGCCTCGATGTGCATCCCCTGCGACTTCATGTAGGGGATCTGGGTGCGCAGAAAGCCCAGCGATTCGGCGACGGTCGTGATATGAAGGAGGCGCGTCATGACGTTCCGGGAAGACGTGGGCAGAGGAGTTCGGCAGATGTGTCGTCGGCAGCAGGTTACCCGTTTTGGCTCCGAACGTCGTAGCAAATTGCAGCTTAAGGATCGACTGGCGAGGGTGAACATTCCATGAGGACAAGGGTAAGCGCAGCCAGGGGGGAAAACCATTCCGCAGGGGTGATGGGCGGGTCGGAGAAGGGGGGCTGGTACGAGGGGGCGTTGCGCGCGATGGCCGGCGGCGTGAATCTCGGGCTGTTGGATGCGCGAGGCGCGGAGCAGGTGCTTGAGCGCGCGCGTCGCTTCGGGCTTGAAGCGCCGGTCTGCCAGCGCTTGCCGGCGGTGGGCGCGGTGGCAAAAGAGCGTCTTCGGCTTGCCGCGCAGATGGCGCTGGTGCGGGAGACGATGCTCGACGTGGTACGGGTTTTTGAGGGGTTTAAGTGTCTGGTTTTAAAGGGGTATCCGCTTGCTTCGGTGCTCTTCGGTGAGGGCTCTCTGGAGCGGGTGAGCGCCGATGTGGACGTGCTGGTGTTGCCCGGGGATCGGGAAGAGGCCTGCGCGCGATTGAGGCTGGCGGGCTATGTGCCGGCGGTCGATGAGGCGCCCCGGGAGTGGGCGTATAATCAGCATGCCTGGCGTCACCAAAGAACCGGGGTGCTGGTGGAGGTACACTGGGCGGTGGGGTTCCCGGAGCTTCCGCATCTGGGAGTGGGGCGGTGTTTGCTGGATGCCGAGTCGGTGGTGCTGCGCGGGGTGGAGGTCGGGATGGCGAGCGCGGCCTGGGGGATGGTGCAGCTCTCGGTGCACCTGCAGCAGCATCTGGGCTTTGCACGCGGGCTGCTCGACCTGGCGGCCTATGTGGATGTTTATGGCGAGGCGTTCGTTGCCCGGGAGGTCGAGGTGCTGGCGCGTGGCCTGGGGGTGTGGGGTGTGGTGAGCTGGGGGCTGCGCGCGCTGGAGGTGTTGGTCTGGCGAGAGGGGGCGTTTGAAGGGATTGAGCGAGGCGGGGCGGTGGAGATGTGGGCGCGCTTGAGCGCCGAGAGCGCGCGGGAATGCCTGGTGGGGGAGGCGCCCGGGAGGTGGGGCGGGACGATTGCGGCGGTGATGCCGGAGGTGGGATCGGTGGAGGCGATCGCGATGCGGGCGGCGACGATGTTGGTGCTCGATCGGCCGGCGATGCGTCTTCGCGGCGCGCTCTACGCCACCCTGCTCGGGCCGCATGAGGTGGGACGACGTTTGAGCCGGGCGGGGCTGGAGAGGTGGCTGGGGCCGGGGTAGAGGCTGGGGTGTTGGCGGGTGTCTCGGAGGAGATCTGCCCGGACTCGACGACCATCAGGCTTTTTTGTCGGGGGGGACTTCGGCGCAGGTGGTTCTGAAGCCATCTTCGGTGAAGATGTACAGGGTAGGGAGCCGCCGCTGAGCCCGAGCTTCATGCGGCCCTCCTCTTCGAGCCGGAGAGGCGCACTTTTGCTCGGGCCAGCGGAGCGGCGTCTTGAATGAACATCAGGCGTGCGGTCACGGTCGTGGCTCGTCAGCAGTCAGGGCCGAAGCGGATATGCCTCATTATGGCAGGGATCGCGGGCCGGGTCGAACTGCGCATCGCCAGATGCCCGAGGCTTCATCGGCCGAAGAGGGCGCGATCTTTATAATCGCGGTACTCGGGGGTCTCTTTGACCGGGGTCATCAACGCCTCGTAGGCCTCATCGCCGAGTCGTTCTTGCAGGGCTTGCTTGAGCTTGAAGGAGTCCGCCGGGCTTGCGATCGCGTAGAAGTCGACGAGCACGCGAGAAGCGGCCTCTTCGCCGTCGCTGTCGCGGTGGGCGATCAGGGTTTCGATGATGGACTGAGGTTTGCTCAGGTCGATGGTGACGCCACTGGCGGAGGTGCGTTTTGCGGCGGACTTTTTAGGAGCAGCGCTTTCTTTTTTCGGTTCTTTTTTCGCGACCTTTTCAGGTTTGCTGACCGGAGCGGCGCTGGCTTTTGGGGCGGGGGCTTCGGCCGGTTCGGCGGCTTTCTGAGGCGCCTCAGCTGCAGGTGCAGGCTCAGGGGCCGAGGTGGAGGCAGGGGTTCCCAGGGCGGAGCGCAGCAGCTCCAGGGCCATCTCGGAGTAGGTTTTTCCGAGGCGATCGGCCATTGCTTTGACGCCGTCGACAACCTCGACGCCTTCGCGATCACTTGCACGAACAACTAGCTGCGCTTTGTAAGCCATAACTGAGAGCTCCATCGGTGTTGCATTAAGATCAAGGGTCAGGCGACCCGGGGGGTGGCGCGCGGGGGAATAGGGCGCCGGGGGGTTACCCGCCAACATCTGAACAGAGATGTAGGCACAAAAAAATCAGGCGCAAGGTGCCGGACACACCCGGGCCCAACATGGCTTATTTACGACGCTTTGAGTGATTTGAATAGGGAGGATTGGCGAAGAGATTTTCCAGCGCGCAGGTTGTTGCACCGCGAGCGCGAATCGATTAAGAAGACTTTTGCCGGATCGATGGCGAGCATGCTCGTCGGATGGTCGCTGGCATGTCGGGGCGTGGCGCAGCCTGGTAGCGCGCCTGCTTTGGGAGCAGGATGTCGCAGGTTCGAATCCTGCCGCCCCGACTCCGGACCCGAACTCACCCCGAAGAGGGCGTGACTTCGGGTCCAAACGTTTGCGCTCGTAGCTCAGCTGGATAGAGCAACGGCCTTCTAAGCCGTGGGTCGCAGGTTCGAATCCTGCCGGGCGCGTTTGTAGATAAAAACGGGGGGACGAGCGCCCTTGCCCGGGCTGCGCACGTGTGTAGTATATCGGAGCCGCGACGAGCAGATGGACGATTGCATTTCATGACGTGTGAAGATTCCCGGAGGTCGCTATGACACAGTCCAAAGCCCATTCCTCTCCGACCACCGACGAAAACGTCGAGATGATCGAGATCTACGCCACGGCGAACTTTGCCGAGATGCAGATTTTGACGGATATCTTTGATGAGGAGGCGATCGGGTATTTTACCCGTGAGATGGAGATGTCGATGATGCCGGTGCACGTAGGCGGCCACGATGAGGTGCGCCTGGCGGTCGAAGGCGGTCGTGTGGATCAGGCGCGGGGCCTGATTCAGCAGGCGATCGTCGATGAGGCGATCCCGGGCGACGGGCATTTCATCGAGCAGGACTGAACGACGAGACGTGGGGGAGGTTGATGCGTAGCGCGGGTCTCAGGGCCTCGTTGCGCGCCGTCGGGGAGTGCGACGTCGTTCAGCCGAAGAGCTCGGCGGCCTTCGGGGTGGCGAAGAGATCGCGCATCGGAGTCAGGGTGCGCTTTGAGGTCATCAGCGAGAGGGTGCGCGCGTAGCGCGCGCGCTTTTTCTGCCAGGGGATGCGCAGGTCGGGCTGGCGGGCGATGAGCAGGTCGGCGTCGGGCTCGTCGCGGATGTCGTCGGCGTCGATGAAGTCGAGCGCGTGAAACTCAAGATCGAAGTAGGTGGGGAAGGAGGCCTCAATCAGCGGCCAGAGGCGCTCAAGTCCCGGGGCATCGAGGAGGTGCAGGCTGGTGCCGATCAGCGGGAAGCTGCCGGCGGGAAGCACGGCCACCGGCACCTCCCAGTAGGTTGATGCAGGGTCGGTGGGCGGTGTGATGTCGCGGCGCCAGAAGTGCTGCAGGTCGGGGATATAAGGAGAGCGGGGCGCGCGTAGCGCGCGCACATCGGTGCGGTCGCTGCGGCTGGGCTCTCCGCGCAGCTCCCGAAAGGCCATCACCGCGGCCTTGGCCAGCCAGTAGGGACCGCAGCCAAAGACCGAGGCGTCGTAGCGATGGCCGAGCTGTTGGGAGGTTTGCAGCAGGGGGTGGCTGAGGTTGTAGCCCGGGGTGCGAAACCCCACCGGGCGCGGGGCGCCGGTGGCCTCAATGGCGTCGTCGCAGCGCTGCAGTTGCGCGTGGATCACGTCCGACGTGCGCCGGCGCAGATCGTAGAAGTGATCGTAGGTGTGATTGGCCAGCTCGTGGCCTTCGCGGTGCGCGCGCGTGGCGAGCTCGCGGTGGGCGTCGTGCTCCAGATCGCGGCCGACCACAAAGAGGGTGGCGTGGAGGTTGTGCTCTTTGAAAAGATCCAGAAGACGCGCGACGCCGACCCGCCAGGTGATGTCGCCTTGAGCGTCCACGGGCTGCAGGGGCAGCCCGTGGATCTGGCGGTAGCAGGTCAGGGCGTCGAGGTCGACCGAGATGGAGGCGCGGGCGCTCATCGGTTGGTGACGCGAATCACCCAGACCAGGCGGCCCAGGTTCTTGAGTACGTTGGGCACGCGGCGCACCAGGTGGATGGAGGGCTGGCGCTTTTCGACGATATGCACCGGAATCTCGGTCATGCGGAAGTTCATGCGCTCGGCGCGGATGACGAACTCGCTGGCGAAGAGGTCGCGGTCGACCACGCAGCGATCGATGACGTCAAGCAGGCGCTGGCGTCGGAAGGCTTTGAGCCCGTGGGTGTCGGTGCCATGGAAGCCCAGAAAGACGCGGAAGAGGCCGTTGAGCACGCGGGTGGCCAGGCGTCGGAAGGCCGGACGGTGATCCATGGAGCGATCCAGGGCCTTGCTGCCGACAACCAGGTCGTAGCCTTCACCTTCGATCTTCTCGAGGGCGCGGGCGTAGAAGTCGGTGTCGCAGAGATCGATCTCATCGCAGAGCACGATCTCACCGTGGGCTTCCATGATGCCGCGGCGCATGGCCAGGCCGTAGTTGGGCTCGTCGCTGTGGAGGATACGCAGCTGCGGAAAACGCTCCTGGAGCGATTTGGCCAGGGCGACGGTGTTATCCGAAGATCCGTTCTCACTTAAGATCAGCTCGTAGGTGCGCGAGCTTAAGCGAGGGTCGGCGGCGATGTTGGCGGTGAGCTCCTCGACGGAGGACTCCAGGATGAGCTCCTCGTTGTAGATGGGGATGACAATGGAGAGCTCAACATCGGTGGCTTGCGAGTTGGACATGGGGCACACAGCTTAAGAGAAGAGTAGGGGTCAGGATGCGGAGTCGGAGGTCTGATCGCGGAGCCAGCGCCAGAGGGTGTAGACGATGCCTGCGTTGATCAGGGCCACAATCGCGGCGAGCACAAAGAGGAACATGCCCTCGCCCTCGGGTTGTTGGAGGCCCAGGTAGATGGGGACACCAGCGGGGAGCAGCATGACGATGAGTCCGCCGATAAGCGCGCCACGACCGACCTGGGGTGAGGTCGCGTTGCGATCGTCTTCGGGCGATGTTGGGGAGGGGAGTTTCGACATCATCTGCCTTTTTAAAGGGGCCAGCGGCGGCGCAGGATAACGATTGTGTCGGGGCGTCGCAACGCCACCGTTTTCGGGGCGCGGCATGTGCCCGAGTTGCCCCCTTGTGGGCTTAGGTCCCGAGCTCAGCGTCGAGCCAGCCTCGGGCGGCGCTGAGAGCATCGCGGGCGGCGTTGCAAAGCCTCGGCGATGCGATAGCATCTCCTGCGCTTTGCGCCTCGCCAGCGCCTCGCTGAAGGGTACTTTCACCCGTCGCGACGACGCCTCTGGCCGTAGTAAGTCTTAACCCGTCGAAAGTCGAGCCTTTTTAAGCCCCCGAAGTCCTTGAAATCCGAACCGAAAGAGCACACCCGCGACGATGTGGAGGCGGCGGCGTATCGCTTCCTGGCGCGGCGCGATCATGCCTGCGGGGAGCTTCGCCAGAAGTTGGGTCGCTACGACTTTGAGCCGGAGCTGGTCGAGGAGGTGCTCTCGGAGCTTGTGGAACGGGGCTACCTCGACGATGCGCGTTTTGCCGAGACCCAGGGGCAGGCGCTGGCGCGAAAGGGGTGGGGGCCCTCGCAGATCGCTCATCGCCTGCGCCAGCGCGGGGTGGATACGGTGCATATCGACGCTGTGCTCGACCTGGTGGAGTCCGAAGAGAGTTTCAGGGCGCGCGCCTCGGCGTATCTGTTCGGGAAGTTTGGGGCACCTGAGACGTTGGACGAACGCACCCAACGGCGCGCTTTTCGCCATATGCTCTACCGTGGCTATGCGCCCGGGGTGGTGCGGCGCTTGCTCTTTGATACTTGAGTACAGGCGCGCCGCAGACTATGCCGGGCGTTCTCCCTCGGCGTCTTCAGCCTCGAAGATGCGGTGGCGAGCGTTGATGGTGGCGCGCGCCGTGCCACCGATGTTGTCAGGGAGGTCGTCGCGACCTCTGCCATGGACGTAGGACCCCACGATGTTGAGCGTGATTCCCCTCGGGTTTGTGCTGGCGCTGGCCTCAGCGAGCTGCTGGGCGGTGTTGGATATCTCTCGCAAGAAGGTGGGCGGGACGATGAGCGCCACCGGCGCGGTCGCCGGCCTGATGCTCTTACAGCTGGTTTATATCAACCCCATTCTGCTCACGGGCAGCCTCACCCAGGTGCAGGGGCTGATGGGGGAATCGTTGCTGGCGGGCTACCCCCGTGTGCCCCTGGCCTATGTGCTGCCGGCCGGGGTGTCGGTGATGCTGAATCTGGCGGCGAACTTTTTGTTTTTGCGCGCGGTGCAGATCTCTCCCCTGAGTCTGACGACGCCCTATCTGGCGTTTACGCCGGTGTTTACAGCAATCACCGGACTGATCTTTTTGGGGCAGGTGCCCTCAAACTACGGGTGGGCGGGGATCGCGATCGTGTGTGTGGGCGCGTTCTTTATGAACCCGGGCAATAAAGAGGACGGACCGCTGGCGCCGTTGAAGGCCCTGTGGACCGAGCGGGGAAGCGCCTTCATGCTGGTCGTGGCGATGATCTGGAGCATCACGCCGATCCTGGACAAGGGCGCGGCCGAGATGACCAGCCCTATCTGGCATACGATGGTGCTGGCCGGCGGGGTGGGAACGATCTTCACGTTGAGTCGGCGTGTGCGTGACGGGAGTTTTGGGCCGCTGCTCACCGAGTTTAAGTCCGCGCCGCGTTGGCTGGCGCTGGGAAGTCTTTTTGCGGTGGGGGCGATGGCGTTTCAGCTGAGCGCGTACTCCTTTATCGATGTGGCCTACGTCGAGACGGTCAAGCGCGCGGTGGGAGTGAGCGCGGCGATCGCTGCCGGGTACTTCTTCTTTGGCGAGCGCAACATCACCCGTCGACTGGTGGGCGCGGCGGTGATGTGTGTGGGTGTGGCGATGATTTTGATGGCCGGGTGATCGTTTCGTGGTTGCGGTGAGGGGGCTAAGTGACCGTCCTTTGTTGACTTTCGTGACATCGGTGTGGCGGTGTGTGAACATATGTTGAAATGTAGGAGAAGAGATCGTTACACTGATGGGACGTCAGGAAGCTAAGGGAGAGAAGATGCACCTGCCTCGCGGTGGTTGGAGCGCGTCGGGGGCGCTGTGTGTGTTGGGAGCGATGGTCATCGCGCTGGGAGGTTGCGGCAGCGATGAGGTCGAGGCGCAGAGCTGCGATCCGGGAGAGCGCTTTAATCCGGTGAGCGGGCGTTGTGTGGAGGATATGCGCGGCGGGTCGGGCGAGGGAGATGCGGGCGTCGACGATGCCGGCGTCGACGATGCTGGTAACGTCTCTGACGCCGGCGAGGATGCGGACGTGGGTGGGAACGACACCGGCAACCTCCCCGACGTCGGCGTGGTTGAAGACGCCTGCGCGCTGGACATGAACCTTGAGTCCGATGTGGTCTGTGAGTTTTACGCCCATTCGGCCTCGATGCTCTATCTGATCGATCCTTTCCGGCTGACGATCGAAGAGGTGCGCTCGGTGCCCGAGGGCCTCTTCGACATCGATACCCATCCCGACGGCCGACTTTTTGGCATCACGGCGGAGGGGCTCTACCGCTTTGATGCGGGCTCGGAGAGCTGGGCGATGATGGCGCCGCTCTCCGGCCTGGCCAACCCCAACGGGTTGTGCATCGATACCGGCGGGCAGGGCTATCTGACGTCCTACGATGAGCTCTACACCGTGGATCTGGAGAGCGGGGCGGTGGCGCTGGTCGGAGAGACCGGCGGGGGCTTTAGCTCCAGCGGGGATTGCGTCATCGATAAGGGCAACACCATCTGGATGAGCAGCGCCCCGCGTGGACTTTTTCAGTCGGATGATGAGCTGGTGTGGCTCAACGGCGATACCGGCCAGGGAAGTCTTCGCGGGCGCACCGGCCATGCCGATATCTACGGTCTGACGGCGGCCTGGGGGATCTTGTTTGGCACCACGGGCGACGGGAAGTTGCTGCGCATCAACTCGACTACCGGTACGGCCGATGAGCTGCACGACTTCGGTGATATTGTGTTCAACGGTGCGGCGAGCTCGCCGGCGCGTTGAGGGTCGGCCCTACGTTCAGGCACGGCATAGTCAGGGGTAGATGCAAAAAAGCCCGCAGCGCATTCGATGCGCTGCGGGCTTTTTCGATGGCGTCTGTTCGGTCAGACGACCACGAGGGGAGCGCTGACCATGATCAGATCCCCGGGAAACGCACGCGCGTCTCACCGCGGGTGGTCTTGCCCGCGGAGTTGGTGACTTCCACCGAGAGCACGACCACCTCGTCAGGCAGGCCGCCGAGGATCTCGGTGGTGCGAGAGGAGGGGGTGAGAATCACGATGTTGCCGTTGGTGGAGGTCCACGCGTAGCTCAAATCACCGTCTTCAGGATCGCGGGCGGAGACGGAGACCAGCGCGGAGTCTCCGAAGTCCGCAGGAGAGATGGCGGTGATGCTGTTGATGATGGGTGCAGCATAGGAGCGGGTCTGCACCACAAGGGCGGCTTGCGCGGTGACGCCGGCCGAGTCGCTGACGGTGAGGCGCACCGTGCCGACCGCGTTCTCCTGGTCGGGAGCGCGCAGCGCGGGCGCGCTGACGGGGCGGTTGTCGGTGATGACGCTGAAGCCGCCGGTGGCCTCCCAGCTGTAAGTCAACGCATCTTCGTAGGGGTGGGAGGCGATGGCCTCCAGAAACACCAGCTCGCCGGGGGTTGCGATCGGACGGGTGGTGATGAGGCTGGAGATGGAGGGGCCCTGGTTGGTCAGGGTGCTGACCACAAGTTCGGTCTGGTCGGTGGCGCCAAAATCATCGCTGACGATGAGCGTGATGCGGCCCGAGGTGCCGTAGGTGTCGGGGGCGGTCAGGGTGGTCCGGGCGCCGACCACGCTGGAGACTTCCCAGCCTTCGGGCACGAGCCATTCGTAGAGCAGCGCGTCGCCTTCGGGGTCGATGGCCTCGGCCTGAAGATCGATCTCGGCGCCGGGGAGGACCTCGGCGGGAAGGGCGGTAGCCGAGCGAATGCGCGGGGCCTGGTTCTGGGCGGTGCTCACGCTGAGCTGGGCGCTGGCCTGGGCGCCCTGCGCGTCGCTGACGAGGACCGAGAAGCTTCCGACGTCGCCCGGAGCGTCGGGGGCGGTGGCCACCACGGTGGCCTGGTCGGTGGCGTCGAGCTCCCAACCTTCGGGGGCGCTCCAGGCGTAGGTGAGTGCATCACCGTCGGCGTCGTTGGCCACAACGCTTAAGCTGATCTGGCCGGCGCGCGCCACCACCGGGGCATCGGCGCTGATCGAGGCGATCTGCGGGGCGGCGTTGCCCACGGTGCTCACGCTCACGCTCTCTTCGGCCTGACGATCGTCGCTGTCGGTGACGGTGACGGTGACCTCGCCAGCGGCGTCGGCCTCGTCGGGGGCGGTGAGGGTGGCCGAGAAGGGATCGTCGCTGTCGGCTTCTACCTCAAAGCCGCCGGTGGCGCTCCAGCTCACGTCGAGCGAGCCCCCTTCCGGGGCGATAGCCTCCACACGCACAGCGGTCTGCTCCCCCGGGGCAAGCGCGTTGATGTCGGCGCTCAGGCGCAGGATCTGCGGGCCGGCGGAGCGAGGCTCCAGCACCAGGCGCACGGCGTTATCCTGGCCGGCGATCACGGTAATGAACGCCTCGGCGGGGCGGTAGCCCTCCAGGCTGGCGCTGACCAGGACGGCGCCGGCGCTGATGTCTTCAAAGCGGAAGGTGCCGTCGTCGGCGGTGGTTGCCGAGTGGGCACCTGTCTCCACAAGCACGCCCTCCGGGGCTTCGCCGTCGCTTAAGGAGACCATCCCCACGATGGCACCTTCTGTGGCTTGAGGATCGTTGACTTCGGCGTCGGATCCACAGGCGACAAGGCCCAGGGCGAAGACGCCCGCACTCAGGGCGCGCAGACCAGAAGTCGCGTGATGAAACATGATGTACTCCACCGTCGTGTTAGGGAATTTCGGCAGGCGCGAGGGAAGCGCCCGGACGCTATCACCTTGGAGAACAGGGTGGAGAATGTCAATTCAGCTGTAAAATTACGAGGTTGGCGTACGATGAGTCCTGCCCCCCGCGCCATGGCGTCTGCCGATCAGGGCGCCGTCCCATCTGAGTTCGCTCCCGCCGGCGCCTCATCAGCCGGCGTCTCATCAGCCGGCGCCTCATCAGCCGGCGTAAAGCCCATCGATGCCGAGTTGACGCAGTAGCGCAGCCCGGTGGGGGCCGGCCCGTCCGGGAAGATATGGCCCAGATGCCCGCCGCAGCGGCTGCAATGCACCTCCACGCGGCGCATTCCGTGGCTGGTGTCCATCTTCGTGCCCACGGCCTCCTCCGAGATGGGCGCGTAGAAGCTCGGCCAGCCCGTGCGCGAGTCGTATTTATGATCCGAGGAGAAGAGCTCCTGGCCACATGCCGCGCATACAAAGGTTCCGTCTTCTTTCACGTGCAAAAGCTCGCCGCTTCCGGCCCGCTCGGTGCCCTCCTCGCGCAGCACCTGGTACTGGGCCGGGGTCAGCCGCGCTCGCCATTCCTCTTCGCTGAGTTGCACCTGAGGCTCGGCCTCCCGCAGCGGGATCTCGTCGAGCGTGGGGCGCTCAAACGACGAATCCTCGGCCACCTGCGCGCCCTGTGCCTGAGCGACCACATAGCGCTGCCGCAGCTGCGTTTCGGTCGAGGAGTTGGCGCTGCAGCTGGAGCCGCTCAGAAGTCCAAGAGCGATCAGGCTTGTCGCCCCCACGAGCATCGGGCGTTTTCGGAGGCGAAAGAGGGAAGTCCGGTCGGTTCGAGACGTCACAGCGATCCTGGGGCAAAGTTCAACCAGCGTACGCACCCATGCTAACACAGGAGTGCGCCGGGGTATTGCCACATCGTGTGAATCCCGCGCGAGCGCAAGGCGACCGGCGGCGCGCAGCGCCGATGGGCAGCGCTTTAGGACGACGCCCGTTTAAAGCGTGTCCTGTCGTCTGCGAAGGCAGGAAATGGAAAGGATCAGCGGGTGGTGAAGTAGACGTCCTGCACCGCCTCGACGTACGCGCCGGCCAGCGCTTCGATAAAGCCGCCGAGGCCGCCCTCGCCAAGATCCACGTTGACGTTCTCCTGGGCGCGCACCCCCTCGACCACACCCTGGCGAAGCACCACGTCGAGCGCCTCGGGGTTACTCTCCCAGAGGAAGCCCTCACCGATGGCCTGTCCCTCATCGAGGCGAGTGGGGTCCTCGGTGCGTACCATCCAGGACATCTCGGGGGGCAGGGTGCGCCCGCCTTCAAAGAAGGGTGAGAGGTTGAGCACCACTGCCGGGTCGCTGTAGGGCAGGGCGGTCGGCTCATAGAGCGCGCCGGTCAGCGCGCTGAAGAGCTCGTCGATGCGCTGGATATTCTCCACGGTGGGCTGCTCCCAGCGCAGCGTGGTCTGCACCTCGCTGGTCAGGCCCATGCGCAGAGCGTCGCGAGCCCGGGAGAGGGCCTCTCGGAGCGAGGTGCGCGAGGCCTGCAACCTGTCAGGCTGCGCCACTCGCCGAAAGAGCCGCGCGTCCAGGTAGCTCACCGTGTAGTCGGTCGGGGTGTAGCCGGCCACGTAGCGCTCGTCGTCCAGGTTGACGTCCTGGCGCCAGGCCCCAAAGGCGCCCTCCAGCGTCCAGCGATGCTCGTAAGCCGAGAGCGCGTAAAGCGCCGCGCGAACCACCTGCAACGCGGCCTGAATCGTGGCCAGCTCGGCGCGTCCCAGCGTCAGGCTCAGGGAGGGATCGTGAAAGACCTCCCCGGGCACATAAAAACGCACAAAATCCGGATCGTCGATGGCCACCTGCAACTGCGCGTCCAGCCCGCCGAGCGCGTTGGCGATGCTGACAAGGTGACGCGCCAGGGTGTCGCCCGGCTCGTCGAGCCCTTCGACAAAACGGGTGATCGACGTCAGCTCCTCCAGCTCCCAGGGAAGCTCGGGCGCCAGCAGGCTGCGGATTCCCTGGTATTGACCATCATCGGCCCAGCGTGCCCCACGGCTGGCCCAGTACAAAAGCCCCTCGTTGCCGTAGATGACATCGGCGGCGTTAAGCGGCTCCGCGGCTCCGAGCGACTCGGTGAGCAGGCGTCCAACCTCCACCATACCGGGGACCAGCAAAAGATCGCAGATCGCGCGCCCGGCGGCGGCATCCCCATCGGCCGGGTTGAGCTCCAGGCGCTCCTGGTACATCGCCCGGGCTGCGGCCACATCGTGGGCGATCAGCGCCTGCTCGGCCTCGCCCAGCGAGGGCACCGGTTCGCCCGGGTTGGGCTCGTTGCCGGCGTCAAATCTCGGGTCGTCTTCGGAGCCGATGCCGGAGTCTTCATAGCTGCCGCAGCCGGCGGCACCCAGGCTGAGTGCACCCAATGAGAGCGCCCCCGCAAGCGCTGTGCGTCCAAGCCAGTTCTTAAAAGAAGTCATTGCGTTCGTCATCAGGGGGATCTCCACGCGTTGAAGCGTAGTGCACCGGGCGGCTGCCTACAAGATCTCGGCGTTGAGCGCGAATGCTCGCCAGATCGGGCCCGGACCGGAGCGGGCGTGCAAGGTCAGGCTGCAAGATCTTTGCCGACACCCTCCGCAAGCGCTCTTAATCGACTCCGCCCCCTCTTTTCAAGTGCCCAAACTCTTCACCAGGCCACCCCGCGTGCCCGGGGCCATCCTTCTCGATCTGGTCAAGCGCTGCTCCACCCCCGGAGCGCGCCCCCACCGCCCCCGAAGCCCCGAATCACCGCGTGGCGCGCACCCGCACCTACACCCTTTGGTCTTCGGGCCCCTGTGGCCTATACTGCGCGAAGGGTCCCCATCTCGCGGATCCTTTCGTTGCGTTGAGGCTGTACCATGTGCGCTGCCCTCGTCTTAAAACCTGACCGACACGCGTCGAGCGTTCCGCCTCTTCGTCGCTCCGGGCTGATTCGGCGTATCGCCGCACTGATGCTCGGCGTCGCTGCGTTGATGCTGAGCGCCTGCCCCACCTTCGAAGATGATTTGAGCGGTCATTACCGCCAGACGCTCATCACGGAGCTCGACGATGAGGCCCTGGCCGTCGATCTCTTCCGCTTCGGGGACGACGTGCGCGCGATCGTGCGTTTTTACGAGCTCGCCAGCGCCAGCGCCCGCGAAGATGCCTACGCTCCCGATAACCAATCCCGCTGTGCCTGGACTCAGCCCGCACCTTTCGATGAGGCGGAGCGCGCCTTCGATCTGCGGCTGCTCCCCACCGCGCGCCATCCGGGCTTAAGTTTAAGCGGCCGTTTCGACGATCAGGACCGCCTCCAACTCCTGGTCCAGCGCGATGACGAGACCTCCCCCTCTCCACTCTTAATGGAGGCCTCCTCCCCCTTGCCCAACGCCGCCTGCCAGACCATCGACGATCTGATCCTGCGCGCGCGCTTCGATGCCGGCGCCGCCAACGCCTTTCCGCCCGAGACCTACACCCTGCGCCATCCCGTCTTCAGTCTGCTCTGGGTCGGGGTGGAGGCCGTCAACACGGGCGGTGCCATCGTCCTGGTCGCCATCAACCGCACCGAACCCTCGGTGCGCCTGCTCCCCGGTGCTCAGTTCCGCCCCGGCGACAATGCGATCGCCGGCGACCTGCGCTTGAGCGTCCCCCCGCCCCCCGATCGCATCCTTGCGCGAAGCGGCACCACCCGCTTCGGCCTGGCCCACCCCGTGGTCATCGACGACTCCGAGAGTGAGGATCGCTTCGCCTGGAACATCAACGAAGAACCGCTCATCGCCACCAGCCTGCAAAACGGCGTGATCGAAGACGCCCCCGAGGGCATTGAGACCAATGGCTGGGGACAGGCCATCTTTTTTGTCGAAGGCTCGCTCAACCAGCTCGACGCCAACCTGCGCGCGCGCATTGAAGGCCTCGATGAGGCCAACCCCAACCAACACTTTTACATCGCGCAGGTCTTCTTCTATAACGATGAGGTCGTCGCCCTCAGACTCCCCCCCAGGCCCCGGCCGGGGATCGTGTCCAACGCCGTCGATCTTGTGTTCACCACCGACTTCCTGCAGGCCCGAGAGGTCCTGCTTCCCCGGCTTTTCCCCTACAACTGAGTCGCGATGCCCCCGTCGACCACGACCCCTACATCCCGGTCGCGGCGAACGCCTGCGGTGGCCCGGGCGCTGGCGTCGTGGGCCTTCTGCTTGAGTGTTGCCTGTCTTTGCTCGGAGGCCGCCGCCCAGAGCGCGCCGGAGCCCGAAGCGGAGCTTGCTCCCCGCCTGGCCATCGCCCCCGATGCCCGTGCCTTTGCCGCCTTAGGCCAGCTCGATGAGCTCGACGAAGCGCTCGCCAGGGAGCTCCACGAGAGCCTGGAGCGCGGTGCCCGACGCTTCTTTCTGCCCACAGACGACTTTGAGCTCGTCGCCTCCGACGTCCTTTCGACCTCGATCACCTCCGAGCCCCTCTACGAGGGTACCCTGGCGCTGGCCCGCCAGTGGGCCGAGATGGGCGAAGAGGCGTTTAAACGCCTTCAGGCTGACGACGCTATCGCGCACCTGGAGCGCGCGCTGCAGAACTACCGCGCCATCGACCACGATCGCATCGCCCCTGAAGAGATCGCCCACACCCTGCTCTTTCTGGCGCTGAGTTATCTGGAAGAGGGCACCAACGTGGTGCGCCCCCTGGAGCTGATGCAGGAGATGATCCTGCTCGACCCCACCCGGCGTATCCTCCCGGGCTACTACCCCGACTTCATCGTCCAGTACTATCGCAGCGCCCGCGATACCCTCTTTCGCGAACTCTCCAGCGAGGGTCCCTCCATCGAGGAGGCCGCGCGCAGCGCCGAGCTCCTTAGCGCCGACTACCTCCTCTACACCTTCGCGCTCCCCACCCCCGGCGACGAGACGATCGCCGAGCGCACCTCCCAGAGCGCTGCATCGCCTCAGCAGGGGTTTACCGTCATCGCCTTTCTCTACGATGCCCGCGCCGAGAGCTTTTTGCCGCCGGAGACGCTCAGCCTCCTGGGGCTGGAGCCGGCCCTTCTGCAAAACGCCGCCAACCGCCTGGCAAGCCGCCTGGCCGCCTGCGTGCTCCTGCCCGACGATGAGCCTCTGGTTAACCCCGACGATCTTATGGCCAGCCGCGGTCAGGGCCGTCTGGGCCTGGAGCTGGGCATGGCCTACGCCTCCTTTCTGAGCGTCGCCCCCCCGCTGCAGAGCCCCTTTGGCAATGTCGGCGTGGGCTTAGGCGTGAGCTACGCGCTGACCCGTGAGTTCCAGCTCGTCGCCGGCCTCCAGCTCCTCAACTCCCTGCGCGACTACAACGGGCTCTTGCGCGACAACTTCACCACGCTGCGCTCCTGGCTCGGCGGCCGCCTGGCCTGGGAGCTCGGTCCCCTGGAGCTGGGCATCGCCGCGAGCTTCGAGCTCGCCAGCCTCTCAGACGTGCGCGTCTTCACCGACAAAAGCTGCATTCCCGCCCCCGACCTGCTCTGCCCCGGCGATCTCGGCACCCGCACCTACGAGATGAGCGCTCCTCTGCTCGGTGCCCACCTCAACCCGCGCCTCTCGCTGCGTCTGACCCGTTCGCTCTGGCTTACCCTCAACACCTCCCTGGGCTACTACCTCAGCCCCGTCGAAGAGGATCTGCTCAACCTGCCCTTCAGCTCCGACCTGGGCATTCGCTACCGTTTTTAGCGTGTTCAACCGTTGACCCCTCACCATGATCACCCTCGGGTCGATACGTGGTACCTGCTCCCCCCCGTGGGGGGCCTGACCTTTTTTGTTTTGCACAGGTTGCAAAAAGGATCGTCCATGCTCGACCAACGCCTCCAGCACGCCACCGCCGTCGCCCCGGCCACCATCGCCAACGTCGCGGTGGGCTTTGACATCCTCGGCTTCAGCTTAAGTGAGATCGATGGTGCCACCGGCCTCTCCGACCGCGTGCGCGTTGAGCGCGTCAAAACCCCCGGTGTGCATCTTGTGGAGATCAGCGGCGATGACGCGCTCATCCAGGAGCTCCCCGACGATCCGGAGGCCAACACCGCCACCGCCGGCCTGGTGCAGATGGCCATCGACAAAAAACTCGACTTCGGCCTGGAGGTCCGCGTCTTTAAAGGCGTGCCCACCTCCCGCGGCCTGGGGGGCGCGGCATCCAGCGCGGTGGCCGCCGTGGTGGCCGCCAGCGCCGTGCTCGATGTCCCGCTCTCCCTTCCCGAGCGTTTTAAATACGCGCTCCTGGGCGAAACCCTGGCCGCCGGCCAGCCCCACGGCGACAACGTGGCTCCGGCGATGCTCGGCGGGTTGATCCTCGTGCGCTCGATGGACCCCTTCGATGTCGTGCGCATCCCCGTTCCCCACGATTTTGGCGCGGTGGTCGTCGTGCCCGAGCATGCCGTCGATGTGCGTCTCTCCCGCGCCCAGCTCAATGAGATGCTCCCGCTCAAAGCTCACGTCGCCCAGTCCGCCAACCTGGCGGGCTTTATCACCGGCTGCTTCCGCGACGACCGCGAGCTGATCACGCGCTCGCTCCATGATCTCGTCGTCGAGCCCCAGCGCGCCCCCACCATCCCGGGCTTTGCCGGGGTCAAGCAGGCCGCGCTCGATGCCGGCGCCCTGGGCGTCTCCATCTCCGGGGCCGGACCGACCCTCTTTGCGTTGCACGACTTCCGCGCCCGCAAAGCCTCGATCGCCGGAGCCATGCTCCAGGCCTTTGAGGACGCCGGCGTCAACGCCCGGGCCTTCCACTCCCCGGTCAACGGCCTGGGCGCGCATATCATCGAGCGCGGTCCCATCCTCTGAAGGGTGAGTTGACCCCGTACGCTTTCCCCGCTTCGCCCCTGTGCTGCACCCGAGAGAACCTATGAGTCCCGCCGACGTGGATGCCCGACGCCTCTCTCCTCCCTCCGAACATCCCTTTAAGCGCCTGCTCCATTACGCCAAACCCCACCGAAAACGCGTCTGGGCGGCGGCCACCTCGTCGGTGCTCAACAAGATCTTCGACCTGGCCCCGCCCGCGCTCATCGGCGCGGCCATCGACGTGGTCGTCGAGCAGGAAGACTCGCTGGTCGCCTCGTTGGGCATCGTCGATGTCACCCACCAGCTCATCGCCCTCTCGGTGCTCACCGTGCTGGTCTGGGGCCTGGAGAGCGCCTTTCAATACCTCCAGGAATGGCTCTGGCGTAACCTCGCTCAGACCATCGAGCACGATCTTCGTCAGGACGCCTACAACCATATCCAGAGCCTGGAGATGGCCTATTTTCACGAGCAGTCCACCGGCGAGCTGATGGCGATCCTCAATGATGACATTAATCAGCTTGAGCGCTTTTTAGATACCGGTGCCGACGACATCCTGCAGGTCGCCACCACTGCGATTGTCATCGTCACGACCTTCTTTATTCTGGCTCCCCAGGTCGCCTGGATGGCCATGCTGCCGGTCCCCCTCATCATCTGGGGATCCTTTAAGTTCCAACGCATGCTGGCGCCGCGCTATGCGAAGGTGCGCGAGCAGGTCGCAAGCCTCAATGGCCAGCTCGCCAACAACCTCTCCGGCATCGCCACCATCAAGGCCTTTGCCACCGAAGACTACGAGACACGTCGCATCGCTCAAGAGAGCGACGACTACCGCCAGGCCAACCGCGCTGCCATCAGCTTGAGCGCCGCGTTCAGTCCGCTGATCCGCATGGCGATTGTGCTGGGCTTTACCGCCACGCTCCTCTACGGCGGGATGCTCGCCATTGAGGGCACCCTGGCCGTGGGCGTCTACTCGGTGCTTGTTTTCCTCACGCAGCGTCTGCTCTGGCCCCTGACCCGTCTGGGCAAAACCTTCGATCTCTACCAGCGCGCCATGGCCTCCACTCGCCGCGTCCTCAACCTGTTGGCCACGCCCATCTCGATCATCAGCGGTCAGACCCCTTTTGAAAAAGAGGGCGCCCGCGGAGAGCTCGTCTTCGAAGACGTCGCGTTCGCCTACCCCGATCGCGAGCCCATCCTCCAAAACTTCAACCTGCGCATCCCCGCCGGCACCACCCTGGGCGTGGTCGGGGCCACCGGCGCCGGGAAATCCACCCTGATCAACCTCCTGATGCGCTTCTTTGAGCCCGAAAAGGGCACCGTGCGCATCGATGGCACCCCCCTTGATGCGCTGCGCACCGACGATCTGCGCCGCGCCATCGGCCTGGTCAGCCAGCAGACCTTCCTCTTTCATGGCACCGTGCGCGAGAACATCGCCTACGGCTCTTTTGACGCCGACGACGAGGCCATCGAACGCGCCAGCCGCCAGGCCGAAGCCCACCCCTTCATCGCGGCGCTTCCCCGCGGCTACGACACCATCGTGGGCGAACGCGGCGAAACCCTCTCCGGCGGCCAGAAACAACGCATCTCGATTGCCCGCGCCGTGCTGCGTGACCCCCGCGTACTCATCCTCGATGAGGCCACAAGTGCCGTCGACAACGCCACCGAAGCCGCCATCCAGCGCTCGATGAACAGCCTGGCGCAAGATCGCACCATGATCATCATCGCCCACCGCCTCTCCACGGTGCGCGCGGCCGACCATATCATCGTCATGGATCAGGGCCGCATCATCGAGCAGGGCTCCCACGATGAGCTCGTGGCACTCGGCGGTGACTACGCCGCGCTCTGGAATATCCAGACCGGCACCACCCATCAGCTCTCCCCCGACGTGGTTGAGTAGGCTGCGACAGAGTAAGACGCCCCTCGCCGCCGTGTTTATCTTCAGAGAGTCGCCCGATGTATTGGGCGATGAGATATCAACATGAGCTCATAGCGTCATAACTCTCCCGGGGGGAACCCGTCATGGCATGCTCTCACCTGCGCGCGCGCGCCATCCTCATCGCCCTCGTCACCCTTCTCTGCACATCGCCGGTTCAGGCCACTCCCCCCGAGCCAGCTCTCCCCGATACCGGCCCCATCGCCCAGCAAACCCCTCAGCAAACCCCTCAGCCGGGTACCGCCCCTCCAAACGCGTTGCCGCCCGGCTCCACCCGGCCTGCTCCTCCCAGGCCGGATGCTCCCACCGACGCCGGTGATACTCCCGCACCTTACGGCACCGATACCGCTGACGCCGCGGATGCCGCGATGCCCGGTCAGCGCACCCAACCCCATGTCCCCGGCCAGCCGAGACCCGATCGCAGCACCGACGCCGGAGACGCCGCAGACGATGATACCGACCGCTTCTCCCTCAGCGAGGTGCTCGGCGGAAGGCTTGCCGACGCCGGCGCCCCCGACGCTGGCGATGCCCCTGACGCACGCGTCGCCGGCTGCCAGAGCGAAGGCGCCCAGGGGAGCCCCTGGGCGATCTCGGTGGTGCTTTTAGGCTTTATGGTCCTGCACGCCGCCGGCCTGCTCGGTCGTCGTCACGTGCGCTGATCCTTACCCGAGCGGTAACGAACTCTTCCCGACCGACCTTCTCACGCCGGATCGGCCAGAGAGGGGCAACCAGAGAAGGGCGGCGGCCAGCGACTGCTCAGGGCTCAAGACTCACGGCCCGCGAGGGGTAGACCCCGTAGGACCAGCATCCTCCGCCGTAGCAGGGCGGTCCTGCAAACACCCCGCCGCCGCTCGAGGTCAGCGGTAGATCGATGATCGCCCCGTACCACAGGCCTCCCTCATCGTAGGTATCAAAGGTGAGCTGGTCGCTGAACACCACCACCCCGTCGGCTCGAATCGTCAGATACGCCGGAACATCAAACCAGGCGTCGTCAAAAATGCCCGCATAGACGCCCACATGATATCGCCCGGCTTCGGGGTTGCTATGTATGAGGATCTCATCCACATAGGGCTCACGCGCATCGTAGAGCGAGAGCTCCGAGCTTCCCCAGGTCGTCCAGTCGTTCTGGTAGTTCACGCAGCTTGAACTATCGAAGCTTCCCGCCGACTGCTGACAGTAGATCAGATCCAGATCCGGCAAGGCCGAAAGGCCGCTGTAGGTCCAGTCGAGCGTCACCTCCAGCTCTATCGGAAGATCGGGATCGATGCCTGTATCCGGGCCGGTGCCGGTGTCCGGATCGCTGCCGGTGTCGGGGTCTGTGCCGGTGTCGGTGTCCGTGCCGGTGTCGGTGCCCACATCGGTGCCGGTGTCGGGATCCGTTCCGGTGTCGGTGCCCACATCGGGGCCGGTGTCGGTGCCCACATCGGGGCCGGTGCCCACATCGGGATCCGTTCCGGTGTCGGGGCCAGTGCCCACATCGGGATCCGTTCCGGTATCGGTGCCCACATCGGGGTCTGAGCCGGTGTCGGGCAGAGGATCGGGATCGCTTCCGGCGTCCGGTGCATCGCTGCCCGTATCCTGCGCGCCGGCATCTTCTTCACCGCTATCGAAGCCCGGCCCATCGCCCTGGCGAATCGGCTCATCACTGCATTCTGCCGAAAACGCATTGCCGGCGCAGGGGTCGAGCTGCTCGACGCTCTCCGCACAGCCCACCATCCACAACACCCCCATCACCACACACGCTTGAATCTTCACCGTTCGGCTCCGCATCTCTCAGTCCTCGTTGCGGCTCCCACGTCGCCGCTAAACGCTTGCGTTACAGATCTTTAACCCTCGACGGAGATGCATCCATTGTCAAATTCGCCTGCCAGATAAACGCAAGCGGCGGCCCTCCCCGATGCTCGGGAGGGGCCGCCGCCTGATCGCTTCGTCTGCCGAACTGTTTAGTCGAGATACACCATCGTATCGTAGAGGCCGCCGCCCACGCAGCTGTTCTGCGCGCTGGCCACACAGTCCGCCCCCTCGCTGATGCCCGCGCCGCCGCCTGTGCGAAGCTCGGGCCAGTCCAGCACCGCCGCGTACCACATCGTCGCCGAGGTCTCGAAGACCTGCGTGCTCCGGTACACCTCCACACCTCCCACGAGCACCTTCACCGTTGCGTTGATCTCGCCAACGCCCACGCCGGTGCCATCGTCCCAATACGCCTGCACCCCCAGGTGGTAGCGCCCGTTCGCCGGCGAGTCGTGTTCAATATCCTCGACCTGCCCGGCGTCATCGGCGTCATTCCAGAGTACGGCGATATTCGTTTCTCCCGGTCCCCACTCCTGAATCTCATACTTCCAGTAGACGCAGCTGGCATCTTCCAGAGAGTTCACGCCATCTTTGCAGTAGTAGAGATCCAGATCGGAGTAGACCACGTCCTCGGGCTGAGATTCGGTCCACTCCAACAAAATCGTCACCGTCTCCGCCGTCGGATCGGGAGCGACGTCGGGCTCCTCGGTGACATCGGGCTCCTCAGTGACGTCGGGCTCCTCAGTGACGTCGGGCTCCTCGGTGACATCGGGCTCCTCGGTGACATCGGGCTCCTCGGTGACATCGGGCTCCTCGGTGGCGTCATGGCCCGCATCCAGGGACTCGCCAGAGTCGGCATCCTCGCCAGCGTCCGTATCGATGACGCAGTTCGCATCGACATCATCACCGCTGCACACCGGCGCGGGGGCGTCTGTGGTGCAGGCGACAAGGCTCATCGCGAGCAGCAGCGAAAGAACAATCAGGGAAACAGAAGATCTCACAGACAACTCCTACAGGGGGCTTGAGCGCATCGTGCGGGTCATTCGGGGCAGGGCGGCGTCATCAGCCGCGGACGTTGGCAGCGCTGCCCAGACCATAGCACTGCGGCCGGGCGGCGCAAACAAAGGGCATCTTGCGTGATGGGAGACCTTTCGATAGACCAGATCGCAGTTCAAACACGAATATCCACGTATGTGCTTATGACCATGATATGGGCAGAGCAGCCACCTGGAGCTTTTCTTATGTTCACCTCTCTGCGCCGCGTCGGGCTCGCCTCCCTTTGCCTGCTTGCGCTCTCGGCCTGCAACCTCGACGACGTCGCTCCCGAGAATCAGCTCGCTGCCGATGGCGAGGCCTGCACCTCCGACGATGCCTGCGCCTCCGGGCTCTGCCTCAAGGGCCTGAAGGTCTGCGCTGCTACCTGCGAAGACACCTGCGAGGGCGACCTCGTCTGCTCAGATGGCCACTGCCTGCCCGCTGACTACTGCGATGAGGGCTTTGGCCCGGGCTGCGCCCCCACCACCTGCGAGCCGGGCTGCCACGCCGACGCCACCTGCGATCTTCAAGCCACCGCCGGACCCACATGCGTCTGCAACGATGGCTTCGAAGGCGACGGCGTGAGCTGCACCATCATCGAGACAAACCCCTGCCTGGAAGATAACGGCGGCTGCGGCGACCCGGGCACGGTGCAATGCGACGCCGTCGAGGATGACGATAGCGGGGAGCTGGTCGCCGAGTGCACCATCATCAACCCCTGCCTCACCGACAACGGCGGCTGCGGCGACCCGGAGTTCTTTGCGTGCACCAACGCGGCGGTCGGCGAGGGCGTATGCTCCGAGGTGGACCTCTGTGCCACCGATAACGGGGGCTGCGGCGACCCGGAGCGCTACGAGTGCGTTCCTGTAAGCGGCCAGGCGCCTCTCTGCAAATTTGTCGCCTCCTGCGATGTCGAGCATGTCGTTCCCCTGCTCGAAGACACCTTCACGAGCTTATCCGAGCCTTCAACGAGCTTCGCCGAGAAGCCCTTTCTGGTGGTCAACCCTCCAGAACGATCTAGCACGTACCGCGCCGTGTACGAGTACACTGCCCGCGAGCCCCACGAGAGCTACCTGAGCTTTGATCTACGCGAACTCCCCGATGGATTCCCCGTCATTGGTGCTCGCCTCAATATGGTGGGGTTCGATGGCCATGCCTGGGGTGGCAATCGCGACACCTACATCAACCTGGTGAGCAACGAGTGGCGCGCCGACGAACTCAACTGGGAGAACGCCCCGGAGACTCTGGCCGAACGTCTGGGCTTCTGGTTCCTATGGCAAAATGGCAACAGTCCCGTGGAGCGCCCCGTTTTCGCCGAGAGCGCCGAGCTCGCCAGCATGATTGAAGAGCGCCGCGCCGATGGCGTGGAGCGGGTCTCGCTCAACCTCAATGGCTCCGACTACACCACGATCTATTACTCCAGCGAGCATGAAGAGGCGGAGAAGCGCCCCCGGCTCACCCTGACGGTGCGCGAGTGCAACCAGCCGGTGCTGCTGCCCGACGCCAACGCCACCGTCAACAACCGTGAGCCCGACACCGCGTTGGGCGAGGGCGATGGGCTGGTGGCGGATCGCGACCGCAGTGAGTTCTATGTGCGTTTTGATATGTCGCAGATCCCCGTCGGCTCGGAGATCGTCGGAGCCCAACTTGAGCTTGTGGCCATTGACGCCACCAGCTTTGGCGGCGACGCCACCTTCACCCTCGACTACCTCACCACCGAGGTCTGGGGCGAAGCGTCGGTCACCTACTCCAGCCGCCCCGCCGCCGCCGGCGCCGAGCTGGCCACCTTCACTGTGGACACCTCCGAGACCCGCGACCACGCTCAGCGCATCATCCTGGACACCACGGAGCTCTTCGAGACGGTGGCCGAGCGCTTTGAGGCCGAGCAGTCCATTAGCCTACGCGTCGCCGCTTCCGGTGATGCCGCCACCTTCGCCGGTCGCAACCACTCCCAGACGGCGTGGCGTCCTCGTCTCACCGTGATCTACGAGTAAGGCTCAACGCCCCTTCACACGCCAACGCCCGCGCGCCCCTGTGGCCCGCGGGCTTTTTTGTGCGCGCAAGCAGGCCTCGCCAGGGCAAGGGATACCCCTTGCGAGTCGCTGTGAGGGGCGTGCAGGCAGGTGCGCTTTACTGGCGCATTCCGGGCGGAGCGGCGTCATCCGCCGCTGGCTCTGGCAGCGCAGCCGAGCCTATGGCTCGGCTGCCGAATGGCGCGACCCACAGGCATCTTGCGCCCTTGTTAATCCTTGTATAGATGACGGTTTCACGGTGACGCAAAATGTGGCCTTCCGTCTCACCTCAAAAGAGCCTGTGTGTGCACGGCGTATCTCCTGGAGCTTTCTCTTATGTTCACCCCTCTGCGCCGGCTCGGGCTTGCCGCTCTTTGCCTGCTCGCGCTCTCCGCATGCAACCTCGACGATACTGCACCCAGAAGTCAATTTGTTGCCGATGGCGAGGCCTGCACCTCCGACGATGCCTGCGTCTCGGGGCTCTGCCTCAATGGCCTGAAGGTCTGCGCTGCGACCTGCGAAGACTCCTGCGAGGGCGACCTCGTCTGCACCGAGGGCCACTGCCTGCCTCAAGACTACTGCGATGAGGGCTTTGGCCCGGGCTGCGCTCTCACCAGCTGCGAGCCGGGCTGCCACGCCGACGCCACCTGCGACCTTCAGGCCGAAGGCGGCCCCACATGTGTCTGCAACCAGGGCTTTGATGGCGACGGTTCAAGCTGCACCCTCATCGACGAAAACCCCTGTCTCATCGACAACGGAGGCTGCGGCGATCCGGAGCTTGTGCAATGCGATGCGCTCGTAGACGCCGACTCCGGGGAGAGGGAGGCGCAGTGTACGCTCATCAACCCCTGCATCACCGCCAACGGAGGCTGCGGCGACCCGGCGTTCTTCACCTGCCTCCACACCGGCGTTGGAGACAGGGAGTGCGCCGATGTGGACGTGTGCGCCGATGCCAACGGAGGCTGCGGCGACCCGGAGCGTTACGCGTGCGTCCCTCGCAGCGGTGCGCCGCCCCTCTGCCGTTTTGTCGCCTCCTGCGACGTGGCTTACGAGGCGTCGCTGGTCTATGACTCCTTTGTGAGCTCGAATGACGTCGACGGTATCTTTGTCGGGAGGCCCTTTCTGGTGACCGCGCCACACGGCTTTGATGCCGAGAACGAAGGGTACCAGGCGGCGAATCTCCACCAGACCTATTTGATGTTTGAGCTTCAGCCGCTTTCAGAGCTTCGCGGGAGTTCGGAGCTCGACGTCACGGCGATTCATCTGGATATGCAGGTCATGCCTTCGAGCATGTCTGAGGGCGCGGGCGTCGTCACCGTCCACCAGGTCGCCAACGAGTGGTACGGCGCGAATTTGCGCTATTCGAATCGGCCGCCGGTGCTCTTTCATGAACTCAGTCGGATGCCTGTGTTCCTGGATGGCGCAGGTCTCGGTGATCACACGCTTCGTTTGCAGGGAGAGCTGCTGAGTCAGCGTGTGCTGGAGAGCGTGAACGTCGGCGCGCGCTACCTCTCGCTGATGCTGGAGTCGGAGGAGGTGGGGATCTTCTATTACTCCAACAGGTATAACGAAGGCGCAAAGGCGCCGAAGCTCAGCGTGATCGCCAACGCGTGCGATCAGCAGGGGTTTGGGGCTCAGGCCAACGCCATGGTGAGTCGCAGCGAGCCCGACACCGCGTTGGGCGAGGGCGATGGGCTGGTGGCGGATCGCGACCGCAGTGAGTTCTATGTGCGTTTTGATATGTCGCAGATCCCCGTCGGCTCGGAGATCGTCGGAGCCCAACTTGAGCTTGTGGCCATCGACGCCACCAGCTTCGGCGGCGACGCCACCTTCACCCTCGACTACCTCACCACCGAGGTCTGGGACGAAGCGTCGGTCACCTACTCCAGTCGCCCCGCCGCCGCCGGCGCCGAGCTGGCCACCTTCACCGTGGACACCTCCGAGACCCGCGACCTCGCTCAGCGCATCATCCTGGACACCACGGAGCTCTTCGAGACGGTGGTCGAGCACATTGAGGCCGAGCAGTCCATCAGCCTGCGCATCACCGCCTCCGGTGACGCCGCCACCTTCGCCGGTCGCAACCACTCCCAGACGGCGTGGCGTCCTCGTCTCACCGTGATCTACGAGTAAGGCTCAACGCCCCTTCACACGCCAACGCCCGCGCGCCCCTGTGGCCCGCGGGCTTTTTTGTGCGCGCAAGCAGGCCTCGCCAGGGCAAGGGATACCCCTTGCGAGTCGCCGCGAGGGGCGTGCAGGCAGGTGCGCTTCACAAAAAACAACAAAATTCGAAAGAGACCTTGCGCGGGAAGGGGAAGCTAAGGCATGAAGTGCGTACCTCGAAGGTGCGAACCTTTCTCCTACCCGTACATCCCTACTCTCCCCTACGACGCCGCGAGCGGATGTCGATGGGAGCTGCTCACGGCGCAATCGCGCGGTGGCCGCGCCCCCCACGCCAGGCTCGTCGCGCACGACTTCAGGAGTCCCTTGATGTTCTCATGGATGGGCCGTGTTGGCCTTGTGTTCTGTATGGTCGGTCTTGTTGCTGCCTGCAACGCCGATGGCGATGCTCCCCTCACCGACGATCACCAGGAGCCCACAAGCTGCACCTCCGATGAGGACTGCGACTCCGGTCTCTGTCTGGCCGACACGCAGGTCTGCGCCGCCACCTGCGAAGACACCTGCCAGGGCGACCTCGTCTGCACCGAGGGCCACTGCCTGCCCGCTGACTACTGCGATGAGGGCTTTGGACCGGGCTGTGCCCCCACCACCTGCGAGCCCGGCTGCCACGCCGACGCCACCTGCAACCTGGAAGCCACCGGCGGCCCCTCCTGCGCCTGCAACCCCGGCTTTGAGGGCGACGGCCTCGACTGCACCATCGTCGAGGACAACCCCTGCCTGGAGGATAACGGCGGCTGCGGCGATCCGGAGCTCGTGCAATGCGACGCCATCGAGGATGGCGAGGGCGGCGAACTCGCGGCCGAGTGCACGACGATCAACCCCTGCCTGGAAGATAACGGCGGCTGCGGCGACGCGGCGTTCTTCGCCTGCACCAACACCGCCGTGGGTGAGGCGGAGTGCAGCGCGATCGACCCCTGCCTCACCGACAACGGCGGCTGCGGCGCCGCCGAATTTTTCCAATGCGACGCCCTTGAGGACGCCGAGGGCGGACACCTCGTCGCCGAGTGCAGCGTGATCGACCCCTGCCTCAGCGAGAACGGCGGCTGCGGTGTGCCGGAGTATTTCCAGTGTGACGCCATCGAAGACATCGAGAGCGGCGGTCTGCTGGCGGAGTGCAGCGCGATCGACCCCTGCCTCAGCGAGAACGGCGGCTGCGGTGTGCCGGAGTATTTCCAATGCGACGCCCTTGAGGACGCCGAGGGCGGCCACCTCGTCGCCGAGTGCAGCGCGATCGACCCCTGCCTCACCGACAACGGCGGCTGCGGCGACCCGCTTCTCGTTCAATGCGACGCCATCGAGGACGCCGAGGGCGGCCACCTCGTCGCGGAGTGCACCACGATCAATCCCTGCCTCACCGACAACGGCGGCTGCGGCGACCCGGCCTTTTTCACCTGCACCAACACCGAGGTCGGGGTGGGCGAATGTGCCGACATGGATTTCTGCGCCAACGACAACGGGGGCTGCGGCGATCCCGCGTTCTATGCCTGCATTCCTCGCGCCGGTGAGCTGCCCCTCTGCCGCCTGGCTCTCGCGTCGTGCACGTTCGACTATCAGCCACCGCTTACGCACGATGTCTTTGTCAGAAGCAGCTTTCCAGACGAGACCTTTGACCTTGAGTTCCTGGCGCTCAACCCCAGGGACTCGAGTGCTCAACTTGACTTTGAACCTTATCCCCATGACATGAGCAGCACCCATCGGAGCTTTTTGCAGTATGATCTGAGCTCGCTCTCGCCCGGCGCCACCATTCATAACGCAGCGCTCTACCTCTACGTCTTTGGCAACGTGGGCGACCCCGGGTTTTTGGAGATAAAGGTCCCCACATCGACGCGTGATGTGGGGTCGTTTACCTGGCAGAACGCGTTGTATCTGAGCTACGAGAATCTGGGCCGCACATCGGTGAGCGGGTTCACGGACGGGGTGATCTTAGAAAACATCTTCGAGAGGCTATCACTCGCCGGCGCATCGCAACGGGCCATCGAGCAGGGAGCGCTGAAACTGGCGTTGATCTCCCAGACGGCCACCACGATGTTCTTTTCCAGCGAGCATCCTGAAGAAGCCTACCACCCGCGTCTGGAGCTTGAGGTCCAGATGTGTCTTGAGCAGAGCAACGCGCCTCGAAGAGACGTCTCGGTAAGCGCGAGCCAGCCCGACACGGTCATGAGCGTGCCGGATTATCACGTGGTCGATGCCAGTGAGGGCGACGAGCTCTACCTGCGCTTTGACTTCTGGGCGGTGCCCGATGACGCGCGCATTGTCGATGTCCGCCTGAAGCTGGCCACCGACTCCGTGCAGGGTGAAACCAGTGTGATGGTCGACGCGGTCACCGAGTCCTGGGACCCCGACACCCTCACCTACAACACGCGCCCGGCCACCAGCGGCGTGCCCCTGCTCAGCGCCACGCTGGCAGACGGCTCCCAGGAAGTGATGACGTGGGAGAGCGATGCGTTCTTTGCCCACGTCCTGGAGCGCTACGAGGCCGGTGAGACCGTGGACCTGCGCGTCAGCGCCCTCCAGGGCTCCGCCGTCTTTGGCGGCAGGGCGGCTTCGAGCACCCTGCAGATTCCTCGCCTGACGATCGTCTACGAGTAAGACGCAACGCCCCTTCCCACAAAAAGCCCGCGCGCCCCTGCCTCTCAGGCAGGGGCGCGCGACTTCAGGAGTCCCGCGATGTTCTCATGGATGGGCCGTGTTGGCCTTGTATTCTGTATGGTCGGTCTTGTTGCTGCCTGCAACGCCGATGGCGATGCTCTCCCCCCCGATGATCACCAGGAGCCCACAGGCTGCACCTCCGATGAGGACTGCGACTCTGGCCTCTGTCTGGCCGACACGCAGGTCTGCGCCGCCACCTGCGAAGACACCTGCGACGGCGACCTCGTCTGCACCGAGGGCCACTGCTTGCCCGCTGACTACTGCGATGAGGGCTTTGGCCCGGGCTGCGCCCCCACCACCTGCGAGCCCGGCTGCCACGCCGACGCCACCTGCAACCTGGAAGCCGAGGGCGGCCCCTCCTGCGCCTGCAACCCCGGCTTTGAGGGCGACGGCCTCGACTGCACCATCGTCGAGACGAACCCCTGCCTCAGCGAGAACGGCGGCTGCGGCGATCCGGAGCTCGTGCAATGCGACGCCATGGAGGGCGGCGAGGACGGCGAACTTGTGGCGGAGTGCACGACGCTCAACCCCTGCCTGGAAGATAACGGCGGCTGCGGCGACGCAGCGTTCTTTGCCTGCACCCACACCGCCGTGGGTGAGGCGGAGTGCAGCGCGATCGACCCCTGCCTCAGCGAGAACGGCGGCTGCGGCGACGCCGAGTTTTTCCAATGTGACGCGATGGAAGATGCTGAGAGCGGCCGTCTCATCGCGGAGTGCAGCGTGATCGACCCCTGCCTCAGCGAGAACGGCGGCTGCGGTGTGCCGGAGTATTTCCAGTGTGACGCCATCGAAGACATCGAGAGCGGCGGTCTGCTGGCGGAGTGCAGCGCGATCGACCCCTGCCTCAGCGACAACGGGGGCTGCGGCGCGGCCGAGTATTTCCAATGCGACGCCATCGAGGACGCCGAGGGCGGCCACCTCGTCGCCGAGTGCAGCGCGATCGACCCCTGCCTCACCGACAACGGTGGCTGCGGCCAGGCCGAGTATTTCCAATGCGACGCCCTTGAGGACGCCGAGGGCGGCCACCTCGTCGCGGAGTGCAGCGCGATCAACCCCTGCCTCACCGACAACGGCGGCTGCGGCGACCCGGCCCTCGTGCAATGCGACGCCATCGAGGACGCCGAGGGCGGCCACCTTGTTGCGGAGTGCATCACGATCAACCCCTGCCTCAGCGACAACGGCGGCTGCGGCGCCCCGGAGTTCTTCACCTGCACCAACACCGAGGTCGGGGTGGGCGAATGTGCCGACGTCGACCTCTGCGCCGACGATAACGGGGGCTGCGGCGATCCCGCCCTTCATCGGTGCGTGCTTCGCTCCGGCGAGTTGCCCCTGTGTCGCCTGGCCATCGAAACGTGCACGTACGATTATGAGGCACCGCTCTTACACGATGTCTTTGTCACCAACGATGTTCCCAATCAGAACTTCAACCGTGAGTTCCTCACGGCCAACCCCTCGGGTTATGTCTTCGACTTTAGCTCGGGGCTCTATCCTTTTGTGCAGCGCGGCATTCATATGAGCCTGTTGCAATTTGATCTGAGCGCGCTCCCGAGCAACGCCACCATTCATGATGCAGCATTCTACTTCTACGCCTTCGACAACGTACGTGAGGGGGGAGTGGTGGACGTGCAGCTCCCCTATACCGAATCGCCACTGGACCTGGCCTCGATCACCTGGTTGGACGCGCGATCGCTGTCATATTACCCCCTTTTGAACAGCGTCTTATTCGACGTGATCTCGTCGGGGGAGGTCGTCGAAACCGCCTTCTCGAGTTCACGTCTCAACATGGTAGCGGAGGAGGGCAAAGAGCGGGGAGAGCTGACCCTGGCGTTGGGCTCCTTCGACGCTACCGCGAGGTTTTTCTCCAGCGAGCATCCCGAACAGGCCTACCACCCGCGCCTGGAGCTTCAGGTTCAGGCGTGTTTGGAGCAGGTCAACCTGGCTCAAGAAAGCGCCATGGTGAGCGCGTTCTTTTCCGACAGGGTTTTTGAGGAGTCGGTGGAGCTCTTTGCCAATTCGCTGGGAGGCGACGAGTTCTACCTGCGCTTTGACTTCAGCGGCGTGCCCGCCAACGCGCAGATTGTCGATGTTCGCCTGACGCTGCACCCCCGAACTGTGTGGGAAGAGAGCAACCTGATGCTCGACGCGCTCACCGAGCCCTGGGAGCCCGGCGTCGTCACCTACAACACGCGCCCG
Organism: Lujinxingia sediminis; assembly: GCF_004005565.1. NCBI lineage: Bacteria > Deltaproteobacteria > Bradymonadales > Lujinxingiaceae > Lujinxingia > Lujinxingia sediminis. Next base: position 96,895 of record NZ_SADD01000003.1, on the reverse strand, counting down.
GCGTCCACGGGTGTGCCCCTGGACACCGCCACGCTGGCGAACGGCTCCCTGGAGGTGGTGGAGATGGAGAGCGATGCGCTCTTTGCCCACGTCCTGGAGCGCTTCGAGGCCGGTCAGACCGTGGACCTGCGCGTCAGCGCCCTCCAGGGAGACACCGCCTTCCATGGCAGCGAGGCCCTTAACACCGCGCTGCGTCCTCGACTGACGGTGGTCTACGAATAAAGCGACCCTCGCGCGTTCTGCCCGATCAAAAGACCCCGCTCGCCATGCTGGCGAGCGGGGTTTTTTCATGCCCGATTGTCTGGCGGCGAGGCCATGACTTGCGCACCGGCGTTGTCCCGTTTAAATGACATCTTCCTCGTTACACCGCCGCCTTCGATCGATTGAGCACCGCTGCGGCATGTCCGGGCGATCATCGTCCCCTTCAAGGAGTTATGCGCATGCGTACGTACAAGCGATGGCGTGGCCTGCTGACCTCAGCGCTGGCCCTGACCCTGAGTACCTCGGCCTGCAGCGGCGATGATGACGGCCAGGAGCAGCCCCTGCTCGGTGTCGGCGAAGCCTGCACCGACGACGCGAGCTGCGAATCAACCCTCTGCCTGAGCGACCTGCAACACTGCGCGGCGACCTGCGCCTCCACCAGCGAGTGCGAAGGCAGCGACGTCTGCGCAGATGGTTTCTGTGTGGCCGCCGACTACTGCGATGAGGGCTTTGGCCCGGGCTGCGCTCCTGCCGAATGCGACCCGGAATGCGGCGATAACGCCCGCTGTGAGTCCCTCGCTGAGGGCGGCGCCAGCTGCGTCTGCGATGCCGGCTTTGAGGGCGATGGCTTCACCTGCCTGCCCGAAGGCAGCGATCTTTGCGAGAGCGACAACGGCGGCTGCGGCGATCCCGATGAATCCCGGTGCACCGTCGTCACCATCGAGGGCGCCCCCGCGGTCGAATGCCTGCCCGTCAATCCCTGTGACGAAGATAACGGCGGCTGCGGCGACCCGGATACCTTCTTCTGCACCAACCCCGAGCCCTTCGTTGCCGCATGCGGCCGCATCAACCCCTGCGACGAAGATAACGGTGGCTGCGGCGACCCGGACTACAACACCTGCACCAACACGGCGCCCGGCGACGTGGCGTGTGAGGCGCTGGACGCCTGCGAGAGCAACAACGGCGGCTGTGGTCTTGAGTATGACTACGCCTGCGTGCCCAACCCCGGCGCCGAGCCCGGCTGCTGGTTCATCGGTGTCTGCGAGGAGTCGCTTGTTATCGACGCCTCCATGGAAGCGGTGATCCGCGCCGAAGAGCCCGACACCCCTCACGATAACGTCTGGACCCTGGTCAACCCGGCAGGCTTCTCGACGGACTTTAACGGCTCCGGCCTGCTCATCGACGCCGTGGGTGAGACGCACAGCCTGTACTCCTTCGACATTGACCCCGGTGACTACAACCTCGATGACCTCTGGCGCGTCTCCCTGGAGCAGGTCACCCTGCTCTGGGACCACGACCCCGGGTTGCCCACCACCCTCGACACCCGACGGGTCTCCAACGCCTGGACCGCCGGGGTGGATGGCGCCAATGACGTCACCTGGAATACTCGCCCCGATGAGCTTTCGGATGCACTCAGCTCCAGCCGCATTGACCCTGCAGGTGGGGGCACTCAGGTCCTCTCCGACCCCAGCCGCAAGATGGCCGACATGCTCACCCCCGAGCTGGCGCAGGGAGAGAGTCGTCGCGTCTCCCTGAGCTCGATCTCCAATGGACCCGCCGTCGTCTTTTACTCCCGCGGGGTGTCCAACCCGATGCTCCGGCCTCGTCTCGACCTGCGCTTTTTGACCTGCGATCACATCCGTCCGGCTCCGGTGGCCAGCGCCAGCGTCAACCGCCTGGAGCCCGCCCAGACCTACACCCCGGGTGAGGGCCTGCTCGTCGATAGCGACCGCAACGAAGCCTTCCTGCGCTTCGAGCTGCAGATTCCCTCCGGCGCTACCATCACCAACGCGCGTCTGGAGCTGACCACCGACGAGATGAGCGACGAGGGCCAGCCCTCGGAGTTCATCGTCGACACCAGCACCGAAGACGCCTGGGACGAAGCCGCCATCACCTGGGATACGCGCCCGGCCGCTCAAAACACCGAGCTGGGACGCTTCATGCTCGATCCGGCGCGCCTGGCCGAGGCCCCCGAAACCGTTGGCGTGGAGACCTTCGAGCTCACCGAAGCGGTGCGCGAGAGCGTTGCCGCCGGCGGCCTCATCACCCTGCGCATCGCCGCCGAGGGCGACGCCTCCGCCCGTTTCTTTGACCGAAGCGCCGCGTCCTACCAGCAGCCCGTGCTCCGCGTGATCTACGAATGATGCAATACCTTCGATGAGGTCGATGGTCCCGTCGACCTCGCTTGACCTTCTGTATGAATATGTCGAAAAACCCCGCGTGCCATAGCCTGAAGGGCAAAGGCCCGCGGGGTTTTTTCATCTCCGGCAGGGTGCGATACGAGCCCCCCGTATCCTCTGCGACTTGCCGCGTGCCACCTCCCGTCGTTGTTGTTGTTGTTGTTGTTGAGGTCGTGATCATGGTCCCCTGCCCGATCGTCCCCAAAGCCCGCGTGCTCCTTCTCCTCCTGGCGACGATCACGCTGAGCCTCACCGGCGCTCCGTTGACCGCCGGCGCTCAAAGCCCCGACGCAGCGTCAAGCGCCAACGACCTGCAACGCGCCCTCAACGCCTACGTCGATAAAGGCCACACCCGCGGCGCGGTGGCCTGGCGCCTTAACGCCGATGGTTCCGAAGAAGAGGCGCAGGTGGGCATCGACCAGCGCAGCGCCGACGCCCGCTTTGATGCCGGCTCCATCACCAAGGTGTTTACCTCCATCCTGCTGGCCGACGCTGTCCTTGGCGAAAAGCTCACCCTGGAGACGCCCATCGTCGAGCTTTTGCCTCCGGGCTGCGAGCTGGCCCCGGAGGTGGGTGCCATCACATTACAAGAACTCTCCACGCATACGTCGGGTCTGCCCCGGCTGGCTCCGGGAGGCCCCGGCCTCTGGCGCGCCTTTCTGCAACCCTCCGACCCCTACCAGGGCTCCACCCGCGACGAGCTCTTTGAGGCGCTCTGCCCCCTGGAAGCCGCCGACCTGAAGACCCGCGGCTCGGTCGCCTACTCCAACTTCGGCGTCGCGCTCCTGGGTCGCCTCCTCGAAACCGTCGACCTGAGCACCATCGACCCCTCGCTCAGCCCCGACGCCTCGTATGAGGCCCGCATCGCCGCCCGCGTGCTCGAACCCCTGGGCCTCTCCGCCAGTGATTTCGAAGCGGAACACACCCACACCGTGCCCGGCCACCGCACCAACCACACCGGCGCCGACCCCTGGCACCTCGACGCCTACAACCCCGCCGGTGGCCTGCGCACCACGCTCCCCGACCTTGTGGCATTTGCCCGAAACGCCCTGGCCGCAGACTTCCCCCCGCTCGCGCTCTCCCTCAAGCCCCATCACCTCGATGACGAGGGCAACCCCCACGTGGGCCTGGGCTGGTTTTTTCGAACCCTTCGATCCGATGACTCCACCGACGTTGACGTCACGGAAGTCATGGAAAAAAACGAAACGATCATCTGGCATAACGGCCGCACCGGCGGCTACTACGCCTTTCTTGCCATCGCGCCGGAGACGGGCCGCGCCGTGGTGCTGCTCACCGACACCTCTCACGGCTCCGCCTTTGCCATGGACCTGCTGCGCGAGCCCTCCCCCGAGCCGCCCCCGCTCGACTCCAGCATCTTCTTCATGCTCGTCGGCCTGCTCTTTCCCTGGCTTGCCCCCCATACCCTGCATCGCCTCCACCGCCGCCTCACCCTCAAGCCCGAGGACGAACCCGGCGTCGAGCGCGAAGCCTCCCTCCTCAAGCGCTTCACCGCCTCCCTTAACCGCCAGCACCCGGCAGGGCGCCTCGACGCCTTAAGCGCCGGCCTGGAGGCCACCTTCCTGCTCATCCTCTCCCACCAGCTCGGCGCCTGGCAGTCCTTGCCCGTCGCCATCTGGTACGCCGCGCTCCTGCTGACAGCGGGGCTGGCTGTGCGCACGCTGCCCGCAGTGGTACGCGCACCCTGGTTCGGTCGAGAGGGCTTGAAGGGGAGGGCGATCACGGTGATCAACGGGGTGGTGGCGCTGGGGTTGGTGGTGTGGGTGGTGGGGTAACTCGAATGCGTCCATCAACCCGCTGAACGTCGTTGAGGGGGGCGTACTTCGATGGGAACTCGTCAGGGGCATGTGTATACTTCATGTACGCGAGACGCGATCCACCTCAGAGCATGCCTGCAAAGATGGCTGAGCCACCCTGGAGCTTGATGATGCACATCCCCGGAATATCCCGATCTCATGTCGTGCTGGCAGCACTCGCTGCATCAAGCCTTCTGGCATGCAACGTTGCCGACACCTCCTCGGAGGCGACCCTGGCTCAGCCCGGGGAGTCATGCGTTGAAGATGAGGGATGCGCCTCCGGGTTATGTCAGGCCGATACGCAGGTCTGTGCGGCCAGGTGCACCTCCACCTGCGAGGGCGACGACCTGGTCTGCTTCGAAGGCCATTGCCTTGCCGCGGGATACTGTGTCGAAGGCGTTGGACCCGGCTGTCAGCCCTCGACCTGCGAGCCCGGCTGTGCCCCTGATGCCACCTGCGACCTTGAGGCGGCGGATGGGCCGGAGTGCGTCTGCGACGAGGGCTTTGAAGGCGACGGCCAGACCTGTACCCCCGTGGAGCAGAACCCCTGTCTTGAAGATAACGGAGGCTGCGGCGACCCCGCGCTCGTGCAATGCGACGCGGAGCTCGACGACGATGATGCGCTCATCGCCGCATGCACCACCATCAACCCCTGTCTTGAAGATAACGGAGGCTGCGGTGACCCGGCGTTTTTTGAATGCAGCAACCCCGAGGTCGGCGTAGGTCAATGTGCGGATATCGACTTCTGCGCCACCGATAATGGCGGCTGCGGCGACCCGGCGCGCTATCTCTGCATCAACGTCTCCGGCGATGCGCCCCTCTGCCAGATCACCGCGGCCTGTGATCAGGACTACGAGGTGCCTCTGCTTGAGGATACGTTTATCTCCAGCCTGGCGATGGACGCGAACTTCAGCAGTCTTCCCTTTCTGGTGGTGCATTCGAGCTTTCAGACCGAGGGGGAGGAGGTCGAGTTCAACTACACCTCGACCTACGAATACCTGGCGAAGGGGCCGCATAGCTCCCTGTTGAAGTTCGACCTCAGCGCCTTGCCCAACACCGGTCCCGTCGTGAACGCGGCGCTGAAGTTGGTTCGTTTCGATGGGTTCTACTGCCCGCTCTTTATGAACTGCCAATTTCTCGGATTCACCGACGCGCTTGACCTGGTGGACGGGAGCTGGAGCGCCAACGCGCTGACCTGGCGCCATGCCCCCGAGGTTTTGCAGAGCTCGCTCGCCAGCTGGCGTATCACCGAGGGCGCACGATCACAGGGTGGTAGACTTTACACAATCACGTCGGCCGCGTTGACCGCGGCGGCGCAATCGCTGGTCGAAACCGACGCCGACGCCATGGCGTTGAGTGTGAGCTCAACCCGAGGCCGCTCGCTCTACTACTCCAGCCGCCACTCCGAGGCCGGCCAGCGCCCCACGATGACGGTCACTCTGCGCGAGTGCACCCAGCATCAGGTTTTGCCCAACGCCAACGCGACCGTCAGCACCTTTGAGCCCGACACCCCGCTGGGGGAAGGCGGTGGGCTGATCGCCGATCGCAACCGCTCGGAGTTCTACGTCCGCTTCGACATGTCGGACATCCCGGTGGGCACCACCCTTGCCGGCGCCCAGCTGCAGCTGGCCGCCACAGACGTTGAGAGCTTCGGCGGCGAAGCTCGGTTTAGCGTGGACTACCTGGTCGATGATGTATGGGGCGAATCGAGCGTGACCTACACCAACCGCCCCGACGCCCACGGACGCGAGCTGGCCGTCTTCAACCTCCAGCAAGGCGACGCGCCCACCCTCCCCGAAACGATCACCATCGACAGCATCCATCTCTTCGAAGCCGTCACCGAGCGCTTCGAGGCCGACCGCTCCATCACCCTGCGCATCGTCGCCACCGAGGACGCCGCGACCTTTGCCGGCCGCACCCACGCCGACGCCACTCTGCGACCGACGTTGACGTTGATTTATGAGTGAGGGTGGGGGGTGTGGATGGGGGAGTGGGGTGGGAACGTGAAAAGGGCAGCCGGGGGGCTGCCCTTTTGTACGTTCAATGGTGTTGCGTTCAGTTCATATCACCGGCGGGCTCCAGATCGGCAACGGGCTTCGGCGCCTCCTGACGGCGAATCTCCGCCTCGGGGGCGTCGGCCTCCAGCTGAGGGGATTCAGCACCGTCCTCAACGGCGTTGTCGTCAGCGATCTCCTCCTGCGTTGCATTGCCGCTGGCCACACGGGTGCGCCGCGCAGCCGCCTGGGCCACGGCTTCGTTTAAGTTCGTGAGCAAGCGGCGTTTGTCTGTTTCGCTCAGCCTGGAGATTTCAAGAAGGCGCAGGAGGGCGGTCACCACGCGTTGCCATTGGTAACGCGCCTCCCGAAGATCGCTGGCGCTGACACGCGTCTGGTCGTCTTCGCCCTGCAGCTCGGCGCGGCGAGCGATAAGTCCGCTCATTTCTCGCCCGACGTTGATGTAGCGTTCGAGAAAGGCGTTGAGGTCTTCCCCGTCAAAATGAACTCGACCCAGCGTGTCGCGCACCTCGGGGGTTACGCGTTCCCCCAGGCTCAGCGCATGACCGGCTTGATCGCGGTAGGACGCCGAGATGATCCCCATGCCTTGAGGAAAGAGCAGATCGCGGGCTTCCACAATGGGTTTGGCGGCTTCGGCGCTCTCGCACATGTGTTCTGCAAAGGTCAGCGCTCCATCGAGGCCCCGGCACAGGGCGTCATGCCGCTGATTGCAGAGTTGAATATTGGCGGAGACCACTTTCAGCTCCCGCTCCGACTCCCCCTCTTTGCGCGTGAGCACAATCAATGTGCGATGGACGTCTTTCAGCCTGTCGGCGACGGGCAACAACATCGGATCTTTGGCCAGAATCTTCTGTTTCTCCGCATGGTTCAGGAAATCATCGGAGATCGAGATCATCGCAGCAGCGGTAAGAGGATTCAGCGACATGTTGCCTCCTTTGTGTCGTGTCTTGCCGGGCCCATCGCATGGGCTTTTTCGTAGCAAGACGAGAGTGAAGTAAAACCTGCAAGCCAGGAATCATCGGCCTGTCCGATGTTCTGGTAGATGCAGATCGACTGCTCTCGGTCCCCCGATACGACATGAGGCTGCGCGTTGGTTCCGCGCCGGTAGTACACAGCGATAAGATCGCAGCGATACCGACAACGCGCGTAAAAAAAGAGACGTCGCTCGTTGTTGAGAGACGCCGTGCTTCGCAGCACTCTAAGAACCGAATGTTGAAACGCTGCCAGAGTTTTCCGGGCCGGTCAATCCATGCAAGGTCGGTTTTTTCGTCTTTTTTCATCCGCAATCCGATGCACGCCAACGTTGTTTGTCTGCGTCTCAGGATGTCGCAGCCTGGACGGGGAGGTAATTGGGGGGCTGAATGCATTTGGAAACCGCTCGGAGCGTTGCCTGAGTGCCCCACACCCATCATCCGATGCTCTGGAGTGTGCTGCTGGTGCGTCAGACCATCGAGGACATGCTCGTGAGCGTCCTAAAAGTGCGTCAACCCAATCTCAGGACGCTCGGGAGCTCGATAAGGTTGGTCTGAACCCAAAAAAAAGAGCTCGCGAGCGTGTCCGAAGTGCTCCAGACCAACATCAGGGAGCTCCCGAGCATGGTCAGGTTGGTCTGAACCCAAAAAAAAGAGCTCGCGAGCGTGTCCGAAGTGCTCCAGACCAATCTCAAGGAGCTCGGGAGCTCCTAAAAAGTGGTCTGAACCCAAAAAAGAGAGCTCGTGAGCGTCAAAAGTTGGGTTGAGACCAACCTGAGGTCGCTCGCGAGCTCCAAATGTTGGTCTGGAGCAAAAAATCGGAGCTCGCGAGCGATAAAAATTGGGTTGAGACCAACCTGAGGTCGCTCGCGAGCTCCAAATGTTGGTCTGGAGCAAAAAATCGGAGCTCGCGAGCGTCAAAAATTGGGTTGAGACCAACTTGAGGGAGCTCGCGAGCGTCAAAAATTGGGTTGAGACCAACTTGAGGGAGCTCGCGAGCGTCAAAAATTGGGTTGAGACCAACTTGGGGGAGCTCGCGAGCGTCAAAAGTTGGGTTGAGACCAACCCGGGGTAGCTCGTGAGCGTCAAAAGTTGGGTTGAGACCAACCTGAAGAGGCTCGGGAGGGAGAAGAGGGGAATCGGGCACCGGCGGGATATCGAAGGGCGACTGAACCCAACATGGCAGAGCCGCAGAGCCTGCACGAAAAGCCAGAAAGGCAAACAGGCATAGCTACATCGTTCGCCGGGCTGTGTGAGGCGCGTGGTCAGAGACCATCGCCCTTTGCGAAAAAGCGCCAAAATAGATCGAAAAAACAGTCTTTTTCATTTCAGAACGATCATTTTGCGGGTTGCACCCCCGAATGGTTCTCGTTACGCTCCTTCACATTAACGCTCAAGCCGCGCTTCGGCTGGGTGGGGACGTACGGTGCGCTACCTCATTGCAGGTAGCGTAAGGCTCATGACTTCACGGGTATGTGATGACTGCTCCTGACGCTGCTGGACCACTATATCTACGCCTGTGGGCTAAGACGAATCGTGATGATGGTGCTCAAGGTGCCGACTGGCACGCGCTCCCTTACCATCTGCTGGATGTGGGGGCGGTCTGCGAGGCGGTGCTGGCGCAGAATGATTCGCTTCGTCGTCAGCTGGGTACTCTGCTGAATATGGCACCAGAGCAGGCCGCCGGGTTCTGCACCTGGCTGGTGGCGCTGCATGACATCGGGAAGGCCAATGAGGGGTTTCAGAACCGCGATCCGCACCTTTTTGAGCGGCTACGGGCGCGGAGCAGTCGTCGCACCCAGCCTCGTTATCACCACGAAATCTCGCAGCTTTATTTTACGAAACGGTTGATTCCCAGGATCTGGGAGCAAAACGTCGGGGAGGCTTGTGGCTTTTGTTATGACATCGCGGATCTGCACGACGTCCTGGGGCCGCTTATGAAGGCAGTGGCGGGGCATCACGGGATGCCGTTGAACCTGGATGGTGGTGATCGGCTGGCGATGCATATGGACGATGATGCGCTGGCCGCCAGCGATCACATCGTGCAGACGCTTCAAACGCTCTTTTGGCCCGGGAGTTTGGGTTCATGGCGATGGGATATGGATGATGCGCTCTTTGATCGGGTGCATGTCGTCTCGTGGTTGGTGGCCGGGCTGGCGGTACTCAGCGACTGGATTGGCTCCAACACCACGTATTTTCCGATGCGGGGCGGTGCGTTCGGGCTGGAGGAGTACGCCGAGCGCTTTGCGCGTCCTCAGGCGGCGCAGGCGCTTAAGGAGATCGGGCTCTTTGATGCGATGCCCTCAAGTCCTGCGGGGGTAGCGACGTTGTTTCGGGATCTGGGGTCTTCGTTTAGGCCTCGACCGATGCAGGCGTATGCGGATGAGGTCAAACTGAGCGACTCACCCCAGCTATTTATCCTGGAAGACAGCACGGGGAGCGGGAAGACCGAGGCGGCGCTGGTGTTGGCGCATCGCCTGATGAATCAGGGGTTGGCCAGCGGGCTTTTTGTGGGGTTGCCGACCATGGCGACCGCCAACGCGATGTACGGGCGTCTGGCGACGACATATGCGGCGATGTTTGAGCCCGGCGGCAATCCTTCGCTGGTGCTGGCGCATGGTCGACGTGAGTTGGATGAGACCTTTCGCAACTCGTTGACGGTTGCAGCGGAGACGATGGGAGGAAGTGAGCATGGCAAGGGGGGCGCGGCGGTGCGCTGTGCGCAGTGGCTGGGAGACCGCCGTAAAAAAGCGCTGCTGGCCCATGTGGGAGTGGGAACGATCGACCAGGCGCTGATGGGGGTACTGCCAAGCAAGCACCAATGTCTGCGTTTGTTGGGGCTTCGCGACCACGTGCTGGTAGTCGATGAGGTGCATGCCTACGACAGCTATATGCAGGGCTTGTTGGAAAGTCTGCTCATGTTTCAGGCGGCGTTGGGAGGCAGCGCGATCTTGCTCTCGGCGACCCTGCCGCAGCGGATGCGTCAGTCGTTGAGCAACGCGTTTCGCAAAGGGTTGGGAGTAGAGAGGCCGGTGGCGTTGTGTTCGCAGGCCTTTCCACTGGCGACGCGCGTTGATGCCGAGGGTGTGTATGAGACACCCTTTGAGAAGGTAGCGGCGACGCAGACGAAGGTGTGTTTTGAGCATCAGGATGAAGTTCTGGTGAGCTCGGCGGTGCCGGAGCGCGCGGTGCAGGTAGGATTTCATCGCGATGAGGATGCGGCCCTCAACTACGTGATCGCGGAGGCTCGAGCGGGGCGCTGTGCCTGCTGGATTCGCAATACGGTGGATGATGCGGTCAGCGCATATGAGCAGCTGGTGGCGGAGCTCGGGGAGGAGAAGGTGTCGCTCTTCCATGCGCGTTTCGCGATGTGCGATCGGCAGCGCATCGAAGAAGCGACGCTGCGCACCTTTGGTGTGAAGAGCAGTGGGGCGGAGCGGGCGGGCCGTGTGCTCGTGGCGACGCAGGTGGTGGAGCAGTCTCTGGATCTGGATTTTGACGCGATGGTCTCGGATCTGGCGCCCATTGATCTTTTGATTCAGCGCGCGGGGCGACTGCACCGCCACGAGCGAGGGGAGCGGCCGGCGCCGGTGTTTTATGTGCTGGGGCCTGAGGCGGTCGATGCCCCGGAGGCGGATTGGTTCTCGTCGATGTTTGAGCGTGCGGCGTTTGTATATCCGCATGTCGGGCGGCTCTGGCTGGGGGCAAAAGCGTTGGAAGCGCACGGCACGATCGCGATCCCTTCGCTGGCCCGAGAGCTCGTGGAGGCGGTGTATGGGCCTGAGGCCGACACGCGAATCCCGGAGGCTCTTGTAGAGGCCAGCCACAAGGCGATGGGGAAGGCGCAGGCCGAGCGGGGAATGGCAAACTTCAACAGGCTTTGTGTGGGGGCGGGGTACGGCGGCATTGGCACCGATCCAAAGAACTGGTTGCCGGACACCATCACGCCCACGCGTCTGGGCGATCCCACACAAACGCTGCGCCTGGGGGTGATGGGACGCGATGGAAGACTTGAGCCACTGGCCGGTAAAGGGTCGCACCGTTGGGCGCGCAGTGAGGTCAGCGTTCGGGCCAGCAAGATTCCGACGGGGGCTGAGGTAGCGCGCGAGGTGCGGGCGGCAGTGGAAGCGGCAAAAGCGGCGATGCCAGACGAAGGAAAATGGTCGGTCGTGGTGCCGCTGAAAGCCCGCGAAGGGCAGGAGGGCTGGCAGGCTACGCTCGCAGGCGATGAGCGCAGTGTGGTTGTTGAGTATCACCCCACCCGGGGACTTTCGATTCATAACCAGGAGGACGCATGAGTTTGAACCTGATCAGGGATCGGTGGATCCCGGTGGTACGCATGGACGGCAGCAAAGATGTGATTCGACCGGCCGAGATGGTGGCTATGGGCCAGGAGAGCCCACCGCGTCAGCTTCTTGCAGCACGGCCGGATTTCAACGGAACGCTGATTCAGTTTCTGATCGGCCTGGTGCAGACGACGATGATGCCTTCGACGCCGCGGGAGTGGCGTCGGCGTCGACGCGAGGAGCCGTCGAGGGCGGAGTTGGAAGCGGCGTTTGAGCCCTGGGAGTCGGCGTTTGAGCTGGATGCGGAGGAGGGGCCGCGTTTTATGCAAGACTTCAATTGTTTGGAAGGAGAGGGGAAAAAGAAATGTCTTCGCAATTTACTTTTTAATGAATCAGGCAACTCCAGTTCCAACAAAGACCTGTATACAAAACGACGCAATGGGGTGCGCTTTTGTTCTTCATGTACAGCGCAGGCGATATTTACCCTGATGCTCAACGCAACCGCGGGCGGGAGTGGTCATCGGGTGTCACTTCGAGGTGGCGGGCCGATGACGACGGTGGTGTTGGGGAAATCACTTTGGGAAACGGTCTGGAGCAACGTACTGGATCGCGAGTTCTTTATCCGAAAGACGCGAGCTGGTGAGGTCGACACGCCGGAGGCGATCTTCCCCTGGCTTGCTCCAACGGTGGTTAGTAGCGACGGGACCGAGGTGCATCCGGATCAGGTCAACGGTCTACAGGCGTTTTGGGGGATGCCGCGGCGTATTGACTTAGAGTTGCAGGATTGTGCGCCGGGTCACTGTGGTGTGTGCGGTGAAAGGGCCGAACAAACCTATGAAAGCTATCGGGATAAACCGCACGGCGTGAACTACAAAGGCCCGTGGATTCATCCGTTGACATCTTACCAGGCAGGGAAAACACCGTCGGATGCACCTAACCCTACAAAAGGGCAATTGGGCGGGATTACGTACCGAAACTGGGTGGGCTTTGCGATCAACAATCCAGGCAGGCAAGCGCCGGCTGCGGTAGTTGAACGTATGCAGAAGCTCGAAGGCGTTGGGAACATTAGGACAGAGAGGCTGTGGGCGTTTGGGTATGACGTAGACAAAGACAAGGTTCGTTCCTGGCATGAGAGCAAGATGCCGGTTGTGCTTGTGCCCGAGGGGCAGCGCGAGCGCTTTGAGGAGCATGCACGGGCGATGGTGGCGGGGGCGGGGTTTGCGGCGTCGGTACTGGTGAATGCGCTGCGACGCGCTTTTTATGGTGAGCCGGATGTGACTTCCACCGGCAAGGTGACGTGGCGAGTGGCGGACGCGGCTAAGGCGGATAAGGCGCTCTTTGCCGGGTTAGAACGCGAGTTCTGGGGGGCGACGGAGCCGCTTTTCTACGACGAGATCGATCGGGTTGTGGGGCAAAAATCACTCGATGCATCGCAGCTCAACGCCTGGCGCGTGGGGTGGGGGCGGACGCTTCGCAACGAGGCGCTGGCGATCTTTGATCGGGTGGCTGAGCCGGATCCGGGGCGAGGGTTTAACCCGCGGGCGGTGGTGCTGGCGCGGCGAGGATTGAGCGGAACGTTGCGCATTGAGGGGAAGAAGTTTGCGAAAGAACTGACCATTACGGAGCTGCCCGCTGCGGCGGAGTGATCTCAACGACTAAGGAGGGTGATTATGGAGCATGCCACACAAAACACGTCTCAGAAGATCGATAGCAAAGAGGCTGGCGAGCAGGTCTTCACCTGGTGGGTGGGGCTGGAGCATCAACGTGGTGAGCGCGCGGCGTTGCGGCGTTGTCAGTCGATCGACCAGGTGTACGGATCGCCAGCGTTTTATGAGCTTCAACGTCGTTTACAAGGCGTGGGAGTGGTGGTGGGAGACGACCAGCTTGCAGCGGTTGCCGGGCTGCTTTCCCACGTTCGCGAGCATGTCTCGCTAAGTGGTGAGGCCGGGGAGTCGTCGCGGGGATGGGGAAGTTTTGCGACGCATCTGGCGACGCCGCGGGAGGGGGGAGGCGATGCGAAGGTCAGCGGGCTGCGTTTTCGGCGCCTGCTGCGCATTGAGGATCGGGAGGAGCTTTATGGCGCGATGGTTCGTCTGATTCGGATGCTCAACGGCAAGGTCGATGTGCACGCGCTCACCCGTGACGTCGTGTACTGGGGACCGGAGCGCCGCAAGCGCTGGGCGCAGGATTATTACAGCCGGATGCCTCAGGAGGCTTGAGGCACCGCTTTTAGAGCAATGACCAAAGCTATTGAAGGTGCATGTAACCCCGGGCCACAGGGGCCCACTATTCATGAATAAGGAGATTGATCATGGAACGTTTTCTTCAGCTTCACCTTCTGACCTCGTACCCGCCCGCCAACCTCAACCGCGACGACCTGGGGCGTCCGAAGACGGCGATTATGGGGGGCAAAGAGCGCCTGCGGGTGTCGTCGCAATGCCTGAAGCGCACCTGGCGCACCTCGGATCTCTTTCAGGAGGCGGTGGGAGAGCATAGCGGGCAGCGCACCAAGTTGATGGGGCCGCAGCTTTATGAGCGTCTGGTTGAAGGAGGACGCACCGAGAAGCAAGCGCTTAAGGCGGCCGAGGCGATCGCGAAGGTGTTCGGGGAGGTGGAGAACGCCTCGAAGTTTCATAAGCATAAGCAGATCGTGCACTTCAGCCCGGCGGAGTGGGAGAGAGCTTTCGCGCTGGCCGAGACGCTGATTGAAGAAGGTCGGGATACGACCAACGACGATCTGGAGCTTCTGAAGGAGGAGGCCGCCGCCATCGACATTGCGATGTTTGGCCGGATGCTGGCCAAGACGCCCAGGTTCAACGTGGAGGCGGCCGTTCAGGTGGCGCATGCGCTCACTGTGCACCAGGCGGCGGTGGAGATGGACTTTTTCACGGCGGTCGACGACCTGAATAAAGGCGACGAAGACGCGGGCTCGGCCCATATGGGTGAGCTGGAGTTTGGGGCGGGGGTTTTCTACGTCTACGTGTGCATCGATCGGAAGCAGCTCATTGAGAACCTGGAGGGGAACGAAGAACTGGCGCAGCGTGGCATCAAGGCGCTGGTGGAGGCGGCGGTGAAGATGGCGCCTTCGGGTAAGCAGAACAGCTTCGCCTCGCGAGCTTTCGCCAACTATGTGTGGGCGGAGAAGGGGGATGGGCAGCCGCGTTCGCTCTCGGTGGCGTTCTTGAAGCCGGTCAGTGGCGATGATTATCTCAGCGAGGGGATCAAAAAGCTCAACGAGACCGCGCGCAATATGGACGCGAGCTATGGTTCGGTGGCCTCGGAGCGCTATGTGCTCAACGCGATGGCCGGCGAAGGCAAGCTGGATGAGCTCTTGAACTTTGCTGCCCAATGAGGAGGTCGCCATGGCGACATCGTTTTTAACCTTTCAACTCTACGGGCCGATGGCGGCGTGGGGGGAGGTGGCGGTGGGAGAGATTCGCACCAGCGCCGACCACCCCACGCGTTCTGCGGTCATAGGGCTGGTAGCCGCTGCGCTTGGCATCAAGCGCAGCGAAGAAGAGGCACTGGCGGCGCTTAATGCGTCGCTGGGTTTCGGGCTGTTGGTCGAGTCTCCCGGGGTGTTGTTGCAGGATTACCACACCGTCCAGGTGTCATCTGGCAAGAATGGCCGAGATCTGGCGACGCGTCGTGATGAGGTAGCCTACGATAAGCGGGACACGATGCTCTCGACACGGCAGTACCGTTGCGATGCGTTCGCGAGGGTCGCGTTGTGGCTGCGCGACGATAGCAGTCATACGCTTGAGGCCATCTCACAAGCTCTCCACTCGCCGACCTTTTCGCTCTATCTGGGGCGGAAGTCCTGTCCGCTGGCGTTGCCGCTGAACCCGGTCATTGTGAAGGCGTCGACGTTGGTCGATGCGTTTGCGGAGTATCCGGTCACCGACGATGCGGCGATGGTGCTGGCGAACCTGGGCGCACGTCGTCCGGAGTGGCTGCGCCTCTATTGGGAGCCGGACCCCTTGGTGCCAGCCGGAATCGACGGGTTCGAGGAGTCGGAGCGCTGGGATAACCCGGGGAGTCGGTCGCGCTGGCAGTTTTCGCACCGGCCAGAGCGCGTGGCCGCGGTCGAGCGAGAGCGTCTTTTGCAGAGGGAGGAGTGATGTTTTTCTCACGAGCAGTGGTGGACCTGCGTCAGGCGCATCGCGTCGGTTTAAGTGTCGCGGGCGATTCTGATTATCAGGGGCACCAGCTGGTATGGTCGCTCTTTCGGGATCATGCTGAGCGCGAGCGGGACTTTGTGTACCGCTGGGATACAGCGAGTCAGGCACCGGTGATCTATGTGGTGTCGGAGCGGGAGCCTCAAGACCGTGAGGGTGTCTTTGAGCTGTTGACCAAGGACTTTCGGCCTTCTCTGGAGAAAGGGCAGCGCCTGGCCTTTTCGGTGCGTATCAACCCGGTGGTTAAGCGGCGTGACGAGAACAATAAGCGGGTCGTTCACGATGTGGTGATGAACGCCAAGAAGGCGATTAAAGACGCCGGAGAGTGGTCATCGCGGGAGTTTACGCTCCTGGATCTGGCTCGGGACGAGGGCATTAAATGGCTCACATCAACGTCTGAAACGGATGGCAAGACCCTAAAGTCGAGGGCGGAGAAGGGGGGCTTTGAAGTGAAAGCGTCCAGCGTTGGTGCGGAAAACTACGTGCGTCGTACCTTCAAAAAGCCTCGAAATGGTCGAGGAGTGACCTTTGCGACCCTTGATTTGCACGGCGAGCTGGTCGTCAACGATCCGGAGGCCTTCAAGCATGTTCTTTTTGAAGGCATCGGGCCGACCAAGGCGTATGGTTGTGGGTTGATGATGGTTCGACCGGTGATCTGAGGCCGGCGATGGGGGGGCTCTTTGATAAAACCTATAGCAACCGGGGTATCCCGGTCAGGGGGGCAGGGAGGCGCGTTGTGCATAACCCACCCAGGCCGATGCCGATAAGGCGGCGGTCATCGTTTGTGTTTCTGGAGAAGGGGCATATCGACGTGATCGACGGGGCGTTTGTGCTCGTCGACAAGAATGGCGTGCGCATGCAGATCCCGGTCGGGAGTCTGGCGTGTTTGATGCTGGAGCCGGGTACGCGGCTTTCGCATGCAGCTGCCACCCTGGCAGCGACGACCGGCACCTTGATTGTGTGGGTCGGTGAGGCCGGGGTGCGGCTCTACTCGGCGGGTCAGCCCGGCGGGGCGAGGTCGGATCGACTGCTGTGGCAGGCGGCAAATTTGTTGGATGAGAAGGCGCGGTTGAACGTGGTGCGGCGCATGTATGAGATTCGCTTTGGCGAGCCGGCACCACTTAAGCGAAGCGTGCGACAGCTTCAGGGGATTGAAGGCGCCCGGGTACGCGAGATGTATAAGCAATTTGCAAAGCGTTATCGCGTGGAGTGGAAGGGGCGACGCTACGATCCGAAAGATTGGGGCAAAGGGGATGTGGCAAATCGGTGTCTGAGCGCGGCGACGTCGTGTCTTTATGGCGTGACGGAGGCGGCGATTCTGGCGGCGGGGTATGCGCCGGCGATCGGCTTTATTCATACCGGCAAGCCGCGCTCCTTTGTCTACGACATTGCCGACCTCTTTAAGTTCGAGACGGTGGTGCCGCTGGCGTTTGAAATCGCCTCGAAGCATCCGAGCGATCCGGCCGGGCAGGTGCGTCGAGCCTGTCGGGACTCGTTTCGAAAGAGTCGGGTGCTCGATAAGTTGATTCCGACGATTGAGGACGTGCTCAAGGCCGGCGGGTTGGAGATGCCTAAACCCGGCGCCGATCAGATTGGTCCTGCAATCGCTACCCCGGAGACGACTGGAGATGATGGTCATCGTCACTGAAAACGTCGCCCCTCGTCTGCGCGGTCGACTTACGGTGTGGATGTTGGAGATTCGCGCCGGGGTGTATGTCGGCAACTGCGATAAACGTCAGCGCGAACGCATCTGGCAGCGCGTCAAAGACGAGATTGATTATGAGAATCAGGGAAACGCCGTGATCGCCTGGCGAGCGACGACCGAGGCTGGTTATCGTTTTGATACCTATGGTGAGAATCGGCGGGTGCCGGTGGATTGCGATGGCATGGAGCTTATTGCGTTCAAGCCGCTGGAGCCGGACAGATTTTCGAAAGAGAGTTTGGAGGAAGAAGAAGCTCAGATGATGGCCTGGCTTGAGGCGTTTCAGGCGCCGCAAGATGAGGGCTATGTTGAAGATCCGGATGAAGTCGATTAAGCATGTTGATGCTGCCCGGGACCTGCTATTTCGGAGTAAGTTGGATGATCGAAATGAGGTATAAAAAGTTGGTAGCAAAAGTGCACGTCGAAAAGTCGGGTGATTTCAACGGTTTGCAGGAAGTGCGTTCCCCGCGTGTGCGGGGCTGAACCGGCGAACGCGTGCTGGGGGATCGCCATCGGGCCGCGTTCCCCGCGTGTGCGGGGCTGAACCGGGATCGGGCTCATCCAGATTGTCGAGCTGCTGGCGTTCCCCGCGTGTGCGGGGCTGAACCAGCATTGGCCCGCTCCATCGCGCTGTCCAGGTCGCGTTCCCCGCGTGTGCGGGGCTGAACCGATGTTGCTCGCATTGATTTCGTAATCGGTAGGGCGTTCCCCGCGTGTGCGGGGCTGAACCTCCACCGAGCCCGTCAGGCGCGCGCCGACCAGCGCGTTCCCCGCGTGTGCGGGGCTGAACCGTATTTGTGAATTAGTTTGCACACCCGGCAAAGGCGTTCCCCGCGTGTGCGGGGCTGAACCACCATTGCCGATTATGCGATCCCCGTCGCCCCCGCGTTCCCCGCGTGTGCGGGGCTGAACCGAGCGGGACCGCGCCATTGCCAACGCGGAGACCGCGTTCCCCGCGTGTGCGGGGCTGAACCGGTGGGGCAAGGGGAGGCGCTCAGTCAGCTACTACGTTCCCCGCGTGTGCGGGGCTGAACCGCGGCAACCTTCAAGATCTCGATCTCCCGCGTTGCGTTCCCCGCGTGTGCGGGGCTGAACCGGGCTTGATGAAGATCAGATCGGCGCGTGGATCGCGTTCCCCGCGTGTGCGGGGCTGAACCGGCCAATGTTGACAAGCGTGAGATCGAGGGTTAGCGTTCCCCGCGTGTGCGGGGCTGAACCGGCATTGGCCGGGCTCTTCGCAAACTTCAATCAGCGTTCCCCGCGTGTGCGGGGCTGAACCGGGTGAAGCATGGCCGCGGTAAAGGAGCGCTCCGCGTTCCCCGCGTGTGCGGGGCTGAACCGCTCTTGGACGTCGCCAGGGACGGGCGCGGTGAGCGTTCCCCGCGTGTGCGGGGCTGAACCGTGGGTGGGGTACGGGGCAGAGCCCAAGTACGAGCGTTCCCCGCGTGTGCGGGGCTGAACCGCCGCTCGGGTACGACGAGCGGACTCACGACAAGCGTTCCCCGCGTGTGCGGGGCTGAACCGTCGATCTGGTCGTCAGTCGGCGCGATCACCGTGCGTTCCCCGCGTGTGCGGGGCTGAACCGCGGGCGCACGACGCGCTCAAAAATAAGCACGAGCGTTCCCCGCGTGTGCGGGGCTGAACCGGTGACATACTGCGTGATCACGTAGGGCTCGTCGCGTTCCCCGCGTGTGCGGGGCTGAACCGGATCAGGCCGTAACCCTTTGAGTGCCCGAAAGGCGTTCCCCGCGTGTGCGGGGCTGAACCGCCTTGGAGGAGCAAATGAAGAGGGCCACAAGGGCGTTCCCCGCGTGTGCGGGGCTGAACCGGTGTTGACTCTTAGCTGCATGTTAGAAGCCCCGCGTTCCCCGCGTGTGCGGGGCTGAACCGACGCTCTTGGGGATGACGTCGGCCAATGGTGCGCGTTCCCCGCGTGTGCGGGGCTGAACCGTGCCCTGCATACATAAGGGAGACGTATTATCAGCGTTCCCCGCGTGTGCGGGGCTGAACCGGTGTTCCAACACCACCAGCGGCCATTCCGAAAGCGTTCCCCGCGTGTGCGGGGCTGAACCGTCAGGTCGGCACCGCAGCGGCAGCCCCGTGGCGCGTTCCCCGCGTGTGCGGGGCTGAACCGCACATCAGCCGCAGCATCGCGCATTACGAGGCGCGTTCCCCGCGTGTGCGGGGCTGAACCGGTCGAGCGCGTGCGCGACGCCGTGCTCTCTCAGCGTTCCCCGCGTGTGCGGGGCTGAACCGCCTCATCCCCGTGCCCGTCAGGTGGCGCCGGTGCGTTCCCCGCGTGTGCGGGGCTGAACCGGCGTGCGCGCACTGACTGAGGCGATCGAGCACGCGTTCCCCGCGTGTGCGGGGCTGAACCGGACGCGCTTGGGTGCGGCGGAGAAGGGTGGGAGCGTTCCCCGCGTGTGCGGGGCTGAACCGGGGGCGGCCTTGGCGGGGTTAACCCGTACGACGCGTTCCCCGCGTGTGCGGGGCTGAACCGCGGGAGTGGAAGGCGAAGTGGCTGGAGCCCGCGCGTTCCCCGCGTGTGCGGGGCTGAACCGAGGATCGCAGGGAAGGGGCCATTCACCGCAATGCGTTCCCCGCGTGTGCGGGGCTGAACCGCAGGTATTCACGCAGCCACTTCGGATCTTTGAGCGTTCCCCGCGTGTGCGGGGCTGAACCGGGGTTTTTGAGCGGGTGGAGCGGTGGCCGGTTGCGTTCCCCGCGTGTGCGGGGCTGAACCGGCTTTAAAGACGCGCGCGCAGTAAATAAGGCGGCGTTCCCCGCGTGTGCGGGGCTGAACCGGCCTCTGGGATGAGGATGGCGTGCCGGGGTCGGCGTTCCCCGCGTGTGCGGGGCTGAACCGGCATAATGGAGCCCCTCACATCCCCCCCTGGGGCGTTCCCCGCGTGTGCGGGGCTGAACCGCGTGGGTCATGGGAGGTCATTCACCCGTGGTCGCGTTCCCCGCGTGTGCGGGGCTGAACCGCTCAAACGTAAGGCGTTGCGACCTGTTGGTCGGCGTTCCCCGCGTGTGCGGGGCTGAACCGTGATGGCCTCCCAACCTATCAGCAAAACTGAGGCGTTCCCCGCGTGTGCGGGGCTGAACCGCTCTCTTCGACACCTACGCCACGCCCGTTGACGCGTTCCCCGCGTGTGCGGGGCTGAACCGAGGTGGAGGAGGCTTTGCCGCTCGCCCGAGAGGCGTTCCCCGCGTGTGCGGGGCTGAACCGGATGGGGCGTTTCACCTTGTCCAGGGCAAGGTGCGTTCCCCGCGTGTGCGGGGCTGAACCGGCGGTGATGGGGGCGAGGTTGCCTTCGGACTGGCGTTCCCCGCGTGTGCGGGGCTGAACCGTCGACGGGGTAGTCACTGGGGATAGCTCCCTGGCGTTCCCCGCGTGTGCGGGGCTGAACCGCCGGCATCACCGAGACGCTGGAGTGGCTGACCGCGTTCCCCGCGTGTGCGGGGCTGAACCGCCGGGCGTCGTGCGCCGTGGCACCGAGTGGCTGCGTTCCCCGCGTGTGCGGGGCTGAACCGAGCCGGTCGGAGTCGGTGACCGTCGGTCTCTCGCGTTCCCCGCGTGTGCGGGGCTGAACCGCCAAAAGATAGTAAGGGTGTGGAGCTTCGAGTGCGTTCCCCGCGTGTGCGGGGCTGAACCGGCAGACGTGGACGGGCATCTTAGAGCGCTCTAGCGTTCCCCGCGTGTGCGGGGCTGAACCGGTATCTCGCCGCGTCTAACACTTCCCCGACAAGCGTTCCCCGCGTGTGCGGGGCTGAACCGTTGGGGAAAGCTGCGCGCGCAAATCAAGGTATGCGTTCCCCGCGTGTGCGGGGCTGAACCGGCGATCGGCCTCGTATTGGTCGAACAGATCGTGCGTTCCCCGCGTGTGCGGGGCTGAACCGGCACACCCCACCATCGCGTGCTGCACCCTGGCGCGTTCCCCGCGTGTGCGGGGCTGAACCGGTTTCGGGTTGCTTCTGGTCAAAACGGCATCCGCGTTCCCCGCGTGTGCGGGGCTGAACCGTTAGCGCGCATGTCGTCGGCAAATTGGTACTCGCGTTCCCCGCGTGTGCGGGGCTGAACCGCCTACCAGATACTCAATATTCGCTTGAATGATGCGTTCCCCGCGTGTGCGGGGCTGAACCGATTGTTGAGTGGCTCACCGACGCCACGATCTGGCGTTCCCAGCGTGTGCGGGGCTGAACCGTACACCGCCAGTTCTACAACGCGCAGGGGAGCGCGTTCCCCGCGTGTGCGGGGCTGAACCGATCGGCGATCGTGGGGATCGGACTATGCCACAGCGTTCCCCGCGTGTGCGGGGCTGAACCGGTAGTAGCGCCTAACGCGCTTTCAACGTCCACGCGTTCCCCGCGTGTGCGGGGCTGAACCGCCAACGATCCTCGGACAGCAGGGGGATCTCGCGCGTTCCCCGCGTGTGCGGGGCTGAACCGGGAGGGGATAACGGTAGGTTGCGTTTGCATAGGCGTTCCCCGCGTGTGCGGGGCTGAACCGTCGCCCACGGTTACCAAGCCGTTGACATACACGCGTTCCCCGCGTGTGCGGGGCTGAACCGCGCTCAAACCCGTGAAGAAGGTGGACGCACGCGCGTTCCCCGCGTGTGCGGGGCTGAACCGACGAGCAGCAGATCCGCAGCGTCGCCTCGTACGCGTTCCCCGCGTGTGCGGGGCTGAACCGGGAAACTCGTAGATGAGATCAAGAGCGTCCTCGCGTTCCCCGCGTGTGCGGGGCTGAACCGGGTGTCAATGTCTATCTCACCTCGGAGATGGAGCGTTCCCCGCGTGTGCGGGGCTGAACCGTTCGAGATCCTGGAGCTGTTGAAGGGCAACGAGCGTTCCCCGCGTGTGCGGGGCTGAACCGGTCCCGTCCGTCTGCGACCTGTAGACCTCTCGGCGTTCCCCGCGTGTGCGGGGCTGAACCGGTAAACTACTTCGACAAATACCTTGTGCCGGAGCGTTCCCCGCGTGTGCGGGGCTGAACCACTATCATTCGACTCTCGATATGCTGGGGTATCGCGTTCCCCGCGTGTGCGGGGCTGAACCGGTTTAGGCCGGTTCCGTGCCGCACGATTGAGCGCGTTCCCCGCGTGTGCGGGGCTGAACCGCGGAATGAACCCGCTTACCCCGCTCGGGGGAGGCGTTCCCCGCGTGTGCGGGGCTGAACCGGTGATACGGGAATCTGATTCCGCAGCGTGATGGCGTTCCCCGCGTGTGCGGGGCTGAACCGGCCGACCTTACCGGGGTTCGCGGCCTGCCACGGCGTTCCCCGCGTGTGCGGGGCTGAACCGGTGCAGGAGCAATCTGGTGCGCGCGTGATGGCGCGTTCCCCGCGTGTGCGGGGCTGAACCGGCTTTCTCTATGGCAAGATCATGAACATCGGCGCGTTCCCCGCGTGTGCGGGGCTGAACCGGAGGATGGTCGGTGCATAGCTGCACCGTGGAGGCGTTCCCCGCGTGTGCGGGGCTGAACCACCATCTCATACTCATCGGGAAGAAGGCCGACCGCGTTCCCCGCGTGTGCGGGGCTGAACCGTGCTGGCCCAGCTCCCCGAGGATTACAGCATCGCGTTCCCCGCGTGTGCGGGGCTGAACCGGTGCTTCTTTCTGGCTGGCTTCTGGTTGCGTCGCGTTCCCCGCGTGTGCGGGGCTGAACCGACGACGGGCCCGACGGATACGACGAGCCGATCGCGTTCCCCGCGTGTGCGGGGCTGAACCTTCGCCGCGTCCTTCATGGCGATCAGGCGAGACGCGTTCCCCGCGTGTGCGGGGCTGAACCCCCCGCAAGCCGAATGGCAGACTCTACCGCCTCGCGTTCCCCGCGTGTGCGGGGCTGAACCGTCGTCGACAAGAACAACCCCCGCACGGTGGTCGCGTTCCCCGCGTGTGCGGGGCTGAACCTGTGATCGGCGTTGTCGGCCGACTGCGGCACAAGGCGTTCCCCGCGTGTGCGGGGCTGAACCGTACAAAAAGCGCCTGATTGGCTCCGATATCTAGCGTTCCCCGCGTGTGCGGGGCTGAACCGGCGAACTTGTTGGGGATCTCGCCGGAGTCCAGGCGTTCCCCGCGTGTGCGGGGCTGAACCGCGAGAGGCAGGCGTCGAGATAGTCGGCAAGAAGCGTTCCCCGCGTGTGCGGGGCTGAACCGGGCATCGCGACGACTCAGTGGCAGATCGCACAGCGTTCCCCGCGTGTGCGGGGCTGAACCGACGTTCTCTTTCCGGCTATGGGCTGAGGGATAGCGTTCCCCGCGTGTGCGGGGCTGAACCGTATCAGCGGAGCAAGCCTAAGACGCGCGAGATGCGTTCCCCGCGTGTGCGGGGCTGAACCGATGCGCGACCTCGTGACGCTGACCGATCTTGGGCGTTCCCCGCGTGTGCGGGGCTGAACCGACAACTTCCTCCTTATCCGAAATCCCGAAAACGCGTTCCCCGCGTGTGCGGGGCTGAACCGCAACGAATTTCGGCGACGAAGAGCTAAGTCGGGCGTTCCCCGCGTGTGCGGGGCTGAACCGACCGCGCCGAACACGGGCCCCATCTTGATCAGGCGTTCCCCGCGTGTGCGGGGCTGAACCTCAGACGTCGCTCGCCAAGAACGCGCGGAGCTCGCGTTCCCCGCGTGTGCGGGGCTGAACCGGCGCAGCAAAGGGCGTTGCAGCGCCCATCACCGCGTTCCCCGCGTGTGCGGGGCTGAACCGGGACTCGACCTCCCGCTGGAGCATCGAGTACGGCGTTCCCCGCGTGTGCGGGGCTGAACCGTTGGTGCAGCCCTTCACCCAGCTTGCGCCGCAGCGTTCCCCGCGTGTGCGGGGCTGAACCGCAGACCTACTACCTGAATCAAGCGGACGAGCAGCGTTCCCCGCGTGTGCGGGGCTGAACCGAGGCCGCGACGAATAAGACCGTCGCCGAGACGGCGTTCCCCGCGTGTGCGGGGCTGAACCGATCGCATCATGCGCGACTACTGCTGCCCGGACGCGTTCCCCGCGTGTGCGGGGCTGAACCGGGCGCGAACGATCGCAACCTGCACGCGCACCAGCGTTCCCCGCGTGTGCGGGGCTGAACCGGAAGGAGACGATGAGCCTATGTCCAAGGACCAGCGTTCCCCGCGTGTGCGGGGCTGAACCGGCTGGATCTTCGACGGCGTTCAGGTCGCTGTTGCGTTCCCCGCGTGTGCGGGGCTGAACCGCGACTGGTCGATCTGCCCGATCCACGGGGATGGCGTTCCCCGCGTGTGCGGGGCTGAACCGCTCATCGACGACAGATCAAAGGTCGCATCCTCGCGTTCCCCGCGTGTGCGGGGCTGAACCGGCCGACTGGCCGCGCGAGATGCAGGCCGAGGCGCGTTCCCCGCGTGTGCGGGGCTGAACCGGGGGCTCCGAGAGTAAAATCGACTGCGCACCAGCGTTCCCCGCGTGTGCGGGGCTGAACCGGTGACGCACGTCCAGGGTGATGGATTTTCCGTGCGTTCCCCGCGTGTGCGGGGCTGAACCGTTTACCGATGAGATGATGATTCTCATTGAGCGGCGTTCCCCGCGTGTGCGGGGCTGAACCGGTATCGACACATGGCGACCTCCGAGGATGCCCGCGTTCCCCGCGTGTGCGGGGCTGAACCGATCGGCATAATCGGCGGGCGCTTGCCGGGGCGGCGTTCCCCGCGTGTGCGGGGCTGAACCGATTAAAGGGGATGTTACTCATCCCCATAACCTGCGTTCCCCGCGTGTGCGGGGCTGAACCGAGCGCGACGAGAACCCCTTGCCTGATCGGCTGGCGTTCCCCGCGTGTGCGGGGCTGAACCGTTAACCTAGCGCTCGACCATAAGCTAGGATTCGCGTTCCCCGCGTGTGCGGGGCTGAACCGGCTTCCAGACCCATCGGGGCGCTCCAGAGATAGCGTTCCCCGCGTGTGCGGGGCTGAACCGGGCGGGAGTGCGCAGGCAGCACGGCACTCTCGGCGTTCCCCGCGTGTGCGGGGCTGAACCGGGCTTCGCGCGCGTCTCCACCGGCACCAGTGGGCGTTCCCCGCGTGTGCGGGGCTGAACCGGGTCGGGTGTTTTTTCCGCGATGACAGTTGGCGCGTTCCCCGCGTGTGCGGGGCTGAACCGATCGGGTCGGTCGATGTTGGCTTTGCAACCACGCGTTCCCCGCGTGTGCGGGGCTGAACCGACCGGAGCTTCCCCTTCGCCTGAGTTCGACGCGCGTTCCCCGCGTGTGCGGGGCTGAACCGGTCCAGCGCGCGCTTGAGCCCCAGCCGCTCCTGCGTTCCCCGCGTGTGCGGGGCTGAACCGTCCTGGTGAAGCGCCCGCATTCCCTCGACAACGCGTTCCCCGCGTGTGCGGGGCTGAACCGCTGAATCGCCATAGGTGCCGGGCTCTCGGCGAGCGTTCCCCGCGTGTGCGGGGCTGAACCGGCGGCGGAGAGCGCGCAGGAGAGCGACGGCAGGCGTTCCCCGCGTGTGCGGGGCTGAACCGATGTGATCAACAGCGTCGACGCCGTTCCGAGCGCGTTCCCCGCGTGTGCGGGGCTGAACCGGTTGAGTTTTCGGGCCGTTGGTTCCGAGGCTCGCGTTCCCCGCGTGTGCGGGGCTGAACCGCGATTCACGCCAACGCCGAGGCAACTGTTGCGGCGTTCCCCGCGTGTGCGGGGCTGAACCGACGAAGACGGCCCTGATGGATACGACGAGCCGGCGTTCCCCGCGTGTGCGGGGCTGAACCGCAAGGAGCTCCAACCACATCAAGCTCTCGTTCGCGTTCCCCGCGTGTGCGGGGCTGAACCGGGACGCCAGCGTCCCACGCGCGGCCCATAAAGGCGTTCCCCGCGTGTGCGGGGCTGAACCGGCTGGGTGAAGGGGGATGAGTTCGGCGTTGATGCGTTCCCCGCGTGTGCGGGGCTGAACCGAGCTCCGCCGGATCGGTGTGGAGGTTGTCGAGGCGTTCCCCGCGTGTGCGGGGCTGAACCGGTCCACGGAATCATCGCCCAACCGCCATGCACGCGTTCCCCGCGTGTGCGGGGCTGAACCGGTCACCGACGATCCCGGGCTCGATGCGGGGCGGCGTTCCCCGCGTGTGCGGGGCTGAACCGGCTCGAACTTCTCTAAGAAGACCTGACAGCGTGCGTTCCCCGCGTGTGCGGGGCTGAACCGGTTAGCGCCCTCTCAATGGTGCTCTTGCCTTTGCGTTCCCCGCGTGTGCGGGGCTGAACCGACTGCAACGGCCGTCTTCTGCAATCCGGGCACGCGTTCCCCGCGTGTGCGGGGCTGAACCGCGTGTTGTGATTCCGGTCATATTTGAGCACCAGCGTTCCCCGCGTGTGCGGGGCTGAACCGCGGCCAGATCATCGCGTCACCTTTACCAGC
The DNA here is from genome assembly GCF_004005565.1 of Lujinxingia sediminis. Taxonomy (NCBI): domain Bacteria; class Deltaproteobacteria; order Bradymonadales; family Lujinxingiaceae; genus Lujinxingia; species Lujinxingia sediminis. The sequence goes on along the minus strand of NZ_SADD01000003.1, from coordinate 70,185 downwards.
CGGCGTTCCCCGCGTGTGCGGGGCTGAACCGATGACTGAGCGCCGCATATACTACCCGCGCGCGCGTTCCCCGCGTGTGCGGGGCTGAACCGCTGGGCCTTGCGATGGGCGGTGTGCGGGAGATGCGTTCCCCGCGTGTGCGGGGCTGAACCGCCATCGTGCTCAGCGATCCTACTGAGGAGTTCGCGTTCCCCGCGTGTGCGGGGCTGAACCGAGTCGGATCGCGCATGACAAACGGCTGCGGATGCGTTCCCCGCGTGTGCGGGGCTGAACCGCCATCCCACGAAACTGCTCAGCAAGCGCAGCCGCGTTCCCCGCGTGTGCGGGGCTGAACCGCCGTACACGTCCGACCACGCGCCGGCGGTGTGGCGTTCCCCGCGTGTGCGGGGCTGAACCGGCTCGGCGCGTGATGGCGGGTCTGACGCAGCCGCGTTCCCCGCGTGTGCGGGGCTGAACCGGAGCGCGGTGTCGTATCCCCTGGTCTGGAGTTGCGTTCCCCGCGTGTGCGGGGCTGAACCGCCCATGTAATCCTCGGCTACGCCGTCGATCACGCGTTCCCCGCGTGTGCGGGGCTGAACCGGCGCGGTGCTCTCTGGCGAAGCGGGCGACAACGCGTTCCCCGCGTGTGCGGGGCTGAACCGATCTTTTCTCTTTGGGTGCCAAATTGTCACCCGCGTTCCCCGCGTGTGCGGGGCTGAACCGGCGTATCGAAGGGCCGCGCACGGTCTCACCGCGCGTTCCCCGCGTGTGCGGGGCTGAACCGACCGAAGAAACCCCCGCCGCGAAGATCGATGAGCGTTCCCCGCGTGTGCGGGGCTGAACCGGCCAACGCCATCGCCGCCTATGAGCGCGAGAGGCGTTCCCCGCGTGTGCGGGGCTGAACCAAGCTCCGCTCGGGCCAATTTTTGGAAGTAATCGCGTTCCCCGCGTGTGCGGGGCTGAACCGCTCTCGTCGGCGGCATATGGGAGGGTCGAGCGGCGTTCCCCGCGTGTGCGGGGCTGAACCGTAAGGGCGTCAGAACCGTTCCAGAGGCCAGACGCGTTCCCCGCGTGTGCGGGGCTGAACCGTCGATTCCCGTGTACGAGTCATACCTTGTCAAGCGTTCCCCGCGTGTGCGGGGCTGAACCGATTGTTGATCGCCAGCAGCGCATCATCATCACGCGTTCCCCGCGTGTGCGGGGCTGAACCGCGCATGGAGCTCTTGCCCGATGATGCTCGCGCGCGTTCCCCGCGTGTGCGGGGCTGAACCGGAAGGTCGCGCTCTTCGGCGCAATTTTGTTAAGCGTTCCCCGCGTGTGCGGGGCTGAACCGTCGTAGCCGTGCCGCGCCCGATTCTCGCTACTGCGTTCCCCGTGTGTGCGGGGCTGAACCGGTCAAAACGTAGGGTGAGAGGCTCACATCATCGCGTTCCCCGCGTGTGCGGGGCTGAACCGGTCGAGACCTTGTCGGCAGCCGAGAAGGCTTCGCGTTCCCCGCGTGTGCGGGGCTGAACCGGAGCCCAGACGCGGGCATCTCGCACGGAGGAGGCGTTCCCCGCGTGTGCGGGGCTGAACCGGGGTCTCAATCAGATCATCCACCCAAGCAAACGCGTTCCCCGCGTGTGCGGGGCTGAACCGACCTTGCTCTCAATGAGCGGCTCTTCCCCGATGCGTTCCCCGCGTGTGCGGGGCTGAACCGCGCGACATCAGTCTGAGCATTGAGCACATCCAGCGTTCCCCGCGTGTGCGGGGCTGAACCGCAGGTGGAGGACAGCGCCACCCGTGCGGGCCTGCGTTCCCCGCGTGTGCGGGGCTGAACCGGACGGGCCTGCCATTGCGGCGACGAACTGCCAGCGTTCCCCGCGTGTGCGGGGCTGAACCGTCAGGCCACTCCCCGCCGCCCTCAAAAGAATCGCGTTCCCCGCGTGTGCGGGGCTGAACCGCTGAGCAACGCTCCTGATGGGCTCCAGCGATCGCGTTCCCCGCGTGTGCGGGGCTGAACCGCGATGAAAATCAACTTGAAGCGGGATTTGAACGCGTTCCCCGCGTGTGCGGGGCTGAACCGCGAAACAAACGCATCTGGGGGCAATCTGGAGGGCGTTCCCCGCGTGTGCGGGGCTGAACCGCTGCCTGTGCTGCGCCCTGGCGACCTCGAGGAGCGTTCCCCGCGTGTGCGGGGCTGAACCTGAGTCAGGCGTTGGCCGACGCGCTTCTCCAACAGCGTTCCCCGCGTGTGCGGGGCTGAACCAGGTTCGGTTCCGCTACGCCGTCGAGATCCCCGGCGTTCCCCGCGTGTGCGGGGCTGAACCGCGATCGTGCACGACATGCTCTTTTTTGACCGTGCGTTCCCCGCGTGTGCGGGGCTGAACCGAGTTTGTGGCGTGGTGCAACCGCTGGCTGGGCGCGTTCCCCGCGTGTGCGGGGCTGAACCGCTGTGGCTCCGGCAATGGAGCCGGTCAACGCAGCGTTCCCCGCGTGTGCGGGGCTGAACCGGTAAACGTGCGGATCTCCGAGCGGTTCACCGGGCGTTCCCCGCGTGTGCGGGGCTGAACCGTCCTGAACCTCTTTCGCCATGTGCTCAATCAGGCGTTCCCCGCGTGTGCGGGGCTGAACCGGCCCGGTAGGCACCGGCGAGAGTGCCGTGCTGGCGTTCCCCGCGTGTGCGGGGCTGAACCGGGGTTGCGTAGCTAACCGCAAGCCATAAAACGGCGTTCCCCGCGTGTGCGGGGCTGAACCGTGGACGGGGCTATTCTCCGCGCTGGGGATGCTGCGTTCCCCGCGTGTGCGGGGCTGAACCGTTTGGAAGTGCCCTGCATGCTGGGACCACCACGCGTTCCCCGCGTGTGCGGGGCTGAACCGAATTCTTGGTCTCGATCGTCGCTGCTGTGAGCGCGTTCCCCGCGTGCGCGGGGCTGAACCGGGCGAGCAACAGGTCACGGTGGGCATCCACGCGCGTTCCCCGCGTGTGCGGGGCTGAACCGGGGTCGTAATGGTCATCCTCGCGCCGGAGAGCGCGTTCCCCGCGTGTGCGGGGCTGAACCGGTCGGGTCCACGTAGCTCTCCTGCAGCGAGGGGCGTTCCCCGCGTGTGCGGGGCTGAACCGGACTATGGCGCTCGGCAGATCAGGTCTGGCATGCGTTCCCCGCGTGTGCGGGGCTGAACCGCTGCGCCAGCACTTTCTCGCTCGGGGTTGACAGCGTTCCCCGCGTGTGCGGGGCTGAACCGCCGGCATCACCGAGACGCTGGAGTGGCTGACCGCGTTCCCCGCGTGTGCGGGGCTGAACCGCCGGGCGTCGTGCGCCGTGGCACCGAGTGGCTGCGTTCCCCGCGTGTGCGGGGCTGAACCGAGCCGGTCGGAGTCGGTGACCGTCGGTCTCTCGCGTTCCCCGCGTGTGCGGGGCTGAACCGCCAAAAGATAGTAAGGGTGTGGAGCTTCGAGTGCGTTCCCCGCGTGTGCGGGGCTGAACCGGCAGACGTGGACGGGCATCTTAGAGCGCTCTAGCGTTCCCCGCGTGTGCGGGGCTGAACCGACCCCATCCCCACGCAGTTCGACCCGGGCTACGCGTTCCCCGCGTGTGCGGGGCTGAACCGGCCCTGGTCAGGCACCCACTCAGCAGGCGGCGGCGTTCCCCGCGTGTGCGGGGCTGAACCGGCCTGAGCTCACAGTGGCGAGCTCGGCGGGTGGCGTTCCCCGCGTGTGCGGGGCTGAACCGCCAATGTGACATCTGAGCAGATGGGGCTTTTGGCGTTCCCCGCGTGTGCGGGGCTGAACCGGCGCGCGCCCTAAACATAAAAAAGCACTTATGGCGTTCCCCGCGTGTGCGGGGCTGAACCGATCTTACCGCTGAGTGCGGTGACGGCCTTGCGGCGTTCCCCGCGTGTGCGGGGCTGAACCGGTCGTGCCGTCCTCAGACCATCGGATCGAATCGCGTTCCCCGCGTGTGCGGGGCTGAACCGGAGACACCTTGCAGAAACGAAAAACGATTATCGCGTTCCCCGCGTGTGCGGGGCTGAACCTGTCGTAAGGCAACGGAATCTCCCGGAGCGAATCGCGTTCCCCGCGTGTGCGGGGCTGAACCGACATCAGCCAGGGGAGAATTGAGAAAGGATGCGCGTTCCCCGCGTGTGCGGGGCTGAACCGGCGAGGGATGGGAGGATCGCAAATGCTCCGAGGCGTTCCCCGCGTGTGCGGGGCTGAACCGTCGCTGCGCTTCGAGGATTTGGCAGCCGAGTAGCGTTCCCCGCGTGTGCGGGGCTGAACCGCCCCCGGAGGTTGGGAGGAGTTCTTCAAGCTGGCGTTCCCCGCGTGTGCGGGGCTGAACCGGTGTAGCGCCAGTGGTCCTCAGGGCTGGCGTCGCGTTCCCCGCGTGTGCGGGGCTGAACCGCCAGCCCTCCCCCTACAATGGTATCTCGAAATGCGTTCCCCGCGTGTGCGGGGCTGAACCGTTATTTTGGTAGCGCTCCAGCGACCGCCATCGGCGTTCCCCGCGTGTGCGGGGCTGAACCGGGATCGATGCGCTTGGCGGGCGCGTTGTTGGCGCGTTCCCCGCGTGTGCGGGGCTGAACCGGAAATCATCGAAACCCGAAAAGTCCGCAACACGCGTTCCCCGCGTGTGCGGGGCTGAACCGAGCACGGAGCGAAGCGGAGTTCGTTCCAGGGGGCGTTCCCCGCGTGTGCGGGGCTGAACCGTCTTTGCGATATCGCACCTCGTCGCCGCCGATGCGTTCCCCGCGTGTGCGGGGCTGAACCGGCCATCGACCGCGAGCGTCCCCGGGTTGAGGCGCGTTCCCCGCGTGTGCGGGGCTGAACCGGGTGGGCGATATGTTTGTATCACTAGCGTAAGGCGTTCCCCGCGTGTGCGGGGCTGAACCGGATCGTCTGAGCTAAACCCAACACCCGGGGACGCGTTCCCCGCGTGTGCGGGGCTGAACCGACATCATTGAGTCCGCGCAAGAGCAGGGCGAGGCGTTCCCCGCGTGTGCGGGGCTGAACCGCTCGCTCTTGCGGAAATATTCCACATCATAGCGCGTTCCCCGCGTGTGCGGGGCTGAACCGGAGATCCTTTCTTCGAGGCTTACAGGGCGCGAGCGTTCCCCGCGTGTGCGGGGCTGAACCGGCGCTCAGCGATGACGCTGAGATGACCGTCGAGCGTTCCCCGCGTGTGCGGGGCTGAACCGGAGCACGAAAAAACCCGTTGACGCGCACCACCGCGTTCCCCGCGTGTGCGGGGCTGAACCGGGTCGAGTTGTGCAGGAGGTTCCGATCGAAGGGCGTTCCCCGCGTGTGCGGGGCTGAACCGGTCGCTCGCAACGTATGCCATGTCATGGTGCGGCGTTCCCCGCGTGTGCGGGGCTGAACCGGGTTTTATGGGGCCGATCCTTTGCCTGGAGTCGCGTTCCCCGCGTGTGCGGGGCTGAACCGGTGTCGGCGTGAACCTCGCCGGGCGGCAGATCGCGTTCCCCGCGTGTGCGGGGCTGAACCGCCTTGGAGTGGGCACAGCAGGAAGGCGACGACGCGTTCCCCGCGTGTGCGGGGCTGAACCGACATCGCGAGCGCGCAGGGCTTCACACTTCCGGCGTTCCCCGCGTGTGCGGGGCTGAACCGCAGGGGGCGGAGCTCATCTCCATCATTGCCTCGCGTTCCCCGCGTGTGCGGGGCTGAACCGAGGTGCTGCTGCGGAGGAAGTGCTTGCGCTTCGCGTTCCCCGCGTGTGCGGGGCTGAACCGCCAGCCCATCTACGCTGGGTCGTGTTGCCGGTGCGTTCCCCGCGTGTGCGGGGCTGAACCGGTCATATCGACCGCATAGAGCTCGCCGCCTGCGCGTTCCCCGCGTGTGCGGGGCTGAACCGGTCATGGATCTCTCCGACAACGACCTGCCCGAGCGTTCCCCGCGTGTGCGGGGCTGAACCGATTAATCTTAGACGGGATCTGAATGCCGCAGTGCGTTCCCCGCGTGTGCGGGGCTGAACCGATCACGTCTTGGGCCATCATGGCCTCCCGTTAGCGTTCCCCGCGTGTGCGGGGCTGAACCAGGGTTGCAGTCCTGCGCGTCCCGAAAACGCGCGCGTTCCCCGCGTGTGCGGGGCTGAACCGGCGTGCAGCTTGCGCTTGGGAGTCGCAAAGAGGCGTTCCCCGCGTGTGCGGGGCTGAACCGTAGCACGACACCACAGGGCGACCTCAGTTGAAGCGTTCCCCGCGTGTGCGGGGCTGAACCGGGTTACAAATGGATTCAGAAAAACCGTCCTGAGCGTTCCCCGCGTGTGCGGGGCTGAACCGGTGCCGACGTCTGCCGAAGATGCGTCGTAGGTGCGTTCCCCGCGTGTGCGGGGCTGAACCGCCTACTTATAACAGCCGAGAGGTTTCGGTCATGCGTTCCCCGCGTGTGCGGGGCTGAACCGGGCAGGGCATGGCACGTAAAAGCGAAGAGAGGGCGTTCCCCGCGTGTGCGGGGCTGAACCGGGGCAGGCCAACGGCTACACCGCGTTTCTGAGGCGTTCCCCGCGTGTGCGGGGCTGAACCCTGGGGTATCTGCACCGCCCGGTCAACGTCGGCGCGTTCCCCGCGTGTGCGGGGCTGAACCGTTCTGGCCGACCTGCTGCACGTAGGGGATGACGCGTTCCCCGCGTGTGCGGGGCTGAACCGTTGCCGTTCGCCGCGTGCTCGTACTGGCTTTGGCGTTCCCCGCGTGTGCGGGGCTGAACCCACTCATCGCCCTGAACGCCCTCGGAGAAGAGCGCGTTCCCCGCGTGTGCGGGGCTGAACCGTCCACGGCTGCGCTGGGTTGAGCCGTTGACCGGCGTTCCCCGCGTGTGCGGGGCTGAACCGCAGCTTGCGCTTTACGGCCCGGTGACCGTCGCGCGTTCCCCGCGTGTGCGGGGCTGAACCGGTCGGCGAACAGCTCGGGCTGCAGACTCTCGAGCGTTCCCCGCGTGTGCGGGGCTGAACCGCCGTCCCCGGGGCTCGTTTCTACCTCGCCGCGGCGTTCCCCGCGTGTGCGGGGCTGAACCGGGGTTTCTTCTTCTGGAATCGCGGCATCGACAGCGTTCCCCGCGTGTGCGGGGCTGAACCGCGTTAGGCTTCTTTGGGGTGGCAGGCCGCGGGGCGTTCCCCGCGTGTGCGGGGCTGAACCGTCGAAGTTGCCCCACTGCTGAGCGATGAGCTCGCGTTCCCCGCGTGTGCGGGGCTGAACCGATGCGCGCGCGGGTGCCCAGGGGATTATTGACGCGTTCCCCGCGTGTGCGGGGCTGAACCGATCCCCCAGTTCTGCCACCGCGTAGAGCAGTGGCGTTCCCCGCGTGTGCGGGGCTGAACCATGGAGTGGATACAAAGAGGCCCGCATTATCGAGCGTTCCCCGCGTGTGCGGGGCTGAACCGAGCGTGGTCGACGTCGGTGATGACCCTCGCAAGCGTTCCCCGCGTGTGCGGGGCTGAACCGAGCTGCTGGGGGTTCTTGCCTTTGAGATCGTCGCGTTCCCCGCGTGTGCGGGGCTGAACCGGTCACGGTGAGAGGCTCCAATCCCCGCCAGGCGCGTTCCCCGCGTGTGCGGGGCTGAACCCCCATCGACTACCAGCCGGGCGGTCCCTTTGACGCGTGCCCCGCGTGTGCGGGGCTGAACCGCGCGGGCCATGATGTTGGCATTCTACGTTGTGGCGTTCCCCGCGTGTGCGGGGCTGAACCGCGGGAAGATGTGTTGAGTGTCAAGCGGGCCGTGCGTTCCCCGCGTGTGCGGGGCTGAACCGCCACCATGGGCCGCGAGTTCACCACCAATGGGGCGTTCCCCGCGTGTGCGGGGCTGAACCGGTGTTGCTAATGCGAGAGGGATCATGACGCTCGCGTTCCCCGCGTGTGCGGGGCTGAACCGGGCTTTCGCGGCCAGCACCGGAGCATCAACACGCGTTCCCCGCGTGTGCGGGGCTGAACCGGGTAAGGCTGGCATCGGCGCGGCCGGAGGGGCGCGTTCCCCGCGAGTGCGGGGCTGAACCGCCTCCGACGTCTGAGAACTTGCGCCGTATTCGGCGTTCCCCGCGTGTGCGGGGCTGAACCGTAGTTCGCGACACGCTGGACCTCTTTCAAAGAGCGTTCCCCGCGTGTGCGGGGCTGAACCGGAACACTGGTCTACTTTTCCGGGCCGCTCGACGCGTTCCCCGCGTGTGCGGGGCTGAACCGGGGATGTGGTCGAGCTTTTTGGCCCATGCCCAGCGTTCCCCGCGTGTGCGGGGCTGAACCGCTCACAGGGAAAGCCCCGCGGCCGGGCTTACGGCGTTTCCCGCGTGTGCGGGGCTGAACCGGGGGAGCGCTACGCCGGCGGCCATAATGATCGGCGTTCCCCGCGTGTGCGGGGCTGAACCGAGGCCGCGCGTGCCCTGCTGGACCTGAAGCAAGCGTTCCCCGCGTGTGCGGGGCTGAACCGGCTTCCGCCAGCCCCGACATGCCGTCGGCGATGCGTTCCCCGCGTGTGCGGGGCTGAACCGCCGCTATCGATCGCCATCGCGGCGATACGCAGGCGTTCCCCGCGTGTGCGGGGCTGAACCGCCTCCAGGCGCTTCTCAGCTGGCTCCAGTAACGCGTTCCCCGCGTGTGCGGGGCTGAACCGTCAAACCATGTATTTAGGGGGCGAGGGGCTGGGCGTTCCCCGCGTGTGCGGGGCTGAACCGGCGCTCGCCTACACCAACAACGTGGTGGACTGGCGTTCCCCGCGTGTGCGGGGCTGAACCGGGCAGTGCCCATGAAAACAGCTGGGGGGACCGGCGTTCCCCGCATGTGCGGGGCTGAACCGCATCAGGCTTCGGAGATGTCGCCAGAGAGCGAGCGTTCCCCGCGTGTGCGGGGCTGAACCGTCTTCGGCGATCGCTTGCATGGCCATCGTCATGCGTTCCCCGCGTGTGCGGGGCTGAACCGGGCAACGAACTCTCAGTAGAGGCGTATGTTAAGCGTTTTTCGCGTGTGCGGGGCTGAACCGATCGCGGAGTGGCTGGGTAGGACCGACATCAGGCGTTCCCCGCGTGTGCGGAACTGAACCGGCACCATGGGCGTGGAGTCCTTCAACCACCTCGCGTTCCCCGCGTGTGCGGGAACCGCCAGGTGATGCGCTCGACGCCGAACTCGGCGCGCGTTCCCCGCGTGTGCGGGGCTGAATCGCCCTCGTAGGTGGCCCCGAAATTCTCACCATGGCGTTCCCCGCGTGTGCGGGGCTGAACCGCCGCCTGGTTGGCGCTGAAGGCGCTGGTGAGGGCGTTCCCCGCGTGTGCGGGGCTGAACCGAGGAGAACAGGGAGGCTGCTTCGGCTGCCATCGCGTTCCCCGCGTGTGCGGGGCTGAACCGGTGCTCGGAGGCAGGGCGGAGTGGGCGTTTAAGCGTTCCCCGCGTGTGCGGGGCTGAACCGAACGCTGGCAGTTCACGTTCCCTAACCCTTTCGCGTTCCCCGCGTGTGCGGGGCTGAACCGTACTCTTGACCTGTTTCTAGGATGAAGGAGAGGCGTTCCCCGCGTGTGCGGGGCTGAACCGCGCGAGTTTTCGGATCTGGCGCTTTTCGGGACGCGTTCCCCGCGAGTGCGGGGCTGAACCGTAGCTGTTTTCCTGCGCCTGAGCGTCGCCCCGGCGTTCCCCGCGAGTGCGGGGCTGAACCGACAGATCTCGACTGGGTGGCTGTCGTTCACACGCGTTCCCCGCAGGCGCGGGGATGATCTTTTTTAAAGGTGCGCACGGTGTGCGATTGAGACGGTTCCCCCGCCGTCACATAGCAAGCCCCCCCCACCCCCACCGCCCCCCCCCCAACACCGCCCCACCCACCCCCCCCAAAAAAACCACACTCAAGCAACCTCCGCGCCCTTAAGGCCCAGGTGTGCCGCACGGGCGTCGCCGACAAGCCGCATCGCGTCGTCGAAGGTGGCCTGGAGGTTGTCGCCGAACTCGATGTTGCCCTCCTGCTCTTTGACGTTCTCGGCGATGGTGCGGGTGATGTTGTTGTAGGCGTGGCTGAAGGCCTCGGGGTTTTGGGAGGCCCCGATGGAGCCGGCGCAGGAGTTGCGGTAGGCGATGATGTCTTCATAGGCCGGATTTGTGCCAGCCTGGCCCATGGCGACGCGCCCCTCCTCGCCGCCGGTGCGGTTGTAGCAGAGGGCCACCCGACGGGTCTCTCCGTTGGAGTCGGCGCCCAGGCCGCGAATATGGTAGTTGCCGCGATTGCCCTCCACGCTCACGCAGGCGCGGATCTCGGCATCACGGGCCGAGCCTTTCACGATGACAAAGCCATTGTTGATGATGTGGCTGTTGGTGATCCGGTGGCGCTCCGCCAGCGTGCGGTTGGTGGTGTAGGTCTCCCAGAGGTGGGGGCCGTTGGCGCCCACGCCCTCAAAGGAGGCATCGGGGCCGGGATCGACGTTCATGCGGTCCATCCAGCAGTCGGCCGAGTAGAGGTAGGTGTGGCCGGTGGCGTCGTCGACGCTGCCGCCATCGTTCCAGTACCAGATGAACCCGTGGTTATCGTCTTTGCGCTTTCCGCCGTAGGCCCGTATACATCCCATCCGCCAGAAGGTGGAGCGGTGAGACTTGCTCCAGTGCATGATCACCCGCACGTTGTCGCGATCGCGAGCGTTCTGATTGGTGTAGGCGGTGACGATCCGATCGAAGAAGACGTCGTGGTTGATGGTGCTGGACTGAGCAAAGGCGCGCTGGTTGGCGGTGTTGATGTGGACAACCTCACCCGGGAAGGCCACATAGGCTTTGGGCTCGGAGTCCAGGCCGAAGCGAAACTGCCGGGGTGGGGAGGGGGCATAGCCGCCCGCAAAGAGGGAGTCGTCGGGGTCAAAGGGCTCGGTCTGACGGATGTAGCAGATTTTGTTGCCGGCCAGGCCGGAGTCCTGAAGCGCGGCGATCTCCCGGAAGGGGGCGTTGATGCTGCCGTCGGCGCTGGCGTCATCCCCGTGGATCGGGTCGAGGAAGATGAAGTTCGATGTGCCCACCGCCGTCGTCCAGGTCACGTCCACAAAGGAATCGCCCGCGCGTCCGTGATCCTGATCGTAGACGCGGACGCGAAAGGTATGCGGCCCGGCCGGAGCATGGTGTGGAACATCCCAGGCCACCACCCCGTAGCCCTCCGGGACGATGAAGGCGTCGTCGCCGTTCCACTCCAGCGTCTCATGGACCACGCGGGCCCCGGCCGGGCCTTCGAGCAGCTCGTAGCGGTAGGGCCACTTGCCGAACTGCACGCCGATGGGGATCTCGTAGAGCACCCCGGGATAGGCGTGACGATGACGCGCGTACGCTTCGGTTTCGCTGTCAGGGCGCGGGTAGATCACGTGCTGCGGAAAATAGCCCTCGTAATGCCCCTCGGCGAGTTGCCAGGGGGAGTTGGGCTCGGGGGTGGGGACGTTGGCGTCGATGCTTCCGGTGTCAAAAGGACCTCCGCCATCTCCCGGGCCTCCGGCGTCTGCGGCATCTGCGGCATCTCCGGTGTCTGCGGCGTCGACCCTCCTGCCGGAACCGCCCGAGCCACAGGCTGTGGCAAGAAGCCCGCTTGCCGTCACGACGATAAACCTGCGTCTGCTCATCATGGAGCGCTTGTTGTGCTTTGAGTCTGTCATGATCCCTCCCTCCTCAGGGTTCTCTCGCGGGCCCGCCTCGGGCCGAGAACACATCAACGTCTGGTGCCAGTGCAGGGACCATGGCGAAGGCAGGCGATGAGCGCAAGGGGAAGGGCCCTGTTCATCCCGGGGGCAAATCTGCCATGATGACGTGTTCGTGACGCGCCGCGCCACGACCTTCACAACCCGGGGGGCAGACCAGGGAGAATGTGATGGATGAAGAGAGGCACGATACCGAGAGCGAGGCGATGGCCAGCGGAGAGGAGGCGGTCGCGCGTGTCATCCTGAGCAAGAGTGCGGAGCTCGGGGGGCTGATTGAGGAGGCCCGCGCGCTGCGCGCGCTGCTTGTCTCCCTGAGCGCGCAGGCGGCAAAAAGCGCCGCGCGCGCCCGCGCCCTCCGCGAAGAGCGCGCCGGGCTGGAGGCTCGCCTCGACGCCATCTTCTGCGACCTTGGCGCGCAGGTTTTTGATGTTTTTGATCAGGGCAGGGCGCTTGAGCCCGGGGAGGGGGCAGGCCCGGTGGCATGGGTTGCGTTGGACGAGGAGGCCGCGTGTGAGGATGACGTGGCGGCTGCGAAAGAGGCCAGCGTCGCGGAAGAGGCCAGCGTCGCGGAAGATGGGCCAGCCTCGGGTGGGGCAAAGGACGAGCCCCGGCATCCTGCTCCCGGACATCAACACGACACCCACCTTAAAAACGAGCCGGAGCGCAAACCCGCTGTACTGCGGGTCGCATCGACGTTGTCGACATCATCGACATTATCGACATCATCAAAAATACGCGCCGGGGCACCCAGCCGGGCGGCCACCGGTGCGCAGCTCGTGGCGCATCTCCTGCCGGATATTCGCGACCAGCTCGGGGAGCCTCCCGCTGGCGTGCAATCCTACGTGGAGGTGGTCGGGGAGTTGGGCAAGCTCAAGGCCGCCACTGAGGACGAGCGGCTGCGCGTGTGGGAGGAGCTGCCCCATGAGGTTCAGGTGGCGCTGGGCTGCTTTATTGCCGCGCGCTACCGCCACCTTCAGGACGAGACGCCGGCCCGATGTTGTGGTGCGGTTCGCGACGATAAAGACGCCGCGCGGATCATGCGACGGCTCAGCACCCACTTCGATATCACCCGCGCCGGCTTTGTGCACGGGCTGGCCCGTGGTCACCGCCCTGCCCATGGCGCGCGCTGGAGCGAGGACGCCGCCTACTACCACCGCGAGCTTGCGCGACTTGCCCATGATCTTTATGGCGAGGAGGTCGATGAGAAGAGCCCCCCGCAGAACACCGAGCGAGCGCTGGGTCAGATTCGCGCGTTGATCGACCGGGATCCCCCCGTCGATCGCATCCGCGCGCTCGTCGAAGACATCCTCTCGACTCCCGGGGGCTTAAGCGGCGACGATCCCCGGCTGGTGCGTCTGATGCGCCCCTTTCGTGACCATTTAAGCGGGGCGGCGCTCGCCAAACTTCGCCATGCCATCGACGCGGCCGACGCCGAGAAAGACGCCGAGCCCGATTTTGTCGACGAGCTCTTGCCCGAGGACTGGCCCTGGCGCGAGGTGTTGAAGAGCTCCAGGGTTGTGATGGTGGGCGGCGACAGCCGCCCCGACGCCCTGGCGCGCATCGAGCAGACCTTTGAACCCCGAAAGTTTGAGTGGCTCACGGTCAACGGCAGCGAAAACCTTCGTCAGGTGCAGTCGTTGACCGGCCGCATGCAGCAGGGAAGTGTGGATATCGTGATCCTGCTCACGAGCTTTTTGAGCCATAAGGTCAGCGACATGATCACCGACGCGATGGTCAAAGCCCACGGGGTCTCCCTGGTCTACGTGAACCGCGGCTACGGCATCACCCAGTTGCGACAGGGGATTGAGGACTTTGTCGAACTCGATCGGGCCGAGCACAGCGAGGCGTGAGACGAGGCTCATCATTGTGGAGTGTGTGCACATCCTGAAGGTTTGAACTCCCCTGACACCTTTGCTATCGCTCCTCCATCTGAGGGATAGCACCATGTCATAATTCAATGAGGGAGAGGATGCGATGCGCGCACGAAAGCTGATGGCGATGATGACGGTGATAATAACGTTGGCATGTGGGACGGCGGCCTGTGGCGATGATGACGACACCAGCGCGGCCCCCCACACGTCGGAGGATGCGGGCAGCGACGCCGGAGCCGACACGGGCACGGGATGTACCGAGCCCGATCCGACCGGTTGCACCGACGACGATCAATGCCCGGGGGATCAATTCTGCGCCCGCGGTGAGGATGTATGCCAACCGTCGAGTTGCATCTGCTCCGAGGAGGGGGTGTGGTTCTGCTCGGAAGACTGTGGAGGCGGGGAGTGCCGCGATCCCGAGGCCCGCTGCGAAGAGCCCAACCCTGCGGGCTGTCAGGATCACGAGGCGTGCGCCAGCAATGAGCTCTGCGTGCCCGATGAAGCGCAGTGCACCCCTACCGAATGTGTGTGCACCGAGGAGGGGGAGTGGTTCTGCAACCGCGACTGCTCCGGCAAGGTCTGCAAGCCGGCCGATGAGGCGTGTCAGGGCCCTAATCCCGAGGGGTGCACCCAAAACTCAGACTGTGGCGCAGCAGATCTTCGATGCGATATCGACGACGAGGTGTGTATTCCCACCGGCTGCAGCTGCCAGGGAGGCGAGTGGGTCTGTGACGAGGAGTGTGGTGGCGGGGTCTGTGAGCGGGTACTTAACGGGATTTCATGCGATCTCTTCGAGAACCCCCAGGGTTGCACCCCGGGAAGCTGCTCGGCCGGTAAAGAATGTGTGATTGATCCTGAGGTCTGCATCTCTTCCTACTGCGTCTGCACCGAACTCGGGGAGTGGGCCTGCGTCGATGACTGTGCGGGCGGGGAGTGTCGCGATATCTAAGTTTGCGTGGCGCGGCGAGGGGCTAAACACAGGGCCGGAAAGCAATCCGGCCGGATCTGACGAGCTTGCATCTCGCCGGGAGTGTCGACTACAACGCGCGCAATTCTGACTGAGAACACGGTCGATCGTCGCTGACCCTCCCTGGAATGTGAGCTTTGAGACGCCTATGCTTCCGCCTTATCTGCGCCTCAACGGATTGCGCCTGGAGTTTCGCCCCACCACCTCACTGAGCGCCGCCGAAGTGGAGATGATCTGTGCCTTCGCCAGCCGCTTTATCGAGGGGAGCCCCGAGGTCATTGAAGAGGGGTATCGGAGCAAGCGTGACGTGATCCTTGTGCGCGAGCGCCCCGAGGGGCCGCTTGTGGGCGTGGGCACGATGGATGTGCAGAGCTACGAGGTGGCGGGCCAGACCCGCATCGTGCTCTACCCGGGCAACGCGCTCTTAGAGCCCCGTGTTCGCGGCAAGAATGTGCTGCAGACGGTCGTGATGGCCTACTTCCTGGAAGCCCGGCTCAAGCACCCGCGCACCCCGATCGATCTGGCGATGGCGGTGTTCAGCTACAAGAGCTATCTGCTGCTTCCGCGCACCTACCAGACCTTCTGGCCGCGCCACGAAGAGCCGACGCCGGCGGCCGAGCGCGAGCTCTGCCGCCAGATCGCCACCCGCTACAGCGACGATGTGCGACCGGGCCCGGGGGGCGAATGGATCGGCACAGTGCCCAAACACCTGCGCGGTGATGTGGCCCCGATCACCGAGCGGGAGCTGAGCGACCCGCACGTGCGTTATTTCTATGCCCAGAACCCGGGCTTTGGCCGCGGGGATGTGCTCATCACGCTCACCCCGCTCAACCTGTCGAACTGGCGAGCGATGCTGCGCACCACGCTGAAGCGCCAGCTGCGAGGTCGGCGGAAGGTGGCGGCTTAAGTGATGCCATCTGCGACTGGGATGGTACGTCGGCTCTGTGCGCAAAGAAGCGTTACACGAAAGTGTTTATACATCTCAGGGGGTATGTCTTAGTCTTTCCCCACTCTCTCAACAGGCCTGCAGAGAAGGGCAGTACGTTCGTTCGAGCACCATCACGCTGACTTTTTGTTAGTAGGAGGATGTTTTGAAGTCGTATCAGCACCCCGAGACGCGCTCGCTCAAGAGCTCTCTCTCTCTCTCTCTCTCTCTGTGATGCTGGGAGCGACCATGATCGGGTGCAGTGAAGCACCTGACACCGAGCCCGGCGCGGCCCTGGCGCGGACCCATTCCCCCCTCTTTGCTTCGCCGCCTTATACGCTGGTCGGCCAGGGGGTGACGCCTTCGGGCAACGGTTATGAAGCCCAGGGGCATTACCAGTGCATTCCTGAAGTCAAGCGGATGGTCCAGGCCGCCGGTGGCACTGAAAGTGTGGGCACGATTGTGTCGACCTCCACGGAGGTGAAAGAGCGCCTGAACCTGCTCTTTAACGGTGAGCTCAAAATCGCCGGAAGCTCGGTGGCGGATCTCGAAGGCAAGCTCGATGAGATGCAAGGCACGCGTAAAGACTTCAGCGCGGCGGTGATCATCGGGTTGATTCGCACCGTCGATCGCGTGGCAATTCCGCAACCTGCTCGCGCAGATGCGAATGGCGATCCTCTCTTTGAGGATGGGTCGCTCTGTGACCCGAAAGATCCCAACCACCCTGAAGATCTGGCTGCAGCTGTCGACAACTGCGGCACGCACTATGTGGATCGTGAGCAACTCGGCGGCATGGTGGTCTTCGTGGCCGATCTCACCAAACTTTCCACCGAAGAGCGCGAGGAGATTGGTGGTAAGATTGGTGGCGATATCCCGCTCAACGAATCTGCGACCCTCGATCTCTCGTTGAACGCTACGCTCGAGCGGCTCAATAACTCTAGATTTAATCAGCTTGTCTGGAGCACGCGGACCTACGGATTTGTAAACGGCCCGGATATTCCGCCGCCCGGCGAGTGGTTCGCGGAGCTACCCTCGGCTTGGATGACCTACCTTGACGAGATCGCCGATGACGTGGCGGTCGCTCTTGCGAACGATGCATGGGAGGCCGCAGCCTACGGTCGTGTGCTCAACTACACCACCGCCCCTTATGATCAGGTGCTTTACAACTGGTGTGGCTTCGATTTCGGAATCACAGGCCTGGAGTGCATCCAGGATTTTGAAACCCTGGCCCAGCCCGCCCTCGACCCGACCGGCGATCTGACCGGGACCTACGAGAGCGTGGTCTGGAAGCTCGACAATCCCAGCCGGGTGCTCTGGCCCGCGCCGCAGGCCGACGCGATCGATGCCTATGAGAACTTCCGCGGCAAGTTTGAGGATTGTCAGGCCAACTTCGAGATCCAGCGAGCAACCTGTTTCGACTCCGTGCAGGATGCGGTCGACAACCTCTCCTCGCCGACGGAGATCAACGACGCCGTATGCGGGAAGTGTGATGTCGAACCGGGCTGCGCGGTCGATCAATTTGTAGCGCTTGCCAACCAGCTTCCCACCGCGGAGGTGTTTGCGCCCGGTCGACCCTACGATCCTTTCACGGCGTATTTCGGTAATAATGAGGACGGCAAGATTGCAAAAGTAGATGGCTGGATCTGCACGCTCTCGGGCATGGGCGGACAGTTCGCCGGTCTGGGAGAACGGGTCACACTCGGCACCGAGTTCGACAGCACCACCAACGAGATGTACTGGCACGGCCGCTCGGACTCCGGCCGCACCGAGGTCACCGAGCGCGTTTTCAGTGAGTACAACTGCGTACCCCGCTCAATCTTTACGGACACCACCGGCAGCGGTGACTGGATCAGCGAACCCGTCCAGACGTTCACTATTGATGAGGAAGAGGAGATCGATCAGCTTGGGTACCGATCCAAAGCTTTCTCCGTGGCAGGTATTGGAGGGAGTTTGAAAGGGTTTGGGGAACGTGCGGTGGTTGAGCATCCTTCTGGTACGTCTACTGTTGACTACCGCATAAAGTCGGAGCAGGGACCCTTCTTCGCCAGTTTTATGGGATTTGGTCTGTGGGATGCGGCGAACACTCAGATGGCATTCTGGAGCAGTCCGCAGGGGGCTGATGTGACGGCCGAGGTCATCACCACCTCCGAGGGCGAGCCCGATCAGCGCGTGGCGAATTTGGCACCCGTCTCGCAAGCCTTCTGCTTCCTCGCCGAAATCTCCGGGAAATTTGACGGGGGCCGCGAGTACGTTCGCGTGGTGCCAACTCGGACGCACTGGCAGCTCATCGCCAGTGCCGCGCCGAACAAGCCGGTAAGGGCCGTGGCGCGCTGCGTGTACTACGATCAGAGCTAACTCCGTTGACGTAGGTTGATTAATGACATCAGGAGCAACGGGAAGTTTACGAGTTTCCCGTTGCTCCTGATGTTCACCATAATGACAATATAGGTGCGGAGGCGAAGATGGGCTGGAAGCGTCAGTTGATACTGATAACAGCGCTAATGAATGTGGGATCGGGTTGCGGAGAGCCAGATCTTCAGGGGGTGCCACAAGCGTGTGGCTTAGAGACGTCGCAGGAATGTAACCTCAGTGAAGATAGCTGGATCAAGATTGAAACAGCCGATGACCTGGAGGCCTATTGTGAGGATGCCTGTGAGCAGGTGTATAGACTTTACTTTTACGATCTTCGTGAAGTAGCGGAGTTGACGGGGTTCTCCTGGCTCAAACGTGTGGAAGGAAACTTGAATATCTCCGGTCTTCGCAGTGTTCATACGTTGCAGGGGTTCGATAATCTTGAATATTCAAACTCCATAATTATCGAGAATAACTTCAGCTTGAATGCGATTGATGCGTTCGGTTCACTGCGAGAGGTGAATCACCTGAAGCTTAGTTCTATGGACGGGATCGACTCGATTCAAGCGTTTGATCATCTGGAGTATCTGGGACCGGCCGACGATCTCGGGGATGATAATCTTGGTTTCTTTCTCGATGGCATGAACGGCATCACCCACCTGGAAGGTCTGCATAAGGTCCGGGAGGCGGGGTTTGTGGTCATTCGGTACAATAAGAATCTGGAGTCGATCGATATTATGGAGTCGGTCGAGGAAGTCCGATCCCTGGCGATTGTCCACAACCCCAAAGTCGCAAGTCTGGGAGAATGGCCAAACCTTCGTCGGGTGCATCAGGGCATCCAAATTGAAGGCGCGCCCAATCTCCGCCGTTGTGAGGTGGAGGCGTTGATCGATCAGCTGGAGGAACGTCCGCCGACCGTGGAGCTCTCCGGCTTAAGTGACGCGCCCTGCGACTGAGATATCATGCACCCCCTTGTCTCCACCCCCTCGGCGCACTACAACTACGGGCAACGTTTTACCCCCTGCCCACCCCATGCTGAGGAGAACCCGATGTCGTATTACAAAGAAATTGATGGCAAGAAGTACGATCGTGAGTTGCTGGAGCTGGCCGAGAAGTTGACCAAAGGCCAGGGCGACGGGCGCCTCTCCAGGAGCGATGCCGACCGACTTCTCGAAGCGGTTAAGGATGGCGACAGCTACACCGACATTGAGAAAGACACGGTGAAGTACATCCGCGAGAATTTTAGCTGGACCGATGCGGCCGATGAGCATTTCCGCACCGAGATTCGCAAGTGGGCGGCGACCAAATAAGTCGCCGCGCTTCGGCGCGAAGACGAGAAAGACACAAAAAAGCCCCGCGACGCTATCGGTCGCGGGGCTTTTTTGTGTGACGTATCACGCCCGATGCCTTCGCCGGCCGGCGAAGGCATCGGGGTGAAGAGCGACTTAGAGGAAGCTGGGCTCGGCGGTGAAGGTGATGTTGTCGATCCAGCCCATGTCGTCACCGACGTCGCCGCTGCCGTCCTTGAGGTAGGACCAGCGCAGGGTGCGCTCTCCAGCCTCGTCGATGGTATAGCTGGCCGGGGTCCAGTCGACGTTGCCGCTGATGTTAGCGTTGTTAGTGGTGCGGGTGCAGACACTGATTTCGTCGCATAGAAGCAATCGGTCCCAGTTGTTTTCGCTGCTGACTTTCCAGTCGAAGCTGAGGACGCCAGAACCGGGGAAGTTGAAGGTCAATGAGATGTCACTTCGCTCGTTGCCGCCGATAGCCCCGCTGGCCAGCGAGAAGGTGCCTTCGCTGGAGGTGGTGTCGGTGGCGAACCAGTCGGCGGCACCGGAGGTGGTAAACTCGGCGGGGATGGTGCCATCTTCAAAATCGAAGAGAGGCACGGGCAGGCCGTTGGCGGTGAAGACGCTGGCAAAACCGAATTCAATGTAGTGCACCAGAAGGCGCACGTTTCCAGCGGCGGTCTCGAAGGCGAAGATATTGGCCACATCGCCAGCGAAGAATGCCGTGGCCATGCCATTTTCATAGTCGAGAAGGGTTCCACCGGAGTCGAGCTGGATGACGCCCACATCAGCCAGCGAGTAATCGGCGAAGTCGCCTACGGTCCCGAAAGCCAGGTTGTCGGCGATGGGAGCCAGGGTGCCAAGATCGGGACCGGCGTTGACGTCGACGGTGCCAGCGATCTCGGCCATATGCACGATGCGGGCGCGGAAGGTGTCTTCGCCGCTCGGCGCGCTCAGATCATCTTCGATGAGCGTGACGGCCAGCGATCCGCCGTTGTTATGGGCGATCAGGGAGTAGGCCGTGCCCGGCTCCAGGGTGTAGGATTCGGTGGTGCCGACCACCGTCTCGTCGACGAGCAGATCAAAGGTGAACTCACCGGGGGTGAGGGTCAACGGGCCGGTGGCCTCGCCAAAGCCCAGGGTCGTGAGGATATCGAGGGTGCCGGAGGGAGCCACATTGACAGGTCCCGCGCCGGAGAAGATGTGCACCACGCTCAAGAGGCTCTCGAAGGGCTCGACCTCGGAGAGCGGGAGCGTGATCACGTCGGTGCCGCACTGGCCGGCGGCCACCACGGTGATGTGCTGACCCTCGCCGAGCTCCTGCGGGGTGAGCGTGAAGGTGGTGTTGGAGGTGAGCGCAGGTTCAAGCGCGCCGCCGCCAACAAAGGCCAGGGAGACGTTGGCGTCGTCGTTGGTCTCGACGGTGATCGGGCTGCTTTCTTGACCTTCGTAGAGGGCCTGTTCGGTGCCGGAGACGCCGGTGATGGCGAAGGCTTCGTCGCAGATGTCCTGCACGGCGTCGTTCTGGTTGCAGATGGTCTCGGAGGCGTCGATTTCGGCTTCGTCGAGGATGTCGTCGCCGTTGTCGTCGATGCCCACCGCGACGGTCACGCCGCCGTTGGCGCAGAGCGCGCCGGGCTCAACGCTCTCGGTGATGACGAGCGAGTTGAGACCCGCTTCGCCGTCGGTGCCGTCTTCACCGTTGACGACGCTGTCTTCGCCCTCAGCTCCGGGCTGCCCGTTTTCGCCGGGTTCGCCCTGTTCACCCACCGGGCCCCGGGGCCCCTGGGCGCCTTGCTCGGCTTCGGCGCCGCCACAGGCGAGTGCGCCGGTGGTGAGGGCCGCGCAGAGGAGCAGGCGGAGTTTATAGGATGGAGATGTGTTCATAGCGTAGGTACTCCAGAAATGAGGTCTTCATCGTCCCTTTGAGGCCGGGCAGCCCCCCGCGTTACGAGGGGAAGGCGCCGCGGCTGCTTCGATCGCATGAGGCTATGCTCAGGAGCGATCAGGGAAGGCCCGGGGTGAAGGTCAGGTTGTCGATCCACCCGCGGTCCTGGCCGTCACTGCCGGAGATATCTTTGCGGTAGAGCCAGGTGAAGGTGTAGGAGCCCGCCGTTTCGATCTCGTAGGTGACGTTGGTCCAATCTATCTCATCGCTGATTCGCTCAATGAAGCCGCTGGAGTGGCTGCAGCTCTCGCCCTCGGTGTCGCAGAAGACCAGGCCGTCGTAGAAGCTGTACCCTTCGGGCTCCGAGCTGACGCTCCAGTCGAAGGCGAAGACGCCGGGCTCGGTGGCTTCGAAGGTCACCTCAATCCAGGAGGTCTGACTGTGGCCGATATCGCCGCTGGTCGCCGAGAAGTCACCGGCGCTGACGGTTTCGTCGGTGACATACCATTCGGCGCTACCGCCGGTGCGCACCGTGGCGTTGAGCACATCGGCGCCGATGGAGACCGGCAGGGTCTCCAGCCCGGGGATAAGGATGGCATCATTGCCGGCTTCGCTCAGCTGCTGGACGAAGATGTGGGGCTCCCCGCCCATCATGAAGGCGAAGGCGTTGGCGATGGCACCGTCAGCAAAGGTCGTCGCCGAGAAGCCGACGTAGTCGAAGAGGGTGCCGGCCGAATCGATCTGGACAAAGCCCACGCCGGTGGCGACGTCGGTGGCGTCGGTGGCCGCGCCGAAGGCCAGGTCGGCGACGATCTCGGCGGCGGAGGCCTCGTCGGCGCCGGCGTTGATGGCGACGTTACCCACGCCGTCGGCGGCGTGGATGGCACGCAGGCGGAAGGTGTCGTCCGCAAGCGGGCTGACGACGTCGTCTTCGAGGAGCATGAAGTCCAGCGCGCCGGCGTTGCTGTAGGCGACCACGGTGTAGGACCCACCCAGCGCGAAGTCAGCCGGATCGGTGGTGCCGGCGACGGTATCTTCGGCGATAAGGTCGAAGCTGTAGTTGCCCGGGTCGACTTCGAGGGGGCCTTCGGCCGAGGCGAAGTCGATGGTGGCCAGCGCGTCGGTGGTGCCGGTGAGCGCCACGTCGACTTCTCCGGCACCTTCAAAGAGGTGCACCAGGCGGATGTTGGCCACCGGCGCTTCGACCGCGTCGATGATGAAGTTGGTCACCGCGGTGCCGCACTCGCCATTGGCGATAAGCGCGAACTGAAGGCTCTCACCCTCCTCAATGATGTCGTCGGGGGTGATGGTGAAGGTGCCGTCGCCGGCGGAGGCATCGAACTCTGCCCCCTGGCCGATGAAGCTCAGGTTGAGGGCGCCGTCGCCGTTGGTTTCCACGGTGATCGGGTCGCTCGCATAGCCGGCAAAGAGGCGCTGGTCCAGACCGGTGATGCCGCTGATGGCCAGGGCTTCGTCGCAGAGGAGCGAGCCGTCGACGCCGTTGCAGACGTTTTCGGTCGAGGCGATCTCGTCTTCGTCGAGGGTGCCGTTGGCGTTGGCGTCGACGCCGGTGGAGATGGCCACGCCGCCGTTAGCGCAGACAGCGCCGGGCTCAATGGCCTCGGTAGCGATGAGGGAGTTGAGGCCATCGACACCATCTTCGCCGTCCTGGCCGTCTTCGCCGTCCTCACCATCGGCGCCCGGGGCGCCGTCTTCGCCCGGCTCACCCTGGGGGCCTTGCTCACCTGCGGGGCCTTCGGGGCCGGTGGCTCCCTGCTCAACTTCCCCACCACATGCGACCGCGCCGGCTGCGAACATCGCGCAGATCAGCAGACGAATTCCCTGCTTGGTACCAAACTTCATACGTCTGTGCCTCGGTTGTTTTGTCTCACGACAACGCGCGTCAGCTCTCTCCTTCCACCACGGTCGGAGGGCCTGCTGACGCCAGAATAAATGACGAGTTGTCGGTACCTTAGCACATTTTGAACCAAAATGTAGTCGGATGTGCGCATGCTTCATGTTTGAGACGTTGTGTCTCCGCTTGCGTGCGATGTCGACGTGTTGCGGGGAGCCTCAAAAACGTGGTGAGGATGTCCCTGTACAAATGCAGCGAGCCCGGTGAGGATTCGGGCCTGAGCAGGAGAACTCATGGAGGCTCGGACGCAGGCGCAGCGGATGTGCATGCGGAGCCAGATTCAGGCGCATTCTGAAGCGCTGGACGATGTAGAGGCATAAACAATGACGAAGAAAGCAAACGTACTGATCGGGGTGCTGGCGAGTCTGGCGTGGAGCGGATGCGGTGATGATGGCCCGCGGCGCGGGGAGCCCAGTGGATGCGATCCGAGGGTGGAGGCGAATTGCCCGGGGCTTGCCGATAGCGGTGAGGAGGATACGGGCGGTCCTCAGTTTGATGTGGGAGAGCCCGATCCTGACACTGACCCGGATCCCGATCCGGAGCCTGATCCCGATGGCACGCTCTACCCGCTGGGGCCGGAGGTCGGGGTTGTGGACGGGCGTTTTGATGAGCGCCTGGAGGCGGCCTTTGACGGGCAGATCGCTCAGGGAGTGGACGCGTCGGCGATCACGCCGATTTATGAAGATCTCGACGACGATCCTCTCCTCTATAAGGAGTTCCGCTGCGAGACACGGCTGCGTCGCCTGGAGGTGCACGCGCCTGAGGATGGGTTCTTTATGTATGACGCGACGAACTTCCCGGAGGGAGGCAGCGGCACGGTGCAGGTGGTGGGGCGCCGCGCCAACAGTACCCACTGGCATGATGTCGCTTCCAAAGCCTTTGATGCGCAGAGTCCGGTGGTCTTCACCCCCGAGGAGCTGAGTAACGCCCGGAACTTCGTGGCCTACGGCGTGACCTTCAGCTCGGAGTCGCCCCTGGTTGGCGAGGTGCAGGTGGCCGAGGTCAGCCTCTTTGGCTACTGCGCAAGCCCCGAGCACGAGATCGCCTGGGAGACCACCGACTGGCGCTGCGCCGGGGTGGAGTGTGTGGAGGAGACGAACGTCGGAGGCACAGAGAGTCGCATGGTGACGTGCGCGCGCGACGCCGGCGGTTTTGCGCACCCCGACCTCTGTGAGGGGGAGGAGCCCGCGTCGCAGGGAGAGAGCTGCGAGCTGAGCTGCCCCTACACGCTGACGCATATTGGCCCGCGTCCCTTTGACTACGACAATGAATCGGGGTGGTTGCATGAGGGCAACGCCGAGCGCCGCGCCGGTCCGCTGCCCTCCAGTGTGGAGTTCGGCACCACGGTGGAGGCCATTGAGGGCAAGCCCTGCTCGGTGCTCACCGAGAACCCGCTGGCCTATTTTGTGGGCATGTCGTGCAGGGTGCCGGTCGAGGAGGGGGAAGAGGCGCTCTACTGTGCGTTCCGGTGTGAGTGAGGTTTGAGGGGGCCCGGGGGGGCGTTTTCCCGAGCGGGAAGATGCTACAGAGATCGGCAAAAAGAAGGGGGGGATGTTCCCGAGCGGGAAGATTGTGATGAGGAAGGGGGGCATTCGCAGCGTTTTTTCCCGAACGGGAAGATTATGTTGATGGGAGGACATGGCGTTGCTAATTTTCCCGTACGGGAAAGTTGCATCATCGCCGGGTGGTGCGTTCCCGGGTTGCGTGCCAACGCAATGGAGGAGCGTGATGAAGAAGCAAGAGCCGATACATAGCGTGGCGGAGTTGGGGGCGAGGATACGGGAGGCGCGTCAGTCGCAGGGGTTGACCCAGCAGGAGTTTGCCGATGTGTGCGGCGTGGGGGTGCGCTTTCTCTCGGAGGTTGAGCGCGGCAAAGAGAGCGCGGAGATCGGGTTGGTGCTGCGACTGCTCAGCCGCGCAGGGCTCGATGTGATAGTGTTGGGCCGACACCATGAGCAGAGCTGGTACTGGGGTGAGTCGCGGTATGAATGAGACGGCGCCCAGCACAAAATGGCGTGCATTCGGGAGGGGGAACATTACGTGGTGCCGGCAAGTCACGAGGCGAGCACTCATATATTAAAATTCGACTCTTTGAGGTTTCGGCATCTGTCGGTGAACGAGTTTTTGACGATGCGTTTTGCCTCCGCGCTGGGGCTGCCGGTCTGTCATGTCGACCTGGACGTAGGGGCGAGCACGCCATTTTTGGTCGTGGAGCGTTATGACCGCCGAGACCTCGACGGGGCGATAATGCGGCTTCACCAGGAGGATTTTTGTCAGGTCTTCGGTATGTCACGGCATCGCAAATACCAGAGCGAAGGGGGCCCCACGCTGCTGGAGATCGGTAGGTGTTTAGGTGAGGTGTCGACGCAAGCTGCAAAGGATCTGCTCAATCTGCTTCGATGGGTGATCTTCAACGCATTGAGCGGCAATGCGGATGGGCATGCCAAGAATCTCTCGCTGCTCTACGCACCCAGCGGTCCTCGTCTTGCGCCCTTTTATGATCTTGTGTGCACCCGGGCGATTGAGGGGTTGCATACGGGGCTGGCGATGGCTGTGGATGGCGAAGTCAACGCAGATCGTTTGCGACCACGTCATTTTGAAGCGCTCGCTGAGGGCTGGGATATGCGCCCCGCGCTGGCGACGCGAGAGCTTGAGCGTCTTTTGGAACAACGCGAAAGAGCCTGGGAGACGGCGCTCGCTGCATTGCAGGAGCATGTTGAGTACTCGCCAGCCATCGAGCGGGTCGAGCGCGCGATGGAGAAACGCGCCCGCGCGCTCGAAAACAACCTCCGTCAGGATCGTCCCTGAGCGTGCAGCGGGATGAAGAGAGCGATGATGATCTTCATTTCGCGGGGGTAGGCGTGGGGGGAGACGCGGGTGTGGGCGGGGCCGCGATCGCTGTAGCCGGTGCTGAGGTGTTCGATGCGGGCGATGAGCGGCCAGCCGGCGTCGAGCAGGCGCGCGGGCATTTTGTTGAGGCGGCGAGGAAGGTAGCCGATGCGGCGCTCTCCGGCGTAGAGGGCGGTGGCGCGGGTGTCGTAGGGGTTCTCGGGCTCGCGGACCACGCGCAGGCGTTGGCCGAGATCCAGAGGAAACGCGGCCAGCTCGAACTCATGAAAACGCAGGCCGGCCACCGGGGTGTGGATGAGCAGGGCATGGCTCGGGGGCGGCGGAGGTGAGGTGCGGTGCTGGCGCGTGCGGGAGGGATGCATGGCGGCGTCCGGGCGGCGGTGGAGGTGATGGGATGCTGGCGATGCGTCAAGAATACGTGCGTCCGAGGGGCAGAACCAGGGTTTGGTTTGGGGTCATACGATCATGCATCGCGAAAGTTGGTCAAAACTGCCGCAGGGCGTCGCGTCGGGGGGCGGATGGCGAGTCGGTGGGGGAGGTGGTAAAGATCGGGCGTATGCGATGGAAATGACGCGTGATGTGAAGCCTGTGAGGGAGACGATGTTGAAGCGTGTGATGGTGATGATGCTGGCGGCGGCGTGGGTTGTGGGGTGCTCGACGGATGAGCCCGCTCCAACCGCTGAGCCCGATAGTGGGGTGGAGCAGGATGGTGGCGAGGATGATGCCGGTGATGATGCCGACGCTCACGATGAGGTCGACGTTGAGGAGGATGCCGACGCCGACGGGGACGCCGATGTTGAAGATGGCGGCGGGGAGGAGAGCGGGGTGGTTTTGAGCGCTGCGCCCGCGAGCTATGCGTATCGGGTTGGCGAGGAGGCGGTGGGGGCCGGAGAGGTCTTTTTGAAGGTCGATGCCACGCTGGAGAATGTGGGGGTGACCTCGGAGGTGGGGATGGTGGTGGAGGGCTTTGCCCTGGAGATCACCACAACCGAGGGTGAGGCCCAGGTTGAGGCGCTGACCCTGGGAGCTTCGCTCGAAGGCGGGTGCGCCGCGGAAAGCCCCGAAGCGCTCGCCGCGACCGGGGAGACGGTCAGCTGCGCTGTGCTCTTTGCGATCCCCAACGGCGCCACCGCGCTCTGGCTGCGCTATGAAGATCCCGCGACCTTTGAAGGGGCGCTCGCGGCCATCACGATGCCCGGGGAGGCGCCGGTGACCGTGGAGATGCTCGATGAGGCGCGCCACACCTACGGCGAAGGCGTGGCTGCGGTGACGCAAGCGAGCTGCGAGTGCGATAGCGAGCCCTTCTCCAGCGTGGAGGAGTGCGTGGAGGTGTTTTCGCACGATATGAGTGGCTGCGAGGAGGTGGTGCTCAACGATCGCGGGGAGATGCTGGAGGCGATTACGTGCCTCAACGGGTTCCTGCCGCAGGAAGAGGCGTGTTACGCGAGCTGTGGCGCGGCGACGCAATGCGTGGCCGGGCTTGATTATCAGGGCTGCTGGGAGCTTTTGGACGAGCCGCTGCGCACGGCGCTTCGCGGCTGCTGATTCCCTCCCGAGGCTCGTCGCAGCTTCGGAGAGATTGAGCACCACGCAGCACGAAAAAACGCCCCCTGATCGTCGACGATCAGGGGGCGTTTTTGTTGGAGGCATGTCGGGATCAATGAGGCGCGTCGTCTGCGTC
The DNA here is from genome assembly GCF_004005565.1 of Lujinxingia sediminis. Taxonomy (NCBI): domain Bacteria; class Deltaproteobacteria; order Bradymonadales; family Lujinxingiaceae; genus Lujinxingia; species Lujinxingia sediminis. Next base: position 42,843 of record NZ_SADD01000003.1, on the reverse strand, counting down.
GCTCGGTCGTTCGTGGAGCTGAGCATCGAGCTCGACTTTGCGCAGGCCGATGCCCCGGCTCTCGGTGGCGTCGGGCTCGACGTAGCGCAGATCGCGGATGAAGACGGTGTGGCCCTCGTCGTGGGATTGCACCTCGAAGACGGGGAAGCGCACCCAGTTGGCAAAGCCGCGTTGGGAGGGGGCGCTCAGCGCGGCCTCGGCGATGGGGCCGGGCTCCTCGATGGGGACCGGGGCGTAGCGGGGGGCGATGGCGTCTTCGCCCGGCCAGAGGGTGAGCTTGAGCGCGTGGTAGTGGGTCGAGGACCTGGCGAGCACCTCGCGGGCGAGGGGGTTGGCGGCGGCCGGGCCGGTCATCACGACTTCGGCCTCAATGCCCTGGCCGGCCAGATGGTCGGTGACGCGGGAGGAGGCCAGGGTGTTGCCCAGGCCCATCAGGCCTAAGTAGGTGCAGAAGAGGGCCAGGCATGAAGCCGCCGCCAGGCGGCGTTTATCGGGGGTGTAGCCCGAGGCGCGCAGCGCGATGATGGCCACCACGCCCACCCACCAGGCGATGCGCGCCGGGGTGGGGACCATGCCGGCAAAGGTGATCAGCACGCTCATGGCCGCGCCGAGCACGGCCCAGGCACCCAGGGCCAGACGGCGTTGGGAGTAGGTCAGCACGATGGTCGCGCCCATCAAGAGCCACATCCACGGATCGATGATGAAGAGGGTGTCACCGTAGAACCAGCGCCCGTCGAAGGGCATCAGCAAGCGCACCCCGTAGGTGTTGAGCCAGTCGAGCGCCGGGTGACTCAAGGTGCCCAGGTAGGCCAGCCCTAAGGTGGCGCGGGGGTCGACCGGGGCTTTTTGAGGGTCGCGTCGGCGTCGCCACAGCCGGTCGTAGGCCACCATCAGGGCGGTGAGGAGCAGCGGCAGGAAGATCATGGCGAGCACACCGTGGGTGTGGCCGCGGCGGTGAAGCAGCGAGGCGTCGTCGCCGAGCACCGAGACGATGACGTCGATGTCAGGGATGTTCGCGCCGATGATCAGAGTGGCGGTCGCCAGCGGGGTGAGCTCTTTGAGACGGGTCTGTGCCAGGGTGGCGCCGGCCAGGGTGTGGGCGATCGGATCCATGGGGGAGACTGCCGGGACGTGAGAAACGAAAGGGGGGGAGGTTCGGGAAGACGCCGTGGATTGTGGCTCTTCGGGGCGTAAGGGCAAGGATGTTCAGAGTAACTTTGATGTGGGCGCAAACAAACACAAACAAAACGAGCGCCGCGCCCTCATGTGCTGAGGGGGCGGCGCTCAAGGGGTGGGCGTGATGGCAAAAATCACGCGGCGTTTTCGGGGGGAGCCGGGGTCTCCTCGCGGCCGTCGGCGTGAATGGCAAAGCGGCCTTTGTCGCGGGGGTGAACCGGGGCGTCGGCCTCAAAGGGCCAGCCGCCAAAGCCGGTGTTCTGGTAGTCGATCATGATCTGGCGGATATCGCCCTGGTAGTTACCCACGAAGGGGCCATGCTGAACCACAGGCTCGCCGATGGGGCGGCCCTGAAGCACCAGCACTTCGGCCAGAGCGGTGCCGGTGTTCTTCAGCGTGACCTCGGCGTCGCCCTCAACCTGGGCGCCGTGCCGGGGCTCCAGGGCCACATCCTCCAGGGTGAGCGCGTCGCCTTCGAAGAAGTAGAGCACGCGGCCGGTCTCCTCGTTGGCGGCCGGCAGGGTGAAGGAGGCGCCGGGCTGAAGTTTCAGCGTCCAGATGGCGATGTTGGACTCGTCGCGGGCCGCCCAGGAGCTGGGGGGCGGGGCGAGGGCATCAAGCCCGTGCAGGGTGCCAGCGATGACTGCAACCTCACCGACCACCTCGTCGCCCTCTTTGATGAGGTGGCGAGGGATCGTCTCGTTCCAGAACATGGTGAAGTAGGCGTCGTTCTTTTTGTCTTCGCGCGGCAGGTTCAACCAGATCTGAAAGAGCTCGGTGGTGTTGGGGTTCTCGCGATCGAGAAGGGGGAAGGCCTCCGAGTGCACCACGCCCTTGCCGGCGGTCATCCACTGCACGTCGCCCTGGCCAAAGCGCGCCGAGGCGCCCATCGAGTCGCTGTGATCGATGAACCCCTGGCGGGCGATCGTCACGGTTTCAAACCCGGCGTGCGGGTGGCGCGGGAACCCGGGGACGGTGTCGCCGTGGTACATCGACCAGCCGTCTTTGCCCGAAAAGTCCTGGCCGATGTTGCGTCCGGCCAGTGAGGCATCGGGGCCCATCTGCTCGTTGGCGCGGGGGTAGCGGTCGTTGTGATGCGTGCAGAAGAGGAAGGGGTCCAGCGTGGGCCAGGGGTTGGAGGTCAGGGGGACGATGGCCCGGATGGCATTTTTTTCGCTCATGGGAAGCTCCGTTGGGCAAACATTGGGTTGCGTAGGTGGGCGCAGCGTTGCGGGTGCAACCTCTGCGCATTCACCTGGACAACGGCCGAGGTCGCTGGAGCAATCCCCCGCGGGATGAGCGGTGATGTTGCGCGAGCGCAACGCGTCTGACGCCGGCTCAGGGCCTGGCGAGTTCAGGGGCCTGGCGAGTTCAGGGGGTGGCGGGGGCGTCGTCGCGGGGGTGAATAAAGACGAGGCCCTGGTCGCCGTCGACGGTAATGAGATCGCCATTCTTAATGATCTCGGTGGCGCGGCGAGCGTTGACGACGGTGGGAATGCCGTACTCCCGGGCGACGATGCAGGAGTGGCTTAAGGGGCCCCCCAGGCTCATGACGACGCCGGCCGCGGTTAAAAAGAGCGGGGTCCAGCCCACGTCAGTGTAGGGGGCGACGAGGATGTCGCCGGGGCGAATCGAGGCATCTTCGCTGGAGGGGTCGAGGATGACCCGGGCCGGTCCGGTGACGCGGCCGGGGCTTCCGCCCAGACCGCTGATGCGTCCGGTGGCGCGGGAGGGGTCGGGGGCGTTTTGGTGAAGATCATCGTCGGCGATGATCTCGTGGCCGCGCAGCAAAAAGGTCGCGGGCGGGTCGGGGAGCTGTTTGTAATGCTGAAAGAGGGCGCGTCTGGCGAGCACACGCAGCGCGAAGGTGGAGGCCAGATGCGGAGCACTCAGCCAGGCCCGCAGCTCGGGGGCGGTCAGATAGAAGACCTCCTCGGGGCCCTGCAGGATGTTCTGTTCGGTCAGACGGCGTCCGCACTCCAGAAAGAAGCGGCGGTAGACGTCGAGGGCGTCGACGACTCGGTCGCGCATGTATTCGCGCTGGCGGGCGTTTTTGCGCGTCAAGCCGATGACCGCCGAGAGGGCTTTGCCAAAGGGGGCGGGCAGCTCGGGGGTGGGCAGCTGACGGGCGCGTTGCTGCTGGCGCACGCTCTCGGTGGAGCTGGGGAGGTGGGGAGCGTCAATGAAGCTCTGGAGGACCTCGAAGAGAAAGCTCATATCTTCGCGCCAGCGAGGCGTGGCGAGTTCGGCCTCGCGGGGGGCGCGGTGGCCGTAGTGTTTGCGGAAGGTGTCGAGCTCGACGAGAAACATCGCCACATCGTCGTGCTGCGACTGCGCATGCAGCGCCTCATGGACCTCGCCGGGGGCGTTTTCGGTGATGAGGCGGCGCAGGCGCAGGGAGCGGCGCGCGATGCGACCGAGCTCCAGAAGGGCCAGCCCGGGCTCGGCGCTTTTCACGTCCAGACCGGCGATGAAGTCGCGGGGGGAGGAGGGGGCGTCGATCCCGGTAGCGCCCAGGAGCCGGAGTGCCTCGGAGGTCAGGGCGTAGCTCATCAAAAAGTTGGAGCTCACCGAGAGCATCACAAGGCCGGTGCGCTCGAAGAGTCCATCGAGGTGATCGAGCTCTCCCAGAAGTTCGGGGGAGGAGAGCTGGGAGAGGTCGCGATCGAAGAACTCGTCGACCTTGCTCGTGAAGTAGCGGCCCCAGAGCGGGGCGACGAGGGGCATGGAGAGCTGGGCGCCGAGGATTTTGGGGATGGTGGTGGGCAGGCGTCTGAAGAAGTCGCGTTTGGAGCGGCGCTCGTAGATATCGCGCACAAGCTCCACGCCGCCTCCACCGGCCATCTCAAAGAGGCGCTCCGGGCTGAAGATGGGCAGCCCGCTGGCGATGCTCATAAAGCGGGTGAGGTTGAGGTAGATGCGACCCTTAAAGGCGCGCACAAGCTCGGCGTCGTCAGGCACGCTTAAGCCCAGAGAGCCAAAGGCCTGCTCAAAACCGCGGCGGCTAAAGCTCTCTAAAATGCTCCAGGTCAGCGGGGTGGCCACGCCCGGGAGGGCTTCGCCGACGTTGGTGTTGGTCCAGACCTGATCGGGGTGTGCCTCGCGGGTGGCCGTGGAGGTGATGGGGCGCGCCTGCACAAAGAAGAGCTCGGGGCGGTGGGCCTCCGGGTGGGGAAGGGCGTAGGCCCATTCCACGTCGACGGGCATGCCCGAGGTCGATTCGATGGTGGCACCGGCGGCGGTGAGTTCCACGCGCTGCTCGGCGCTGAGCGTGGGGGGCTGCTCGGGGGAGGCATCTTCGCCGCCGGCCGCCACATGCCGGCGCACATAGCCGGAGTGTTTGTCGAGGTAGAAGGTCTCGGTATCCTGACCCAACACCACCGCGGTTCCGGCGCCGGGAGCGCAGCTGATCACAACTTCGTTGGTGTCACCGCTCAAAGGGTTCTGGGAGAAGAGCACGCCGGCGCAGACCGGTGTGAGCATGGCCTGGACGATCACCGCCATCGGCGCCGGGGTCAGGGTGATGGTGTCGTTGGCCTCGTAGACCAGGCGCTCCAGGCGCAGAGCGCTGGCCCATACCTGGCGGATGGCGTCGGCGACGGCGTCACTGCCCCGGACATCGAGCAGGGTGAGGCCCTGGCCCGCAAAGGAGCGCTCTTTGCCATCTTCGTCAGTGGCCGAGGAGCGCACCGCCCAGGTCTCGGTGGTGCTCGACGCCAGCCGGGCCTCGATCTCTTCGAGGAGCGTGCGCGGGAGCTCCGCCTGCAGGATGGCCTCGCGGAGCTCGGCCAGCGAGGTGGCCTGGAGGGCCAGGGGAGCGAGGGCGGCCTCAAAGGCTTCGGTGGTGATGACGAAGGCCTCCGGCACGTTGAAGCCGGCACGGACCAGCTGCCACAGACCGTAGGCTTTGCCGCCGACGCGGTGGCGGCTCATCGCCGCGCTCTTGCTCGGTGCATTCAGCGCCAGCGTCCAGCTCGACGGGCTGCCGGGCTGGCGGTGGGGGCCGAAGCGAACGATGGGATCAGCTGTGGGAGAGCGTTTCATGAACCCAACTGTGGTAGGCGGCGGCCACGCGGGCGCTGTCCAGGGCGATGTCTTCGGGCACGCTGTAGGAGTGCAGCTCGGCCAGACGTGCGGAGAGCTCAGGGTAGCGCTCCTCGGTGGTCTTGATCAGCAGGGTATGCTCCTGATCTTCGCAGAGCTCACCCTCCCAGAGATAAAAGCTGGTCACCCCGGCGATGACGTTGACGCAGGCGGCCAGGCGCTCCTCGACGAGCTGGCGAGCAAGACGCGGGGCATCTTCGGGCGGGCAGTTGCAGAGCACGATGCGGACCATGGTTTAAACCTGGGTGGGGGCAGCGCTATCAGACATCTCCTCAACCTCCAGCCCTTCGGCTTGCCCGGTGTGGGCCGGTGCGTCAATCGGCTCGATGGTGCCCGCCAGGAAGTGCATGAGCAGGTGGTCGACAATGGCGCGGGGCTCGGCGTCTTTGAGCGTGCCGTAGACGACGCGTTCCATGATGACGCGCTCGACCATGCCGATGGTCATGGAGGCCAGGATGGTAAAATCCATCGGGGCGATAAGCCCGCGCTGGCAGAGGATGCGGTTGAAGTCGGAGAGCATCGCCTGAAGCGTCTCGTAGAAGTGGCGGATAAGCTCGTTGATCTCCGGCGCCACCGCCATCGCCTCGTTGAAGAAGATGGCCGTGGAGAGCTCGTTTCTCAAGAGCTCCTCGGTGAGCATCAGGCCGACCCGGGTGAGCTCTTCGCGAAGATCCTCGCGGGAGTCGATCGCGCCGGGCTCCCAGCTGGCCACGGTGGTGACGACCATCTCCAGAAAGTCGCTGATGATCTCGGAGAAGAGCTGCTGCTTGCCCTCAAAGTAGAGGTAGAAGGTGCCCTGGGCGACGCCGACTTTTTTCACGATCTGGGAGACGCGCGCGGCGTGGTAGCCGTGCTCGTGGAAGACTTCGATGGCGGCCTGCTTGAGCTCTTCGCGGCGTTCATCGCGGCGGGCCTGTCGGCGTTGTCGCTGGGCACTCATCGGGGCTCCGAAAAAAGGAGAGTCAGGGGCGGATGTTGAGTGGTTTAATAGATTCAGTCTGGTACGTCGATTCAGTTGGCCAGGATATGGCTGATTCGCACGAGGTCGCCATCATGGTCGGCGGGCTCCAGCGCGAGAAGATGCGCCATCAGGGCGTAGAGGTCGACGATCTTCAGCGTCTCACTTTGCAGGCCCTGCTTGAAGTCGGGGCCAATGGCGGCGAAGAAGCCGTGCATGTCTTCAAACTCGGGGTCGTAGCCGTGGCCGCCCGCGCTGACGCCGATGTTATCCAGAATGTACTGGTTGGCGATGGTGTAGGGCGGGTCGGCGACGACGAGGATCTCGGGGATGCGCTCGTGGTTGGAGTAGCGCAAACGCTCGGGCACATCTTCTTTTCGATAAACGGTGTAGTTCTCTTCGGCGGCTTTGAGCGCCTGGTAGACCTCGTCGGCTTTGCCCGCGTCCGGGATGAGGCTGGCCACCGGTGACCATTCCACCACAAAGACGTCGCGCTCGTCGATGATGTGATCGAGGCGAATGACCTTATCGTCGTCCAGAGCCGTCATGCCGTGGTCGCTGACGATGAGGATGTTGACGTTGGGCCAGAGACCGGCCGCCTCCAGCTCGTCGATGAGGTAGCCCAGGTTGGCGTCGGCTTCCTGAAGTTCGCTAAAGAGCCGCGAGCCGCGGGGCCCCTGAGAGTGGCCGACGCCGTCGAGGTCGGAGAAGTAGAGCGTGGCAAAGTCGACGGGGTCGTCGGCCGAGAGCCACGCGACGACCTGGTCGATGCGCTCGCGGGCAGGGTTCATGTAGTTGGTCGCAAAGGGCATCCAGTGGGTGGGGCGCTCCCCACCGATCTCGGCCTCTGAGCCCACCCAGAAGTACGTCCCGGCGCGCTTGCCCTGCTTCTCGGCCGTCACCCAGATGGGCTCGCCGCCCCACCAGCGTGACTGGCCCTGAAGTTCGGCGTCGCTCATACGCAGGCGGTCGCCGGTGGCCGGGTCGCGCACGGTGTTGCCCACAATGCCGTGGTTCTCAGCATAAAGACCGGTGACGATCGAATAGAGGTTCACAAAGGTCTTTGTGGGAAAGACCGGCTCCAGCGAGTCGGCGACCACACCCTCGCGGATGAGACGGTCGAAGTTGGGCGTGGGCGCCAGGCTTAAGTAGTCGGGACGAAAGCCATCAAAACCGATGAGAATCAGCGGAGTCTCATCGCTGATCGGATCAGAGGTGTCGCCGTCGTCAGGATCTTCGGTCACATCGGGCCCGGTGGCGTCCAACTCCGGGGTGTCGGTGTCGTTGTCGGCGGGTGAAGAGGAGCACGCCGGAGCGGCCAGCAGCAGGGTGGCGAAGAGGGCCAGCGTCAGCGCGCGGGTGGGGGACGTCATCGAAGGCTCGTGGGGGAGAGATTCGGGGGGCGGCACGGTCGGGCGCATAGTGGCGAAGTTGGGAGGTGTGCGCAAGGTGCCGACCGCATCAGGACGAAGCCAGCGGTGTCGCTGCGTCCTCGCGGTGGCGCTGCCACAGCTTCGTCCTGGCTCCTTGCTGGACTTCGCCCTGAGTGCGGTCGGGTTGGGCGGTTTGCGTTGTGGTTATGGGGTTGTGTGGTTGAGGGCCGCCGGGGTTCGCGATGTTGGTCGATTCGGGCGTACCTCCGAGGTTCGCGTTTTGTGGTTAGGAGGTTGTGGGGTTGTGTGGTTGAGGGCCGCCGGGGTTCGCGACGTTGGTCGATGTGTGCGTGCGTCTGGTGGGGTGCGTTTTGTGGTTAGGAGGTTGTGGGGTTGTGTGGTTGAGGGACGCCGGGGTTCGCGATGTTGGTCGATTCGTGTGCGCGTTGGGGGGGGCGCCTCTTCGTGTGCCCCCCAACCCGAGCGCATCCAGCGCCTTCGATAGCAAGGAGGCAGGGATGAAGCTGTAGCAGCGCTACTGCGAATCCCTGTCGACGCAGCTAGCGGAGCGCTGGGGCGCTCGGCTCAGGAGACGCGCGAGAACCAGGCCAGATATTCGATATTGCCGGCCGGTCCGTGGACCGGGCAGTCGATGCCCTGGACGAAGGCCATCTGGGAGGCGCGGGCCTGGTCGATGACGCGCTCAATGGCGTCCTGGCGAGCCCGGGTGTCGCGTACCACGCCGCCTTTGCCGACGTTGTCGGGGCCGACCTCGAACTGGGGTTTGATCAGCGTGATGAGATCGGCGGTGGGGGAGAGGAAGGGGAGGGTGGCCGGCAGGACGAGATCCAGGGAGATGAAGGAGCAGTCGATCACGGCCAGATCGCAGGGGGCGTCGAGGGCATCCGGGGAGAGGTGGCGGATGTTCTGGCGTTCCATATTGATGACGCGGGCATCCTGACGGAGCTTCCAGGCCAGCTGGCCGTAGCCGACGTCGACGGCAAAGACCTTGAGGGCCCCCTCCTGAAGGACGCAGTCGGTAAAGCCGCCGGTGGAGGCGCCGACATCGATGACAACCTTGCCGGTACAGTCGTAGCCAAAGGCATCGAGGGCAGCTTTCAGTTTGAGGCCACCGCGGGAGACGTAGGGGAGCTCGTCGCCTTTGAGTTCGATGGGGGCGTCCAGCGGGATGCGGGTGCCGGCTTTGTCGACGCGCTGCCCGTTGACGAAGACGTCACCGGCCATGATGCGGGCCTGGGCGCGGGAGCGGGTCTCGACGAGTTCGCGCTCGACCAGCAAAAGGTCCAGGCGTTGTTTGGTGGCCATAGGTACTGCTCGGTGATGCCGAAGAGAAATCGGAAGCGCGCGGTGGTATCGCCCGCATCGGTACAACGCTGGCGGCCTGAGTGCGGTCGGGCTGTATCAGCTCTCTTCGTCGTAGTTGTAGATGTCGGCCAGGAAGTGGGGACGGCCCTCATCGTCGACGCGCACGGTGTAGTACTCAATGAAGACGGGGACCTGGTGCTTGAGGAAGATCGGGTTGTAGTCGCCCTTCTCCAGGATGCGGTCGATGTCGGGGTTCTGGCCGTCGAGCTGCAGGAGGGTTTCGGCCATGTTCAGGGGCTGTTCCATGCGAATGCAGCCGTGGCTGAAGCCGCGAACCGGCCGCGAGAAGAGGGGCTTGTGGGGAGTGTCGTGCAGGTAGATGTCCTGGAGGTTGGGGAAGATGATTTTGACAAAGCCCAGGGCATTTTCGCCGCCGGGGAGCATGCGGACGTACTCCCAGGTGCGTCCGGGGAAGGCAACCTCGTAGCCGTTGGCCTCGTACCAGGAGGGGATGTGGTCGGGGTTGGTGGTGGAGACATCGACCATGCCGGTGTGCGGGTCGAGGTAGGGGAACTGCGCTTTGAAGCGGGCCAGACCCTCTTCACCGGGGAAATGATGCTCGAGGATGCGGCGCAGGGGCTCGGTTTTGATGGCGCGCACGCGTCCGGTATCGGTGGAGCGCATGGTGGTGAGCGACTCGGCGGGGTCGGGAGCGGTGACCGGGGCGGCAGGCACCGTGGGTTGGGCAGCCGGCTGCGCGCTTGACGGAGCGGCGGGCTGAGCAGCGGCCGGGGGGCCTCCGATCATGCCGGGAGCGCGGTTGGCGGTGAGGGTCGGGGCCTGAGGCGCGCGCAGGGCACCCGGGGCCGGAGTGGGTTTGGCGGAGGCCAACAGAGCGCTCAGGCGAGACACGTAGGCGTCCGTGATGTGGTTGTGGACCTTGGGAATGATGGATTCCGCCCGGATGCGCGGGGTGACGTTCCAGTAGGGGTTGTAGATGATGCGATCGATATACGCCGCCAGAGTGGGGGTGCGGTTGGCGCGTTCGGCTTCGCCGGTGAGGGGGTTGACCTCTTTGTTGTTGTTGCCGACGACGATGCCAAAGCGGAGCTTGAGCTCCTGCGCCTTCCAGAGCTCGACGTTGAAGTCGGGGATGTTGACGAAGACGTACTGATCGTCTTCGGCGTGGCGGGTGTTGGTGGAGCGCCAACGTGTGATGTTGAGGGCGATTTGAGCCAGGCGGCGCTGGGCCGGCACGTTGAGCGAGCCCCAGAAGACGTTATGAGGCTTGCCGTTGGCGACCATCTGGTGGGTGTGCTGGTACTCGCGTACCGCCTCCTCCAGCGCCTCGTCGTAGTGGTCGTCGATGGGGGCGTTTTCGGGATAAAAGCCCTCAATGCGCAGGCGTTGCTTGAGGTGGGTGACAGCCTCCGAGCGCTGGCCAGGCTTGAGCGAGCGGGGTGTGGGAACCTCCTGCCAGCCGCCGGCCTCGACGATGTCGCGGTAGCGCCGGTAGGCGTTGATCAGGCCCATGTATTGCGGGTTCTGCGGGGGCACCCGGTCGATCACGGCCTGCGCCTCTTGCGGGGCTTTGGCGTCGAGCAGGTCGCTTAAGGTCTGTTGGATACCGCGGTGAAAGATCTCCTCTTTGCGGCGGTTGGCCATCTCGGTGGCCACATGGGAGGCCTGACGCCAGACCTGGCCGGCGCGGAAGGGGCCTTTGGCGGCGTCGGGGCGAGTGGAGCGACTGTCGGGCTCGTTGTACTCATCCCAGTGGCGCTCGTGCACGAAGATCTCTTTGAGGCGGAAGTAGCGCAGTTCGCGGGCGTAGCGGGCAAGGCCCATGGCCAGCAACCGCTCAAGTCTGGCCTCAATGGCGATCACATCGGCGGACTTCGTCTCGTAGGCCTTCAAGGCCTCATTGAGACGCTGACCTTCGGGGGCGTTGAGCAGGGCCTCGGTCAGCTGCGGACGCGAGTCGTCGCTGAGCGCGAAGGTGGAGACGGGCTGCTCGGTGAGCCAGGCGGTGGCCGCGGCGATTTCGGCCTCGGTGGGTTGCAGCCCCTCAAAGTCGGCGTAGGCCTGCTTTTTGGCCTCGAGCTCTTCAAAGAGCCTGGCGAGCTCGTCGAGGCGGTAGGGCGCGGCATCGAGTTGATGATCTTCGATGACCTGAAGTGCGTTCCAGAGGGCTTCGCCGGCCGGGGTGAGCGTGGCGTTTTTAACGAGCGCGGGTTCGTACTCCCGCTCGCGATAGATCTGATTGACGAGCGTCGCAAAGGGGGGCTCACCGCTTGCCTGACGGACCTCATCGCTCTTCTCAAAGGCGGCTTTAAGCGCCTGGCTGGCCGCTGCCGAGGCGCTCTTCTCACGCAGCGCGTCTTCGAGCGTGGGGGCCCACTGAGCGGCGTAGCTCTGCGCGGCGGCCGGCTCAATGGTGGGCTCGGAGCAGGCGCTGAAGGCAAGCAGAGAGGAGGTCAGAAGTCCCATCGCCAGAAGACGCAGCGAGTGAGAGGCGCGATGCGGTGTGTTGAAGATCATGGGTGTCGGGGCGCCCGAAAGGCGCGGTAAGAGGGCCGAAAAGGCGGCACTACAGCGTTGGAAGTATAAACCAGGGCCGGCGAAAGATTAAGAAAAGCTCGTTCGCTTTTCTGTAAAGTAAAGCAGAGGGCTCGCCCGTCGGGATGGAAAATCATCAACACGGGCACGACCTTAGCTCGCCTGGCGAGGAAGGGTGGGGGGTCAGCGCACGCGTTGCCAGCGGGATCGGGGGAGCTCGGAGGAGGTGGGTGGTGCGCCGTTGCCCAGGATGTAGATGGCGCGGCGGTTGGCTTCCTCGGCGGTCTCATCGGGGGTGGGTTTGGCCAGCACCGACTCGCCAAAGCCCTGATAGAAGACGGGGATGTCGAGCCCCTGAGCGGAGAACCAGCGGCCGATGGCCCGGGCCCGGCGCTCCGAGAGCTCCTGGTTGCTCGACGCGTTGCCCACCGTATCGGTGTACCCGGCGATGTAGAGCTGCATCTGCAGGCCCTTGTCGCGGTGGGCGCGCATGGCCTGCTGCACCCGCTCCAGCGTCTCCGTGAGTTTGGGAAGCTCGCTCTCCTGCCAGGTGTGTTCGCCGCTGTCGAAGACCACGCTCTGGTGGGGAATCTCCACCCAGAAAGGCTCCAGAATAAAGGACTCCCAGAAACCCTCGGTGTCGTGCACGGCCACCCGCAGCGCGGCCAGATCGCCTTCGGGAACCTCAAAGCGAAGCTCAATATCGCCGCGGGCCCCCCGATGCTGCGAGGTGTGCGTGCCCAGCGGGCGGTTGTTGGCGTCGAAAAACTCGATCTCCACCTTCTCGACCGGGCGGTTGACACGGATGGGCAGGCGGCCCTGGCCGAGCTCGACCTCCTCGGTGTCCACCTCGACCTTCAGCGCTTCGGTGTAGGCGACATCAAAGGTGAGCTCAAACTCCACCGGCTCCCCGTCGATGTCTTTTGCGCGCAACGTGACGGTGTAATCAAAGGTGCCCGGGGGCTGCTCGATGACGACCTCTTTGACTTCGCCGCGCTCAAGGCTCCCCAGACGCCGGGTGGTGGTGTGGCCGTCGGAGCGCTTAAAAGTGAGCTCGGCGTCGCTCAGTACCGCCGGAGAGCGCAGCGTGAGCGAGGGTTGGCCCTGGCCGACCTGCACGCGGTTGTTGACGCGGTACTCAAAGTCCTGGGCGCTTGCCGGTGAGGTGCTCAACGCGAGCATCAGCAGAGATGCCCCGCTAAAGTGAGCAAGGGTGCGCAGGTTTCTTTTCGTGAGGGAGGGCAGAGTCAAAAACTTCATCGTCGGGCGCCGGGGTAAGAGGTGGGGCCGATGGCCGGTGCGTCGCACTGTGGTATACGACGTGGCAGCGCGTCGATTCAATGCGAGTCGACGCCGAAGTGATGCCGAAGCGAGGAGAAGCGCGATGGATGAGGCGGTCAAGGTCCGCGATGCGGCCACGGTGATGCTGATGCGCGATGGTGGGTCGGGGCTTGAGGTGCTTTTGATGCGCCGCCACAGCGGGCATGCGTTCATGGCCGATCGCTGGGTGTTTCCGGGGGGACGGGTCGATGCGCGCGATGGTGATGCGGCGCTCAAAGAGGCGTTTTCTCAGCCCTTTGAAGCGGCCGCCGGCCTGGCCGAAGACGAAGACGCCGCGCGCGCGCTCACCATCGCGGCCCTGCGTGAGGTCTTTGAAGAGACGGGGGTTCTGCTCGCACAACCCGAGGGCACGGCCGGCGAGGATGGCCCGCGCCTCTCGGCGATCTTCGAGGCCGATCGTGAGCGCTGGCAGGGGTGGCGTCAGAAGCTCGACGAGGGGAGTGTCTCGATGGTGGCGTTCTTAGACGCGCTCAAGGAGGCCTGCGGTCGGCCGGTGCGCCTGAATGCCTCCGGGCTGCATTATTACGCGCGCTGGATCACGCCGGGGTTTGAGTCGCGGCGCTACGATACGCGTTTTTTTGTGGCCCGGGCACCCGCGGGCCAGGCGGTCCGGGTCGATGCGCGCGAGCTCGTGGAGAGTCGCTGGTTTGGTCCCGAAGAGGCGATTGTGGCGTACCGCAGAGGAGAGATTCTGCTCGCGCCGCCGACCCTGTGTGTGCTTGAAGATCTGCAGCACTTTCAGAAGAGCGGGGGCGTCGACGCGCTCGTTGCAGAGCTTGAGCATGCCTCGATCGACCCGATTCTGCCTCAACTTCTCGAAGATGTCCCCGAGGGTGATGAGGCTGTGCTGCTGCTCCCCGGCGATGCGGCCTACCGCGAGGAGCGTGTCGATGTGGACGTGGCCCGGTGCCCTCCGGGCCGCACGCTGCGCGAGCGAAGCGGGGTGACCCGGGTGGTGCGCCGCAGCGGGCTCTGGTGGACCGAGCGGGGCTGAGAGCCCACGAAAAGACCCGGCCAGCCTTTAAGGGGAGGCCGGAGCGCTTTCGCGGGGTGTCTCCGGGGCGGGGAGCTGACGCAGAGGCTGGAGCGCCTCGGTGGTGCGGCTGATATCGGCGCCCGAGGGGGCCTGAAACGCCCGCAACCCGAAGCGGGGAAGCGACGCCAGGATATGGTCGAACACATCGCCCTGGATCGCCTCGTACTCCGTCCACACGGTGGTGTTGGTAAAGACGTAGATCTGCAGGGGCAGCCCCTGGGAGGTGGGCTCAAGCTGGCGGACCATGAAGGTCATGTCTTTATGAATGCCCGGATGCTCGCGCAGGTACAGCCCGATGTAGGCCCGCAGAGTGCCGATGTTGGTGAGTCGACGCCGGTTGATGCCCTCGGTGGCAAACTCTTCGGAGAGCGTCGTTTCGTTATGGTCGCGGAGCTCTTTGAGTTTTTGATCCAGGTAGGGCCGAAGCACCCGGATGGTGCGCAGCCCGGTGATGTCTTCCTCACTCAAAAAGCGCACCGAGCCCAGGTCCAGATGGATCGCACGCATGATGCGTCGACCGCCGCTCAGTTGCATGCCTCGCCAGTTTTTAAAGGAGTGCTCCAGAAACTTATGGGTGGGAATGATCGTCAGGGTGCGGTCCCAGTTCTGCACGGTGACCACGTTGAGCGCGATGTCGGTGACGTCGCCGTCGGCGTTGAACTGGGGCATCTCGATCCAGTCCCCCACGCGCAGAAGATCGTTCTGGGTGAGCTGAATGCCCGCCACCAGGCTTAAGAGGCTGTCGCGGAAGACCAGCAAGATCACCGCGGTCATCGCGCCCAGACCGCTCAAAAGGATCAGCGGGGAGCGGTCGAGCAGAAAGGAGACAATGAGGATGCCCGCCACGCAGTAGACGAGCACCTGCACCACCTGCAGATAGCCTTTGATGGGGCGATCACGGTTGACCGAGAAGCGCCGATGCAGCTCGTTAAAGGTCGAGAGCAGCGCGCTGATGCTGCGGGCGATGACCACAATCACCGCGCACAGACAGATCAGCCGAATCGCCTCGCTCAAACTCGCCGAAAGATGCGGCACCCAGGTGATGCCCAGCTGCAGGGTGAGCAGCGAGGGGAGCGCCGCCAGACGGTGCAAGACCTTCTGCTCCACCAGGATGTCATCCCAGGCGATGGAGCTTTTTCGGGCAAAGCTGAGCAGCGCCGGAAGCGCGATGCGACGCGTGATGAGCGTGACGATGGCCAGCGCCAGAAGAAGCGCGCCAAGCCCGAAGCCCAGCGCGTAGAGCGCCGAAGGATCGAAGGCCGCAAACCAGTCTTTAAAGGGGAGGTTGTCCATACGAAGCTCCTGAAGAAGTTGCAGGGGCCCCGGGCAGACGTGAGAAAAGGCGGACTAAAAGAGCCCGGAGCGCTTCACGATAACAAGGCCCACACCGGGGCCTTCGCTGACCTGAAAGCGGGTGAGGTGTTGGCCCTCACAGAGCCCTGTGTGGCACAGACCGGAGTGAGGGTCAAAGCGAGCGCGGTGCATCGAGCAGACGATCGAGGCGTCACGTGGATCAAAGAGCCGGGAGGGATCCTCACCAAGGGGCACGCCCCAGTGGGGGCAATGATCGTCGAAGGCCACCAGCGTACGGGCGTCGACGCGTAAAAGCACGCCGCGGCCGGTGCGACCGGAGCCATCGCGGTAGTCAAAATGGCGGGCGTCGCCGGGGGCTTTGAGCTGGCTGCTGTCGACGATGGCCAGGGCGTCGGAAGATGGGGTGGGCATGATGCGGACCTGGCAAGGCATGCTGGAGAGGTCGAAGATGGTGGCTCAGCCGGCGGCGATGGCGCGGCTTAATGCCAGCGCCTGAGCCATGATCGTGACCTGGGGGTTGGCACCCAGCGCGCTGGGAAAGAGCGAGGAGTCGACGATGTAAAGCCCCTCGTGGTCGTAGGTGCGACCATCCTGCGGGCGCGCCACACAGCGCTCCGGGTCATCGCCGATGCGGCAGGTGCCCATCGGGTGGCTTGCGTAGAGCGAGAGGTCGCCCGGGGTGTGGTGGATGCGCACATGATCTTTTGCTGCGTTCACGCTCTCAAAAAAGCGGCTCTCCCGCACCATCGGCATCACGCGACGGGACCCGGCCTCAAAGAACATCTCGACCAGGGTGTGCAGTCCGGCGGTGAGCTTTTTCTGATCGTCGCGCTCAAGCATATAGCGCACCTTTGCGCGTTGGTCCTTGCCCGGGCTGACCTGCCCCGTGGAGCTGTCGCGGATGAGCAGCCCACAGGCGGCCATGGTGCGAAACTCCCTTAAGAACTCCGCGCTGAGATCGACGCCTGCGCGCGCGGCCTGGCTTAAGAAGACGTCGGGGGAGGCCGAGAAGGTCTCCAGCAAGATCTCCGGATCGTCGGGATGATAGGCATAATACCCCTGGGTGGCACCGGACCACAGGCGGATGGGCTCCTCGAACTTTGCGATCACGCCGACGGTCGGATGCACGTGCAGGTTCAGTCCGACCTGAGCGCTGGAGTTGGCCAGCCCCTGATTCAGAAGCAATATCGGGGTGTTAACGGCCCCGGCGGCAAGCAGAGTACGGCCGGCCTCAATGGTATGTTCCACGCGCACCTGGCGCGTCTCGGGGTGGCGGGTGTGGGCAATCAATCCGGTGATGCGGCCCTGCGCGTTGAGCGTGAGGCGCTCGCAGCGGGTGTCGGCAAAAAGACGCGTATCAAAGCGGAGCGCGCGGGGAAGCCAGGTGATGTCGGCGGTGGCTTTGCCGCCGGTGGGACAGCCGGTCTGACAGGTGCCGCAGCCCACGCACCCCGGGGCGTTTCGGGGCATGTAGGCGTGGTCGAGGCCCAGCTGCATAAAGCCGCGCTGCGCCACCCGGGCGTTCTCACCGGCAAGCGCTGCGGGGGTGGGAGCCACGCCGATGACCTCTTCAACCTCCGAGAAGATCCGATCGCGGCGCTCCGACCCAAAATGGGCAAGACCCCACCGGTCGACCCACTCGTCGAGCACCGCATCCGGCGCCCGAAAACAGATCGCCGAGTTGACCAGCGTGCCCCCTCCCACCCCTCGTCCGCTGGCCAGAGGAATAAACGCGTTTCCCTGCATCACGCGCGTGGCCTGCTCCTGCATCAGATGTTTGGCCGCCCAGCTTTGCTTTCGCTTAAAGCTGTGGCGCGGCCAGAAGCGCCCGTCTTCGACAATCAGCACGCTCAAGCCCGCCGCAGCGAGCGTCGCGGCACAGACCAGCCCGCCCGGCCCCGCGCCCACAATGGCCACGTCCACCTTATGGGTCTGCTTCTCGGGCGCCTGTTGAGCCTCAAAGCTCTCGTAGGTTTGCAGGCGGTCGCCGAGATGGTCTTCGGCGGAGTAGTCCAGGATGGGGTGCGTCATCGTCGCGCTCGCTCCGAGGTGATGGCGTTGAGGATCATTGCCAATCCCCGCAGGTGTAGTCGATGCCGGCGGCACGAATGACCTCGGGGGCCTCGCAGTAGCCCATGGCGAAGATCATCTTGAGCGCCTTAAAGGCGTCCTGACGCGCGCCGAAGCTGGAGGTGTCCCAGGCGCGCAGGATGGCCTGGCGCTGGCGGCGGCTGCGCCGGTGAAAGGCCCTGGGGGGCAGGGTGGCCATGCGCCCGACATCGTCGATGGCGTGCAAAAGAAGACGCAGCAGATTGGCGGTGTCTTCGGGGATGGCGCTTAAGTACGCGTCGACGGCCTGGACCACCCCGACCTCGTTTCCCGGGGGCATGCCCAGGTGGTCGCCCGGGTAGAGGGCGTCGCAGATGGCTTCGCAGATCTCGACTTCGCGCGCGCTCAGGGTGGCCATCGGCGGGGACGCCGGCTGATCGTACCAGCCCAGGCCGACGCGAGCGGTGCCGGCGCTCAGCGCGAGCGCCGGCACGCCCAACACGCTGACTTTCAGGAAGGTGCGTCGTCGCATGGCATCCATGGCCGTCTGTCCCTGTGCGAGCCTGATTTCTGGAGTCCCGAGCCCTGTGGAAAAGGTGTGTAAAATCACAGCGCCAGAACGCGTAACATCTCTTAGATGAAGAGGATAACGCGTCGTCGTCTCAAAGCGTAGTAAAAACCGACCGGCTGGTTGGTTTTAAGCAAAACGCAACGCGCCGGGCACCGATTCCCGGCGTCGTGGTGACGCTTCGGCAAAAAACGCTCTCGGGAGGCTCAGATGAGCTGGGCGTGGTTGATCACACCGACGCCCACCCCCAGCACGAGCGCGTTGAGGGCGACCAGGCGGTGGCTGAGTCCGGCTTCGTGCAGCAGGGCCAGCACAAGCGTGCTCAGTGCAAACTCGGGGAGAAACCCGTCGAGCAGCGCCCGGGAGGTCTGCGGGTGCACCAAAAAGGCCGCCGGGGGCAAAAGGCTGAGCAGGGCGACGACGATCGCGCGGAGCGCCGGCGGCAGCTTTTCAAAGAGGTGCTGCTGGACGGAGCCCTGCCAGAAGAGCGCGCTGAGCGCGAGGCTCAGGCCCAGCATCAGGCCGAGCGTGGCGCTGTCTGTGAGCCAGGTTGCCGGGCGAAAGCGAGCCGGGGTGTGGACCAGGGACAGCGCACCCAGGGTCAGCGGAGCAGCCAGAGCGGCGACGATCGGGAGGTGTTGCGGCCGGAGCGCGGGGGTTGCGCGGGCCTGAGCGAGTTCCACCTGGCCCACCAGAAAGGCCAGCGCCGCCAGGGTGGCCGGGGCAAAGAACCAGGCTCCGGCGGCGACCTGTACCTGACCCCCGGCCAGCGCCACCAGGGGGGGCGTCAGCAGAAGATGCGCGGCGGACAGCCCCACCGAGGCAGCCAGCGCCAGGGCCAGAAGCATGCGTGTGGGGGCGGGGGATGTCTCAGTCATGGGGGGCCTGCTTTACCCGCGGGAAGTCGGGGGCATATTTGAGAGGTGGGGACGACAAGGGTCTTTGACGAGGTGCGATCATGATCAGCCCGAATTGGCTTGTCCAGTCCAGCGCGATCGGTGCCATCGGCATCCTGGCGTTGGGCATGGGGATGTGGGGAACAGGGGTATGGGAGACCGGGGTATGGGAGACGGGGGAGCGTGAGGAGCGGGAGGTCAGCTCTCCGACATCATCGCAGGTGATCTGGGTGCATGGCGAGCGAGGTCTTCGGGCTGCCGGCACCATCCGCTACACCGACGGGGTCGCCAGTGAGTCACGGGTGGAGCGTGCTCGCCGCCTCAACGCCGAACACAGGGCGGAGCGCGAAGCGCAGCGGCGCGCTCAGATCGTGGCGCAACGCGCCTTTGAGGCCAGCCGCCAGGCCGCCAGGCATGCCGTGTACCATGGCACACACCGCAGTGGCGATGAGGAGAGGGTGGACTGGAGTGAGCGCCGTGCGGCGCGTCAGACTGAGCTGGCCGCTCGGGAGGCGCAGGCGCAGATGATTCGCACCCATCTCTTTGAGCTCTACGCCGGACCGCAATGCCTCGACGATCGCTTTGAGCCTTCGGAGCCTCCCGCGCAGGACGAGCACAGCACCGAGCCCGACGCCTTCTTGCAGTCCACCTCGCAGGAGGCCACCGAGGCCACCCGCCAGAAGGTCGAGGATAGCCTGGAGCGTGCGTTTGAGGAGATGCAGCGCGTGTTTACCCCCTGAGAGCTTCAAAGCGGCCCGGTGATGCGCCGCGCGCAGGCCGAAAGTCAGCTTTCATCAAACCTCCAACAAAAAACCCCGCGGACCGAAGTCCGCGGGGCTTTTTGTTGGAGGCTATCTGGCGAGAGGTTTAGCCAGCATCAGCCGATGACGCAGGTGCCAAACTCCGAGCCGGATACCGGCGCGCACTGATTGCTGCAGCAGTCCGCGTTGCTGGTGCAGGCGACGTTGGTCGGGAAGCAGCCAAAGCCGCAGGTGCCTTCGCTGCCGCAGACCAGATTGCCGCAGCAATCCGTGTCCGACTCACAGCTCGACCCGTTGATGGAGCATTCCGGGCAGCCCTCGTCGACGCGACCGTCGCAGTTGTTATCGACGCCATCACAGACTTCCGCCGAGCAGCTCTCGCAGTCCAGAGGCTCGCCGCAGGTCTGGTAGTAGATGTCGCAGAGCCCGGTAGGCTGCTCGGGGACGCAGGCGTTGGCGCAGCCCATCTTGATCTGCAGGTCGAGGGCTTCGGCATCGATCTGGCGGATCTGGGAGCAGGCGCCCTCGGAGAGGGTCAGAGTGTTCTCGCTGGCGTTGTAGCTGAGGTCGGAGCCAGGCAGGTAGGTGCCGTTGACCGAGACCCAGATCTGGTTGGGATCCGGAGGGGTGTCTTCGAGGCTGTAGGAGCAGCTGACCAGGATGTTGGAGATGTCGCGCACGGCGTCGGCAAGCTGAGTCGCGTTGGAGGCTTCGTAGAAGGTGTTGGTGCCGCCGGCCTGAGCCATCTGCTGGAGGCTGTTGGAGGAGAAGGCGAAGCCGACGACGAAGGTCAGGATGCCGCGGCTACGCAGCGCCTGGATTTTTTCGACGGCCCCCGAAACCCCTTCGCAGCCCGGCTCCCCGTCGGTGATGACGAGCACGGCTTTGACGCGCTGGTCGTCGAGGGGATCGGAGGGGGCGCTGACGCGGTCGTTGTTGATCACGTTTTGCAGCGCCCAGTCCAGGGGGGTGCCGCCACCGGGGCTCAGGGAGTTATAGGCGTTTTTGATGGACTGGGCGGAGTGCGAGCCCATGGCGAGGCGATTGGTCAGAGCGCTGTTGCTGCAGCCGCCGGAGAAGGAGCCGACGCCGAAGCGCATCTCATCGTGGAGTTCGTCGGCCACGGCGTTCATGCCGGCGGTGGCGCGTTCCCAGCGGTTGGGGCGGCTGCTGTCGTTGCTGCCCCCCAGGCCCCAGCCCATCGATCCGGAGAGGTCAAGGACCACGTAGATGTTGGGGTCGAGGCGCTCAAACTCGGTGGTCTGCTCTTCGCAGATAGGAATCTGACCGGGCTCCGGCGCGCAGGCATCACCCACGACCAGGCCGTTGGGGCCGGTGGGGTTACCGGGGCTGGCGGTCTGATCGACGTTGGCTGCCAGGGGGCAGTTATCGCAGGCGTCGCCGATGCTGTCGCCGTCGCTGTCAGCCTGGTCAGGGTTGGACACGTCGGGGCAGTTGTCCAGCGTGTCGGGGGTGCCGTCGTTATCGGTGTCGGTCACCGTGTCGACGTACTCCACGCCCGGGGCGCAGGCGTTGCCCATCTGGATGCCGCGATCGTCGACCGGGTTGGTCGCAAACGCGGCCTGATCGGTGTTGGAGGTGTCCGGGCAGTTGTCGCAGGCATCACCAACGCCGTCACCGTCGGTATCGAGCTGATCGGGGTTATGGACGAAGGGGCAGTTGTCGTACTGGTTGGGCACCCCATCATTGCTCTCGTCGTCCCAGGGCGGAAGCTCGTCGCGGCCGTCATGGGGGTGATCGGTATCGCTGAGATCGCCACCGGTATCGGTATCGCCGTCGCCGGCATCACCCGGATCACCGCTATCGGGAACGTCGGTGCCTCCGGGGCGGCACTGGCCGCTGACCGGGTTGCGCTCCTGACCCTCGGGGCAGTTGTTGACCTCGCCGGGGGGAGGGGTACACGCCAGCAAGGTCAGCGCGATCAGCGCGGGAAGTGTCCAGTTTATGAGCGATGTTCGCATGGTTCGTACCCTGTGAGGTGAGGAGCGCGTTGCAATAAAATCAGCGTAGCGCGAAATACCGTGGACCGGGAATAACCCAAACTCTGTCGAGGCGATGGTAGCAAATGCTCGCGAAGCTTTCGACAAATTTCAGCTGCTTTTAAGGGGGATTGACTGTAAATCGTCGTAAATGTCTGCAAGTTTTGGTGTCGCGCAATGTTTGCACGTATTTAATCCATGTCGCGCCGACGAAGCGTAAGCGCTACGCCGCCAAGCAGCACGACGGTAAAGCCGCCGAGCGCCCCCAGATTGAGGAGGTGGCCAGCCTGAGCCTCTCCGAAGAAACGATCGAGAGGATGGGGCATCAGCGGTAGGACCACGGGCATTTCGGCGGTGGCCATGGGGAGCTCATCAAGCGCGATCTCGTAGGCCAGAGCGCGATCTTCGGTGTGAATCATCGCCTCAAAACCAGAGCGGCTAAAGGTCGTGGCGCTGAGCGCGCGGGTGAGCGTGTCCATGCGCTCCACCGGCATGATCGCCCCGCCTAAAATCACCTGGGGGATGAGCACAATCGGCACCAGCGCAATGGCCGCCTCGCTGGTGCGCACCGCCGCGGAGAGCAAGAGCCCGATGGCCAGCCCCGCCAGCGCACAGAGCCAGAGGGTGAGCAGGTGCATCAGCGGGTTGCCGTGGAATCCCAGCGGCCCGTAGGTCAGCGCGAGCAGCGCCACACACTGGATCAGGCAGAAGAACCCCAGCACCACAAATTTGCTCGTCACATAGGCCGAAATCGAGAGGTTGACCATGCGCTCACGGCGGTAGATGGCCTGCTCCCCCACGATCTCGCGCGCGGCGTTGGAGCCCCCGAACCAGATCGCCGAGATCACCAGCAAAAAGAGCGCCAGCGGGGTATGCTCCATGCGGGTGAAGACCCCGCCCTCATCCTGGAAAAAGACCAGGTTGAGCAGGAGCGCGACGATCGGGGCCTGGATCAGCAGGATCAGCGTGCCGACCCGATCTTTGAGTTTGATGGTGAGGTAGCGATGGGTGAGCGTGCGCAGCTGGCGAAGCTCAAAGGTCGGCGGCTTGCGCCGTGCATCCACGCTGAGATGAACCTCCTCGGAGGCTCGCCGGCGCGCGGCCACAAACTCCTCAAAATACCCACTCTGCCGGTAGCGTGCCGCGAAGGTCTCCATGGGCTCGCCGGCGCGCGCCGCGGCGACCAGAGGACGCATGCAACTTCCCGGATCGCTTAAAAGCTGCTCGGCGGCCTCCGAGTCGGCTTCGACTTCCGGGTTGAAATAGAGCATCGAGTCGGGGAAGGCCGGCCCGTAGTAGACCTGCTCGCCATCGGCCAGATAGAGCGTGTTGTCCATCAGCCGGTAGGCTTTAAGCGAGGGCTGGTGGATGGTCAGCAAGATCGTCTTGCCGCGGTCGGCCAGCCGGCGCAGAAGCTGCATGACGTTGAGCGCATCCTCGCTGGCAAGGCCGCTGGTAGGCTCATCGAGGCAGAGCAGGCTGGGGTCGGTGAGAAGTTCCATCGCCAGGTTGACGCGTTTTCGCTGGCCGCCGCTGATGCCCTTTTGCTCGGGGGAGCCGATGCGCAGGTCGGCGGTCTGGGCGATCTCCAGATCGTGGAGAACCTGCCAGATGCGCTGGTCAATCTCCTGGTCGGTGGTATCCGGTGGGAGGCGTAACTTTGCCGTGTAGTAAAGCGACTGATAGACGGTCAGCTCGCTGTGAATGATATCTTCCTGAGGCACATAACCGATCGCGCCGCGGTAGCGATCGTAATGCGCGAAGATCTCATCGCCGTTAAGCAGCGTGCGCCCGAACGAGGGCCGGGTGTAGGCGATCAGCGCATTGAGGAGGGTGGTTTTTCCGGCGCCTGAGGGGCCGAGAAGTCCAACGATTTCAGTGGGGTAGACGGTGAAGGAGACGCCGTCGAGCAGGCGGCGAGTTCCCTGGGGAGTGGGGACTTCGATGCGCAGGTTCTCGGCCTGCAAGAGTATGTCGCCGCGGTAGGATTTCTGCAGGCGCATCTTCTCAAGATCCAGGCGCAGCGCGAAGCTGCCCAGGCTAAAGATCTGATCGTGCTCAATGGGGGCGCGGCGGATACGCTGGCCGCCCACGAAGGTGCCGTTGGCGCTGGAGAGATCTTCGAGAAAAAGCCCACCCGACTCGCGCACCAGACGGGCATGATGGCGCGAAACCTGGGGCGATTGCAGCACGATATCGTTCGCGGGGCCTCGGCCCAGCGTGATGACTGCCTTATCGGGCGGAAGGCTCAATTGGCTGCCGGAGCGCGGGCTGGCACTACGGCGCGTAAACTCTTTGAGGCGGCTTAAGGGAAAGCGGTAGCTCCCTAAAAAGAGCACGTCGTCCTGGCCGACTTCTGTCTGGGTCAGGCGGCGTTGGCGGTCCCCCAGGTAGGTGCCGTTGGCCGTGCCCAGGTCGCGCGCCAGCCAGCGCTCGGGCCCCAGCGGGGTGAGGCTGACATGGCGGCGCGAGATCTGCGGGGCGTCGAGCACAATATCGCAGCTATGATCGCGACCGATCAGCAGTGTGCGCACCGAGCTGCTGCGCTCGGTGTTGAGCGCGGGCCGGCGCGCCCGCTGCTTGCCCACCGGCTCGCGACGCGCACGCAGCTGAGGGCTCTGAAGTTGAATCTCAGTGCGGGTGATCTCGGCGTCGAAGTCGTCAAAGGCCGGCGCGCCGGGCACCCGGGTACCGCACGCCGGGCAGAAGGGCGCATCGGACTCCATCAGGGCGTCGCATTGCGTGCAGCGCTGGCGCGTCATCGAAGATTCCAACCGAGAGTGAGTATGACGCCCTGAGCCAGCGTTGATGCCGCGTTCGTCTGCGGCATCGAGAGCACCGCGTGCCGCGTTGCAAAGCCTCGACGATGCCAGAGCATCACCTGCGCGTTGCGCCTTGCCCGCGTCACTCGCGATGTCGCATCGCGCGACATCAACGTCTGCTTAAGGCGTAGAAAAGAGCCCTTGCGAAGGGCATGCCTCCACAGGCTTGCCACGCTAATAGCGTTTTGACAATTCCGAGCGCGCTCACTTATAAGGAGGCAGATTCTCTCCGACCCTGATTGCGCGCGGCCGAGCGGGTGATGGCGCCCGCGACGGCTGACAGGTCTGTGGTAGGCCGGGCGCGTGTGGCTCAGGATGGAGAGCGAAGCGGAGACGTCGATGGCGCGACTGAAAGTAGGTATCGTAGGCGCGGGTAGCATCTCGGAGCTGCACGCCAGAGGATATCAAGAAGACCCGCGTGCGGAGATTGTGGCGGTGTGCGACCGCGATGAAGACCGCGCCATTCAACGCTCCCTGGACTGGGGCGCGCGCGCCTATTACACCAACTTCAGCGAGATGCTGGAGAATAAGGAGATCGACGCCGTCGAGATCCTCACGCCTCACTACCTGCACGCAAGCCAGGTTATCGACGCACTGCAGGCCGGCAAACACGTCTCGGTGGAGCGCCCCCTGGCGCTTTCGATCGAGGAGGCCAACCAGGTCGTGCAGACCGCCCGTCAGGTCGGCAAGATCGTGCAGGTCTACGAGCCCTGCCTCTTCTACAAGCCCCTGCTCGACGCCCGTAACCTCATCGACGCCGGCGAGATCGGAAAGCCCACCGGCATCCGCGTGGCGATGACCGTGGCCAGAGGGCAGAGCGATGTGTGGGACTTTGCCTCCATCGAAGACGAAGCCTCCCTGTGGCGATTCGACCCACAGCTCTCCGGCGGCTCGCCGATGCTCTATGATGTGGGGTATCAGACCTTCTGCATCGCGCTCTTCTTGATCGGCAATGTCGAGAAGATCGAGGTCTGGCGCTCCGAGACCGCCATCCGCGAGGGGCTGAAGCTCGACGCGCCGACGGTGGCGATGTGGAAGCATTTCCAGCAGGACTGCTACGGGACGATGACGCTCAACTACGCGCCCGAGCGCAAGCTGCGCACTCCTTACCATCCGCTGGAGGCGACGATTACGGTGGAGGGCACCCGCGGCACCATCGACATCATTCGTTCCTCCGATCCCACCCAGCTTGAGGCGCCGGTGGAGCTTCGTCGCGACAGCCGCAAGGTGGCCTACGGTCAGCGCAACACCGCCTATGAAGACAGCTTCGTGCGCGCCACGCGCAACTTCATCGGTGCCTGCCTGGGTGAAGAAGATCCGCTGCTGGGGGCCAATGAGGCCCGCCAGCTCCTGCTGCTGACCCTGGCCTACCAGGAGAGCTCGCGTCGCGGACGGGCGGTCAACCTGCAGCACGGCTGAGCTCCGGGGGATGGCCGAAGCGTTGGTCATCCCCGGCACGTACAGACGAAAATGAATTAAAATCAGGCGTTAAGAGGCTTCATGACCGAGCAGCATGACCTGGGGCGAATTCGTGTGATGGAGGCGCCGCGGCGCTATGCGGTGCTGCTGAATGCGCGCGCCAAGGCCTGGACCGGCGAGATCCATGAGGCGGTTCAGCGCTTCGTGCCGGCGCGTGATCTCTATCTGACCGACGACTTTCGTCAGGCGCAGACCACCGTCGAGCGCATCCTGGCGCAGGATTACGATGTGGTGTTCACCGGCGGGGGGGATGGCACGATCATGTTTTTGATCAATGCCATTGAGACGGCGGTCAGAGCCGGCAAGATCGCCCGCGAAGACGCCCCTCCGGTGGGGGTGTTGCGCCTGGGCACGGGCAACGCCGTGGCCTCGTACGTGGGTGCCGGTCCCATCATCGAGGATCTGCGCGCGCTGCACGCGGGCGCTCCGCTCAAAGTCCACGAGGTCAACATGGTCGAAGACGGAGAGCACCGCTTTCCCTTCGGCGGTTTTGGCTGGGACGCCGATATTCTCAACGACTACGATCGTTTTAAGGCCGCGGTGCGCGACACCGCCCTGGAGAACTTCGCCACGGGGCTGGGAGGCTACGCCCTCTCGATCGGCTCGCGAACCATTCCCAAAGCCACCATTCGCGGCTCGCGTAACGCCCGTTTTACCAACCTCGGTGAGGTCGCCTACGAGCTCGATGAGCACGGTCGCATTGTGCGTGAGATCGGCCCCGGGGAGTTGATGTATGATGGGCCGATGAAGATCACCAGCTCGGCCTCGATTCCCTACTGGGGCTTTAAGATCCGGATGTTCCCTTACGCCAACTTAAAGCCGGGCTTTTTTGAGCTGCGCTCCTACAACGGCTCGATCTCCAGCATTCTTCTGGACCTTCCGGCCTTCTGGCGGGGAGAGGTTCAGGAGGGCAAGCTGGGCGACTGGCTGGTCCAGCGGGTGGCGGTGGAGGTTGAGGAGGCGATGAGCTACCAGGTCGCAGGCGATGCGGCCGGCTACCGCACCCGGGTGGAGTGGTCGCTCTCGGATCATCCCAGTCTGCTGGCGGTGCCCCTGCAGTAAGGGGCGGGGGGCCACGTGGGCGCAAACGCTCCGAAGCGTTGCGCCGGAGGCCTCCCGCGGGCTTTACATCATGCCAACATCGGGGGCTTGCACCGCGCGTGCGCTTTGAGGATGGTAGGTTGATGGTGGTTTTAGTCAAACTTCGGCCCGACGCTCGCGCTCTGCGGTGCGTGGAAGAGGGCGCGGAGGTCACCAACGCGCGCGGCGCGGGAGGAATGCGATGATGTCGAGAATGAAGTGGCTCTGCGGGATGTTGGTGTTGAGCACCACGGGCTTGATGGCGCCGGGCTGTGGTCCGAGTCAGACGATCGATCTTCGGAACGACGCCGGTGATGCGCGCGACGCCGACTCGGATGTGCGCGATACCGGCAGCGATCCCGACACCGGTTTTGATCCGGATGTCGACGCCGATCCCGACGCGGGCGACGCCGGCGATCTGGATGGGGGCAACGAGCCCGACGGGGGCAACGAGCCCGATGCCGATGCCGACGCCGATGACGACCCCGACACCGATGTTGATGAGCCCGACGGCGGCGATGTTGGCCCGCTCACCGACGGTGAGGCTGCGGCCCGGGCGATGATCGTCGGTTTTTGTAATGCGGTCTGGAGCTGTCAGGATGGCTCCGAGCAGGTGGCCTACTTAAGCATCACCCTGGGGCGTTACCCCGACGCCCAGGCCTGCGCCGACGCCTGGCGCACCGGCGCAGGCTCGATGGATCTCTCCGAGCTCATTCGCAGCGTCGATGAGGGGCGCATCGTCGTGGATCGTGACCAGCTCGACGCCTGCAGCGATGCCGTCACTCAGGCGGCATGCAGCGCCGAGAACGATGGGGGCGGTCTGGAGATCCCCGAGGCCTGCCGCACGGCGATGGCCGGCCAGGCCGGCGATGGCGAGGCCTGCATCAACCTTCAAGACTGCGCCTCCGGGCTTCGCTGCGACTACAGCTACGAGCAGGACGCCCCCTGCTACGGCACCTGCGTCGATCCGGCGGTGGCCGACGCCTGCGGCGATGATGGCATTTGCAGTGACGACGCATACTGCGATCGCAGCGGTTCCGAGCCGCAGTGCGTGGCCTACGAGCTCGGCAATGAGTGCACCGCGGGCGGTGGCGAGTGCTCCGAAGACTACGAATGCGTGCGCGGCCATTGCCAGTACAATCCGCCGCCTGAGCCCATCAATCTGGTCGATGAGGGGGAGGCCTGCTCGTACGTGAATCAGAGCTTCTGTCGGGCGGGGCTGACCTGTCAGACCTCGTCGGCCAATGGCAGCGTCGCCTCCTGTGAGCTCCCTCGGACCGCCGGTGAGACGTGTAGTGAGATCAGCGATTGCCAGCCCGGACTGCGTTGCGGCTCCCTGCAGCCAGGCGAATCCTCAATCTGCGGCGGGCTCCTGCCGCTCGGACAGCCCTGTCAGGAGAGCGGCGAGTGTTTGAGCAGGTATTGTTTCTACGATTTTGATGTGAGTGGTGACCACGGAACCTGTGCCGTGCGCGAGGTATGTGAATTGCCTTGAATGTCCTGTGATGATGGGGGCTTCGCGGCGCGTTCACCTGTTTGATGCGTGTTTGATTTCTCGTTAGTCTCTTGATTTCCAGTCCGATATCGCAGACTCGATGTGGCGAGAGTCTTCGGGAGAGGGGCCATGAAAGGCCCCTCTCCGACATGATGTGATGACGCTTGAAAACAGCGAATACTTGAAAATTAAGGAGTATCCTATGAATGCCAGGCAATGGATGATGCGCGTGCTCGCGCTTTCGATGGCTGCGGCCATCTCCGTGGGATGTGGTGACGACGCGGCAGCCCCCACCTCAGGCGACAACGATCAGGATGCGGGCGTAGACGCCGAGCTCGACGCCGATCCCATCCCTGATGTCGACGACGAGCCCGACGCCGACGTCGCTCCGGACGCCGACGTCGCTCCGGACGCCGATACCGAGCCGCAGCCCGAGCTCACGGACGAGGAGCTCCTTGCCAACATTCTGGCCAGGGGCTTCTGCGAGGCGGCCTACACCTGCGCCGACAGCTCACCTGCGGCGGCCTTTTTGAGTACGCAGCTCGGCCGCTTTGGTTCGCCTGAGGCCTGTGTGGCCGGCGGGGCCGAGTGGCTCTCGCTGATTGGCTTCACCGATCTGCTTGAGGCGGTGGCTGAGGGGCGCGTGATTCTCGATCGCGACGGGGCCGACGCCTGTGCCGAGGCGCTGACCACGACCTACTGCGAGAGGCCCGATACGGACGGGCCGCCGCCGGAGTGCAAGGCGATCCTCGAGCCGACGCGCAACGAAGGCGAAGCCTGCTTGATAAGCGACGAGTGTACTGGCGAGTTGGAGTGCACTTTTGAGGGATCTACGCAGTGCTACGGGAGCTGCACCACCCCCGCCGGGCCGGATACCTGTGGTGATGAGGGCGTCTGCCAGCCCTGGG
Source organism: Lujinxingia sediminis (assembly GCF_004005565.1). Taxonomy (NCBI): domain Bacteria; class Deltaproteobacteria; order Bradymonadales; family Lujinxingiaceae; genus Lujinxingia; species Lujinxingia sediminis. The sequence goes on along the minus strand of NZ_SADD01000003.1, from coordinate 13,601 downwards.
AAGCATGCGACGAGAGCGGTGATAGCCCCACCTGCGTGCCCTACGCCGAGGCCGGTGACGAGTGCACCGAGGGGGGCGGTGAGTGCGCCGAGGGTGAGCGCTGCAACTACGGCTTCTGCGAGGAGCCCGAGCCCATGGAACTTACCCTGATCGCCGATGGCGAGTCCTGTGACCCGAGCCTGCCGCAGCTCTGCGAACCCGGCCTGGTCTGCGGCGCGCTCTTCGACAGCGAGGGGCAGCTCGACGAAGAGGCCGGCAGGGTCTGTGGCGCGCCCCGTGAGGCCGACGCACGCTGCACCGAGAATGAGGAGTGCCTCTTCGGGTTGAGGTGCAACGACGAGGGCGTCTGCGCCGAACTTCTGGCAGACTCGGAGCCCTGCGAATCGGATACGGACTGTGCCAGCGGACGCTGTGAGGGCGACATGGAGTGGGTCTGTGTGGCGGCAGAGATTTGCGAGGTGCCCGAGCCCTGAGTGGCATGAGCGCCGGAAGTGATACGCACGAAAAAAGGCCTGTTTTGATCCTTCTGGGATCAAAACAGGCCTTTTTCATGCAAAAAACCGGGAACTTTAAGATTTAGAGGGCGTCGTAGTCGCGACGCCAGCGCTGGGAGAGATCGACATCGTGGAGGTAGCGTGCGACCTGGGCGTCGATCGCCTCCTCGCTCCAGTCCAGCGGCCCGGCCATATGCTCGGCGATGCGGCGTGCGGCCTCGCGCCCCTGATCGGCGGCCCGGTAGAAGATCTGGGTGCGCTGCACCAGCATGTCGGTGAGCGTGGCAGCCAGCTCGCGGGTGATGGCCCAGTCGATCTGCACAAAAAGCTCGGGGCGGCCCTCGGTGATGGGTTTTCCGAGCGCCGGATCGGCCGCCACGAGCTCTCCCAGGGCCGGGGCGCGGGTGCCATAGGTCTGCGCCAGAAAGCGCGCTGAGGATGCACTGAGCTGGCTCTGGCTGGCTTCCAGAGTGTGTTTCGCGATGAGCTCGAAGGCTTCTTCGTCGCTCTCGGCCTCGGGCCAGTCGGCCGCGCCGGGAAGCGCTGAGGTGTCGGTGCGAGGATTATGCACCGTCTCGGGGAGATGATCGCCCAGGCGCAGCATCTTCAGGGCCGTCTCCACCACTTCGGCAGACATGCGTCGGTAGGTGGTGAGCTTGCCGCCGGCGATGGTGATCAGGCCGTCTTCGCCCACCACGATCTGGTGCTCGCGGCTGACTTCGCTCTCGGAGATGTCGGCTCCCGAGGCGCTTCCCTGAGCCATCAGCGGGCGCAGCCCGGCCCAGGTGGCGATCACATCGTCGGCCGTGAGCGGATGCTCGGGAAAGTAGTCGTTGGCGGCGGTGAGCAGGTACTCCACGTCGCTGGCCTCGGCGTAGACCTGGCCCGGGTCGCCTTTATAGTCGGTGTCGGTGGTGCCGATGTAGGTTTGTTCGCCCCAGGGGATGGCAAAGAGCACGCGTTTGTCGTCGGGGTGAAAGCAGACCACGGCGTTGTTGACCGGCAGGCGGGCGTGGTCGACGACGATGTGCACGCCTTTGGTGGGGCGCAGAAGGGTGGAGGTGGGCTCGGCGCTCAACGCGCGGGTGCGATCGGTCCAGGGGCCGGTGGCGTTGATCACGGCGTGGGCGCGGATCTCTTTGAGCCCCCCATCGCCGAGCATATCTTTGACGACGGCGCCCTGGATGCGGCCGCTCTCCTCGTCTTTGATGAACGAGAGGGCGCGGGTCCAGGTGGCGATGGTCGCCCCGTGAGCGGCGGCGTCGAGCGCGCTCTCCAGGGTCAGGCGGGCGTCGTCGGTGGAGCAGTCGTAGTAGAGGGGCGCGCCTTTGAGCTCTTCGCGCGTGAGCGCGGGCTCTTCTTTTGCGACGTCGCGCACCCCGAGCTTGCGGTGGCGTTTCGGGGAGCGAAAGAGCGAGAGGCCCTCATAGAGCCACATCCCCGCCTTGAGCGTGAGCAGGTTATGGGGGGAGTCGCGGTAGACCGGGAAGAGAAACCCTAAGGGGCGCACCAGGTGCGGGGCGATGTCGAGCAGGATGCGCCGCTCGCTGACCGCCTCGAAGACCAGGCTGAACTCGAACTGCTGGAGGTAGCGCAGCCCGCCGTGCACGAGTTTGGAGGAGCGCGAGCTGGTGCCGTAGGCCAGATCGCGGGCCTCCACCAGCGCCACCTTGAGCCCGCGACGCGCAGCGTCGCGGGCGATGCCCGCCCCGTTGATCCCGCCGCCAATGATCAAAAGATCGACGGGCTCGCCGAGCGCGTCCCACATCGCCTGTCTTGAGGTGTTTTTGCTCATAAGTCTTTGATTTTTTTGTGGAATTGAAAGGGGTTGGTGCGCAGGTTTCTGCCGCCCTCGGGCCAGCACCTGTCAACTTAATGACGGGGTGCGTCAAAAGCAACGGGGGCTGAGGAGGACAGGGTGTCGGCCCGGGTCAGAGCGACGCCAGGGCGGCGGTCGCAGGTACTACTCAAGGCCCCGAATATGGTTAGGTTTCTTTGAGCTGAAACGTCTGAGGGGAGGGGGATCGATGTGTGGACTTGCGGGGTTCTGGGACCGGCGCTGCGTGCGCTTTGAGCCGGCGATCTTTGCGATGACCAACGCCCTGCGCCACCGGGGGCCGGATGGGGCGGGCTACTGGTTTGACGGGCGCCACGGGCTGGCGCTGGGGCATCGACGGCTGGCGATTCTGGACTGCTCCGATCGGGGCCGCCAGCCGATGTTCTCGGCCGATGGGCGCTGGGCGCTGGTTTATAACGGGGAGGTCTATAACTTCGCCGAGCTCAAGGCCCGGGTGCTCGAGGCCACCCGCGGTAGCTACCCCCTTGTGGGCGGCTCGGACACCGAGGTGATTCTGGGGGCGGTGCAGACCTTTGGCCTTGAAGAGAGTTTGAGGCAGATGGTGGGCATGTTTGCCATGGCGCTCTGGGATCGCGAGCGCGCCGAGCTGCATCTGGTCCGCGATCGGCTGGGCATCAAGCCGCTCTACTGGGCCTGGCACGGGCAGGTGCTGCTCTTTGGCTCGGAGCTCAAGGCGCTGCGCAACTATCCCGGCTTTGAGCCGGAGATCGATCGTCGCGCTCTGGCCGGATTTTTGAGCCGCTCGGCTGTCGGCGGCGCCCATACGATCTACGAGGGGGTCTACAAGGTGCGTCCGGGCGCGATGCTCACCATCCGCGATCCGGGCAAAGATCGCGGCGAGGAGCATCGCTGGTGGCGCGCTGAGGAGGTCGTCGCGCTGGGGGTGCGCTCGCCATTTATGGGCGATGAGGAGCAGGCCACCGATGAGCTCGAGCGCGAACTTCGCCGCGCCGTCGGCCAGCGCATGGTGGCCGATGTGCCCCTGGGGGCCTTCTTATCCGGCGGCATCGATTCCACCACGGTGGTGGCGCTGATGCAGGCGCAGTCCGGCCGCCCCATTCAGACCTTCTCCATCGGGAATGCCAAAGCGCGCTACAATGAGGCCGATGATGCCGCGCGGGTGGCGCGTTTTCTGGGCACCGAGCATACCTCGCTTATTGTGGAGCCCTCCGACGCGCTGGCGGTTATCGACCGGCTGCCCACCCTCTACGATGAACCCTTTGCCGACGCCTCGCAGATCCCCACCTTCCTGGTCAGCCAGCTCGCGCGCCAGAAGGTCACCGTGGCCCTGAGCGGCGACGGCGGCGATGAGGTCTTTGGAGGTTATAATCGCCATGTGTGGGGACCGCCGATCTGGGAGGGCATGAGCCGGGTGCCCGCGCCGCTGCGCGAGCAGGTGGGGCGCGCGCTTCTCTGGTTGAGTCCCGGGCAGTGGGAGGCGCTCTTCGCCAGTCTGGGGGAGGGGGCGTTCAGCCCCGGCGCGAAGGTGCGCCGGCTGCTCGATGGCGTACGCGAGCTTGTGCCGGGGGCGTCTTCCTCCTCGCCCGAGCCCGCTCCCTTTACCCCCGGCCGACTTCGGCTTATCGGCGACAAACTCCACAAACTCGCCGAGCTCCTGGATACCCCCGACGCCGAAGATCTCTACCGACGCCTGCTCGCCAACTGGCCGACCGGCCATCGGGCGGTGCGCGATCTTCAGGAGCCTCCCCGCACCTGGAGCTGGGAGCAGGAGCCTCAGGTGGCGAGCCTGGCCGAGCGCTGGATGTACCGCGACCTTGTGGGCTATCTGCCCGATGACATCCTCACCAAGGTCGATCGCGCCTCGATGGGCGTGAGCCTGGAGGCCCGCGTTCCGCTGCTCGACCATCGCGTGGTGGCCTTTGCCTGGCGCCTGCCTTTAGGCATGAAGGTGCGGGGGCGCGATGGCAAACATATCTTGAGGCGCGTGCTCTATCGCTATGTGCCCCGCGCGCTGGTGGAGCGCCCGAAGATGGGCTTTGGCGTGCCCCTGGACGCCTGGCTGCGCGCCGAGCTTCGCCCCTGGGCTGAGGAGCTCTTGCGTCCGGAGCGCCTGGAGCGCGAGGGCTTTTTGCACCCCGAGCCGGTGCGCGCCATCTGGCGTGAACACTTAAGCGGGAAGCGCTCGCGAGCCTATGAACTCTGGAACGTTCTGATGTTCCAGGCCTGGCTTGAGCGTCAGCACCCCACCCGCAGTCGCCGCGCCGCCGGTCACTCGCCGGGCCTCAGACAGATGGACGCCCCCTCAATGGTGGGCCGACGATGAACGAGGTCTTCGCCTGCACCATCCTGATCTTCACCGGCATCTTTGCCCTCTTTGTGGGCCAGACCCGGCTTCCGGGAGAGGATCGTCGTTTTGTATGGATGAGCTTCTGGGCCCATGTCATCGCGGCCTTTGTGCTGATCGTACTCACCTACGAGTTCTTCGGTCGCGGCGATATGGAGGTCTATTACGGCTATGGCGAAGCGCTGGCCGATTACATCCGCGTCGACCCGCTGCGCTGGGGGCCGGAGGTGCTGCGTCTGATCTTTCAGCAGCCCGCCGAGATCCCCATCGAGGTTTTTGGTCAGGAGGGCACCTCGACGACCACGATGATCGGGATCACGGCCTTTTTGCTGATCCTGACCGGCTCCTCGATGTTTGGTTGCGGGCTGATCTTGAGCTTTGTGGCGTTTAGCGGCCAGCTGGCGATGTACCGCACCTTCAGCGCGCATTTTGGCAAAGAGCTGCGTTTGCAGGTGATGGTAGCCACGCTGCTTGTGCCCTCGGCGGTCTTCTGGACGAGCGGGGTGGTCAAAGAAGCGGTGGCGATGGGGGGCTTAGGCTGGATGATCTACGGGCTGCACCGTCTGCTGGGGAGCCGCGGCAAGGGCTGGGGGATTCTGTGGTTGGCTGCCGGGGCGGTGGCTGTGGCGCTGGTCAAAAGCTACATCCTTTTTCCGATGGTGGCCGCCGCCGCGCTCTGGTGGTACTGGCGGCGCTCCATGGCCACCCATGGTACGGTTGCGATCGCCAGAAAACCCTTTCAGATCGCGATCTTAGGGGCGGCGGGTGTGGGCGCTATGATCGGCCTGGGACAGATCTTTCCGCAGTACTCGTTGGACTCGTTGGCCGAGGAGACGGCCAACCTGCAGTACCAGGGCGAACGCATCCAGGGGGGCTCCTCCTACAGCATGGGCGATGGCACGACCACGAGCCTTGGGGGGCAGCTGGCCTTTGCGCCTCTGGCGATCTCGGCCTCGCTCTTTCGGCCCTTTATCTTTGAGGCGCATAACGCGGTGGCAGCTATCAACGCGGTGGAGACCACGCTGGTGCTTCTGCTCTGGGTGCGCATCTTATGGGTACTGGGGGCGAGGGGGGCGTGGCGGGTGCTGCGCAGCTCACCGCCGCTGATCTTTTGCGTGGTCTTCGTGCTGCTTTTCGGGCTGGGCGTGGGGCTTGCGACCACCAACCTGGGCACCCTCTCGCGCTACCGGGTGCCGATGATGCCGATGTACCTGCTGGTGCTCCTTATCTTGAGCGCGCGCCCCTGGCGGTTGCGCGCCGGCCTGAGAGGGGGCCGGGGGCCCGGTGGCGCGTCGTCTGCCGAGCCCACATCGAAGGCACGCACGCGCACATTTGCCGACTTCACCGAAGATTTTCGCAGGGGGGCGAGATGGAGAGGCCGTTAGTCAGCGTATACATCACCTGCCATAACTACGGGCGTTATCTGGAGCAGGCTGTTGAGAGTGTTCTGGCGCAGAGCCTGCAGAACTGGGAGCTGATCATCGTCGATGACGCCTCCAGCGATGAGACGCCGGAGATCTGTCAGCGTTATCTGCAAAAAGACCCGCAGCGCATCCGCGTGCTGCGTCATGATCAGGCGCAGGGCCTGCAGCGCAACGCCAATCGCGTGCTGGAGATGGCCCGCGGCAAATACATCATGCGCCTGGACGCCGATGACTGGCTCGATGAGTCGGCGCTTCTGGTGATGAGCGAGCGTATGGAGCGTCGCCCGGAGGTGGCGCTGGTCTACCCCAATTATGTCTATGTCGACGCCGAGGGGCGATTTCTGGGGGTGGAGCAGCGCAAGCTCCCGGGCAGCGAGGCTCGCCTGCTCGACCTGCCGGCCCACGGGGCCTGCACGATGGTGCGCCGCAGGGTGCTCAAGGCGCTGGGCGGCTACGACGAGCGCCACAACGCCCAGGATGGCTACGAGCTCTGGCTCAAGGTCTCGCGCCATTATGCGGTGGATGGGGTGGCCACGCCGCTCTTCTTCTACCGCCAGCATCCCGAGTCGCTGAGCCGCAACGAAGATCGTCTGCTTACCGCGCGCCGCCAGATCAAGCGCTCCATGGCCGAGAAGCTCGAAGGGGCGGTCAAGCCACGGGTGGTGGGGCTTGTGCCCGCCAAAAACACCTACAAGAGCATGCCCGATGTGGTTTTGAGCGAGGTGGGAGGCCGTCCGCTCATCGACCACACCCTGGAGTCGGCGCGGGCCAGCGGGCGTTTTGACGCGATCTGGGTCACCACCGACTGCCCGCGGGTGGTGGAGCACTGCGCCACGCGCGATATCCCGGCGATGCTGCGCCCCTCGGCCCTCTCGGAGGCCGATCGCAAGCTCTCGGAGGTTGTGCACGACGCCATCACGCGTCTGGAGACCGACCACGATCTCTTTCCCGACGTGGTGGTGGTGCTCAGCGCTCACAGTCCGCTTCGTCGCGCCGAACACATTACCAAGGCGCTCGACACCCTGGTGCTTTACGACGCCGACAGCGTGATCAGCGTCTACGAGGATTTCGACATGCACTTTCAGCATGGTGCCGACGGCCTGGAGCCGCTCAACCCGGCGATGATGCGCAAGCTGCGCCTGGAGCGTGAGGGGCTTTACGTCTTCAACGGTGCCGTGACCGCGGTCTGGCGCGACGCGATCCGCTCGGACGACTACCACGGCAAGAGCATCTCGCATGTGGTGATGCCCTGGCGGGAGAGCTTTCAGCTCAAGAGCGACTTCGACCGCTGGATGCTCGACCACCTTCTGCGACACGATGGCGAGCGACGGCAGGAGCCTCCGACGGCTGCTGCAGAGTGATCATTGAGTAAAATCAACAGGTTGCAGGCGCTCATTGAGGCGCCTTAAGGGAGGGGAAACCATGCTTTTTGTTGCCGAAATAGGACTCAACCATGAGGGGAACTTCGATCTGGCCTACGAGCTGATCCGCCAGGCCAAACTCTCCGGGGCCGATGTGGCCAAGTTTCAGTTTGGCTGGCGCGATCAGCCCGGGGAGCTCAACCACATCAACCCCGATATGGCCATGCAGCTCAAGCGTTGGTGCGAGTGGTGGGAGATCGACTTCATGGCCTCGATCATCAACGAAGAGGCCCTGGAGCTGGCGCGTCCGCTTAATCCGAGCCGCTACAAGATCGCCTCACGCACCGTCGTCGACAAACCGGAGCTCGTGGAGCGGGTGCTTGAGCAGGGGCGCGAGACGTACATCTCGCTGGGCTGGTGGACAGGCGAAGACCTGCCCTTTGGGCCGCCCACCGACACCCTGCGCTATATCTTCTGCCGCTCTCATTACCCCACCTACCCGGTGCACCTGGAGGGGCTTCCGGAGCGTTTTGAGCCGGACGGGTACTACGGCTACAGCGACCATATGCACGGCATCGAAGGCTGCCTGCTGGCGATTGCTCGCGGCGCGCAATTTATCGAAAAGCACTTCACCCTCGATAAGACGATTCGCGGAGTGCACCGCGATCATATCTTGAGCGCGACCCCCGAGGAACTTCGTCAGATGGTGGATCTGGGCCGACCGCTCAGCCGGCTCGCCAGGGGCTTAAGCGGTGACCCACCCGGGGTCGGTGGCGTGCCGGGCTAAAAGAAGCGCGCCGGTCTGGCAGGGACGCCGGGTCGGCGAAGGTTGAGGTTCTGACAATCGATCAAGGGCAAGGGGCGGGGGGCGACGATGACGGAGCGAGCGAAAGTGGTGGCAGTGGTCCAGGCGAGGATGAGCTCGGAGCGGCTCCCGGGAAAAGTACTGATGCCCCTGGCCGGGCGACCGGCCCTCTGGCACATCATTGAGCGTCTCAAGCGGGTCTCACAGATCGACGAGATCATCATCGCCACCAGCGATCGGCCCGAAGATGACCCGATCGAAGCGCTGGTGAATTGGCTCAACACCCCCGGAGTGCGCCTCTTTCGCGGCTCGCGCGATGATGTGCTCGGCCGCTTCTACCTCGCGCTTGCACAGACCGAGGCCGAGGTGGTGGTGCGCATCACCGGCGACTCACCGCTGGTCTGCGTGGAGCATCTCGAGCGCATGCTGGGCCATCTTCTGCAGAGTGACGCGATCGGCGTCGACGGGCATTTTGCCCGCACCGGCCTCACCTTAGGATTTGGCAGTGAGGCTTACCGGGTGAGCGCGCTGGTCGACGCGCATCTTCTGGCGATGCGCCCCGAGGAGCGCGAGCACGTCACGCTCTTTATTAAAGAGCGACCGCGGGTCTACCCGGTCGACTACCTCAATCCCGATCCGGCGCTCTGCTCCGGGTTTCGGCTGACGATGGACTATCCCGAAGACTACGCGCTCTTGCGCGAGATCTACGACGCGCTCTACCGCCCCGGCGACATTGTGGATTGCCGGCGCGTGCTGGAGTGGCTGCACCGGCGCCCGGATCTGGTGGAGCGCAACGCCCACTGCATGCAGCGCAGCGCCCGCTGAGTGAAGTACCGGAGTAGGGTGTCGCCGGGGAGCGCACATCAAAGGGCGGCCCGGGGAGTGCGTTTGAAGAGGTCGGGTTCAGAGCCCCGTCTCAGGCGTTGCTCCCTGCGCCGAGCCCGGGGAGCGCAGCACGGGGCGCGGTCCTCCGACCTCGGGCATGGTGGCGTTGAGGGTCAGGTAGTGCTCGCGTAGCACCTCGCCAAGCTCGGTGTACCAGCTGTGCGCCGGCGATGAGGCGCGCCACTGAAGGGTCAGCGTGCGCCCGGGCGGGTCGTCGCCAAAACTGCGCGCGACCAGATCCTGGCCCGGGCGCACCTCCGCGCTCAGCGCGCTGGCCGGCAAAAGCGTCGCGCCCAGCCCGCTCTCGACCATGCGCACCAGCGTTGCCACGCTGGCCGCGGTCACGGTCGTCGCCGGCGGGTTTCCCGCCAGCCGACACACATCCATCGCTTGATCCCTCAAACAATGGCCATCCTGCATCAAAATCAGACTGGCTCCGGCGATCTCGTCGGTAGCGATGCGCTCCGGTGCGCTCAGCGGATGGCCGGCGGGTGCCACCAGCACAAAGGGCTCCACGATCAGGTCCGGCCCGCTCAACCCCTGATCGTCAAAGGGGCGCGCGAGTAGGCCCAGGTCGATCGCTCCCTGGCGTAGCTCCCGCAAAAGGTCGTCGGTCTGAAGCTCTTCGATCGCAAAGGCCACCTCGGGGTAGATGCGGCGAAACTTCGCCAGCAGACCGGGCAGCCCGTAGGGCGCGATGGTGGGAATCACACCCAGGCGCACCGTGCCCTGGCGCGCACCCGCAAACACCTGCGCCGCGTCCACCAGCTCCTTTGCCTCCAGCAAGAGGCTCCTCGCCCGTTTCACAACCTCCTCGCCGGCTCCCGTCAAGAGCACCCGGGGGCGAGCCCGCTCGAAGAGCTCCACGCCCAGGAGCTCCTCCACCTCGCGGATCTGCTTGCTAAGTGCGGGCTGGCTGACCGAACATACGCGCGCTGCTTCCACGAATTGTCCGGTGTCGGCCAGGGCCACGATGTACTCGAGTTGGCGAAGCGTGGGCAGCATTTTAGTAACCTGAAGTTATGGGAGGTATGCCTACAATATCTTTGTCTTATGCACGACGGGTGATTAAAACAAGCTCCGTCACCGGGGCCCGACGCAGCAGGCGTCGACGCTCCCCGCAAAACCATCATTCCACCATCCCCATCAGGAGAGGCCATGTCCGAGAACGCGAACGCGAATAAGTGTCCTGTGATGCACGGCTCCACCGGCCCCCGGCCGACCGGATCGATCGCCAACAAGCACTGGTGGCCGAATCAGCTCAACCTGAAAGTTCTGGTGCAGAACACCAGCTCTGTGGACCCGATGGGCGAGGAGTTCGATTACGCCGCGGAGTTCAAGAGTGTGGATCTGGCGGCGGTCAAAGCCGATATCGAGAAGGTTTTGACCACCTCGCAGGATTGGTGGCCAGCCGACTACGGCCACTATGGTCCCCTCATGATTCGCATGGCCTGGCACAGCGCGGGGACCTACCGCATCAGCGACGGTCGAGGCGGAGCCACGTCCGGCACCCAGCGCTTCGCCCCGCTGAACAGCTGGCCGGATAACGCCAACCTCGACAAGGCGCGTCGTCTGCTCTGGCCGGTCAAGCAGAAGTACGGCCGCAAGATCTCCTGGGCCGACCTGATGATCCTCACCGGCAACGTCGCGCTGGAGTCGATGGGCTTTAAGACCGCGGGCTTTGCCGGCGGCCGCGCCGATGTGTGGGAGCCGGAAGAAGACATCGACTGGGGCCCCGAGACCGAGTGGCTGGGCGATGAGCGCTACAGTGGCGAGCGCGAGCTGTCCAACCCCCTGGCCGCGGTGCAGATGGGCCTGATCTACGTCAACCCCGAAGGCCCCAACGGTAAGCCCGACCCGGTCGCAGCGGCCCATGACATCCGCGAGACCTTTGCCCGCATGGCGATGAACGACGAGGAGACGGTCGCATTGATCGCCGGCGGCCATACCTTCGGTAAGACCCACGGCGCCGGCGACGCCGCGCATGTCGGTCGTGAGCCGGAAGCGGCCGGTATCGAAGAGATGGGCCTGGGCTGGAAGAGCAGCTTCGGCAGCGGGAAGGGGGGAGACACCATCACCAGCGGCCTCGAAGGGGCCTGGACCCCCACGCCCACGACCTGGGATAACAGCTTCTTCGAGACGCTCTTTGGATACGAGTGGGAGCTCACCCAAAGCCCGGCCGGCGCCAACCAGTGGATCCCTAAAGATGGGGCGGGAAGTGATGCCGTGCCGGACGCCCACGATCCCGACAAGCGTCACGCCCCGATGATGGCCACGACCGACCTCGCCTTGATCATGGACCCGGCCTACCGCGCGATCTCCGAGCGTTTCTACAAGAACCCCGACCAGCTCGCCGACGTGTTCGCCAAAGCCTGGTTCAAGCTCACCCACCGCGACATGGGTCCGACCTCGCTCTACCTGGGGCCGGAAGTTCCGAGCGAAGAGTACATCTGGCAGGACCCCGTCCCGGCGGTCGATCACACGCTGATCAACGCCGACGACATCAGCGACCTCAAAGCGAAGATCCTCGACTCCGGCCTGAGCATCCCGCAGCTGGTGAAGACAGCCTGGGGCTCGGCCGCGACCTTCCGCAACAGCGACAAGCGCGGCGGCGCCAACGGCGCGCGCATTCGCCTGGCCCCCCAGAAGGACTGGGCCGTCAACGAACCCGCCGAGCTCGTCACGGTGCTCAAGGTGCTCGAAGAGGTGCAGACCGGCTTTAACAACGCCCAATCCGACGACAAGCGCGTCTCGCTGGCCGACCTCATCGTGCTGGGCGGAAGCGCCGCGGTCGAAAAGGCCGCCAAAGACGCCGGCTACGACATTGAGGTGCCCTTCACCCCGGGTCGCACCGACGCCTCCGAGGCCCAGACCGACGCCGACTCCTTCGCGCCGCTTGAGCCCAAAGCCGACGCCTTCCGCAACTTCTACACCGAAGGCCTCAAGCGCTCGGCCGAAGAGCTCCTGGTCGACCGCGCCCAGCTTATGACGCTCACCGCCCCCGAGATGACCGCGCTCATCGGTGGCATGCGCGTCCTCGACGCCAACACCGGCGGCGACAAAGCCGGCGTCTTCACCGACGCCCCGGGCACCCTGACCAACGACTTCTTCGTCAACCTCCTCGACCAGAACCTGGAGTGGCAGGCCTCCGACGAGAAGGGCTACCGCTTCGAAGGCCGCGACCGCGGCACCGGCGAGGTGAAGTGGTCGGCCACCCGCGCCGACCTGATCTTTGGCAGCAACTCCCAGCTGCGCGCCATCGCCGAAGTTTACGCCTGCGACGACGCCGACGAGAAGTTTGTCAGCGACTTCGCGGCGGCCTGGAGCAAGGTCATGAACCTGGACCGCTTCGATGTCGCGTAAGTGCGACCCGGAGGGGTGATGCCCCTCTCAGCCGCATAGAATCAGGACTTCTGGCCTGATCGACAAACCCCTCGCCGCGGATGCGGCGAGGGGTTTTTGTTTAGGGGCTGGGAGGGATTGCGCTGTGGCAAAAAGACGAAGGCGCTGACGTAGGAGGCTGCAGGACACGCGATGCCCATCATCTCGTCAAAAACGGCTGTAATCGGCGTCGCCAGGACCGTCGCCGAAACCTGTCGCCAGCAGGTCGAAACTTGCTTGATTGTATCACCGCTTCAGTCGAAGTGCTTCGTGGTGAAGTCGCAGCGTCGGCGCTCAGGCTCGCTTAAACGAATCGAAAAGCACGGTGTGCTGAACGCTTACTGACTGGATTATACGTATAATCCAGTTCTATAACGATAACCACAAAAAGTCTAAACTAGCAGTTGCGCCACCCCCGCACAGCGTGCGACTCTAAAGATGCCCCCCAAAACAAAGAATGAGGAAAAAAGTCACCGCAATGATAATCAACATGTCCGGCTGCAGATCTTGCGCTCAGGTAAGGAAATAGGTAGTGTCCTTCTCTTTATGTACCCCAAACTGCGCAGTCTGGCGCAAACTCAAAGGGCCAATGTGAGAGTCTATATAAGGGTTTTGATTTGCGTCGCGGCGTTATTAATCAGCGCATGTAGCGGAGCTGATGATGAGGGGCGAGCGGGACAAGAGGTCGCGTTTTCCGACATTGTCTTTGAGATCTGCAACAATGGAATAGACGACGACGATAACGGCAGTACTGATTGCGAAGAACGTCTTTGTCATCGACATGCATCCGTGTTCGCTTAAGCCTCAAACCCGCATAAACACTCATTCTCTAACACCTCACAAATCCCAAAGAATGTCGCTCGAACGCCCCCGTATCAGGTTTGGATCGATGGCCTCGTAAAGAAGCATCGCGAAGAGGTCGGTCTTTTCCTGACGGCGATGTGCGGTGAGTTCCAGAAGCAGCTGGTATGAGAGCGTGCGAAAAACCTCCGCAAAGCGGGTCGTCGGCATCGCTCGTCCACGAGCTTTTTTACGCAGATATTCGAGTAGGCGGTTGGAGAGCGCTAGAGCCAGAATCGCCCCGTAAA